>JBKJJE010000006.1:0-16053 GCA_046598075.1 Stagnimonas sp.
CCGCTGGCGGACGTGCTGATCGTGCCGGACATGAGCACGGTCAGTTCCACCGATTTCGAGGGCAAGCACCGGGCGATACTGGCCGGCGAGAAAGCCGCGCAGGCGGCGCTGCCGGAGCTTCGCACCAAACTGCGCCTGCGCGGGGTGGCGCTGGACGGCTAGTCCGAGCTGGCGAGCGCCCTGATGATCGGCTGCCGGTCTGGATATTCAGCTCGGCTGTTGAATTGGTGCAGTGCAAAAAAGCAGTCGCTATAATCCGCGCCCATTGCCGCAGCGTGATGGTTATTTGACCAACAAGGCGCTGCGCTCAAGGCCGTTTTTCACTCCCTAAAAGGAACGCTGACGATGTCCACCCGCGAAGAGCAGATCAAAGCCCTAGAACATGACTGGGCCACTAACCCCCGCTGGAAACTGGTAAAGCGTGGCTACTCCGCCGCCGACGTCGTCCGCCTGCGGGGCAGCGTCGCCATTGACCACACGCTCGCCAAGCGCGGTGCGGCCAAGCTCTGGAAGCTCGTCAACGGCGAGGCCAAGAAGGGCTACGTCAATGCCTTCGGTGCCATTACCGCCGGCCAGGCCATGCAGCAGGCGAAGGCCGGCCTCGAAGCGGTGTATCTCTCCGGCTGGCAGGTTGCCGCCGACGGCAACACCAGCGAGACCATGTACCCCGACCAGTCGTTGTATGCCTACGACTCGGTGCCGACCATGGTGCGCCGCATCAACAACACCTTCACCCGCGCCGACGAAATCCAGTGGAGCCGTGGCATTGGCCAGGGCGACAAGGGTTTCATCGACTACTTTTTGCCGATCGTGGCGGATGCCGAAGCCGGCTTTGGCGGCGTGCTGAACGCCTTCGAGCTGATGAAGAACATGATCGTCTCGGGTGCCGCCGGCGTTCACTTTGAAGATCAGCTGGCAGCGGCCAAGAAGTGCGGCCACATGGGCGGCAAGGTGCTGGTGCCGACGCAGGAAGCCTGCGAGAAGCTCATCGCCGCGCGCTTCGCCGCCGATGTGCTGGGCGTGCCCACGCTCATCCTGGCGCGTACCGATGCCGAGGCCGCCAACCTCATCACCAGCGACCACGACGCCAACGACAAGAAGTTCCTCACCGGCGAGCGTACGCAGGAAGGCTTCTACCGCGTCAAGAACGGCCTTGAGCAGGCGATCAGCCGTGGCGTCGCCTATGCGCCGTACGCTGACCTGGTGTGGTGCGAAACAGGCGTGCCGGACATCGGCTTCGCGCGTGAATTCGCGCAGGCCGTGCAGAAGGCTTGCCCCGGCAAGCTGCTGTCGTACAACTGCTCGCCCAGCTTCAACTGGAAGAAGAACCTCAACGACACCCAGATCGCCAAGTTCCAGCAGGATCTGTCGGACCTCGGCTACAAGTACCAGTTCATCACCCTGGCCGGCATTCACATCAACTGGTTCAACACCTTCCAGTTCGCCCACGCCTACGCCAATGGCGAGGGCATGAAGCACTACGTGAACATGGTGCAGGAGCCCGAGTTCGCCGCACGCGAGCAGGGTTACACCTTCGTCAGCCACCAGCAGGAAGTGGGCACGGGTTACTTCGACGACGTCACCACCGTGATCCAGGGTGGTTCCTCCTCGGTGAAGGCGCTGACCGGTTCGACCGAAGAAGAGCAGTTCCACTAAGCTGCTGCTGCCGCAAACAAAGCCCGGTTCTGCCGGGCTTTTTTGTGGACATCATGTGCGTGGAAATTCATCATCTGCATTCGCATAAGGGAGATGGACAATGAGAGTGCTGAAAATCCTGGTGATCAGCTTGTTTGGCCTGCTTGCCGCGCTGGCAGTGATCGGGCTGGCCCTGCCCAGGCAAGTCCACCTTGAACGCGCGATCACCATTGCCGCCAAGCCCGCGACGGTGTTCACCTATCTCAACGGTTTCAAGAACTTCAATCGCTGGTCACCCTGGGCCGCGCTGGACCCCGACACCCGATACCAGTACGAAGGCCCGCTGATGGGCGTGGGCGCGAAAGAAAACTGGGCCAGCGGCGATGCCAATGTCGGCAACGGCAGCCAGGAAATCACCGCGGTCGAACCGAATAAGTCGATCACCATCAAGTTGATGCTGCCGGACATGGCGCCATCAGTGGTGACGCAGACCCTGACGCCGGACGGCGAGGGCACCAAAGTGGTCTGGGCGATGGATGCCGACATGGGGGCCAGCCCGCTCAACCGCTGGTTTGGACTGCTGCTGCCAAAGTTCATCGGCCCCGACTACGAAAAGGGTCTTGCCAACATGAAGCCGCTGATCGAGGCCTTGCCAAAGGATGACCTCAGCATCAATCCGACGCGATTGATGACCACTGCGGCTATCCCTCTGCTGGCGGTGTCGGACGCTGCCTCGGCAGCGGGTGATGGTGCCGAGGTGGCGACCAAGCTGGGTGCTGCGTACCTGAAGATCGGCGAGTGGATGGCGGCCAATGGTTTCGCGGCGGCGGGCGCGCCAATGGCGATCACCCGCAAGTTCGACGACAGCAGCAAGTTCTGGGAGTTCGATGCCGCGATGCCGGTCAACAAGCCCGGCGCCACGCCGGCAGCAGAGACCGGCATCAAGGCGATCAACTCTTATGCCGGCAACGCGCTGAAGTTCACCCACATCGGCCCCTATGCCGACATGGAGGCCAGCTACGCCAAGTTGCTTGCCTACAAGACCGTGGCTGGCCTTGAGGACAACGGCCAGCCTTGGGAACACTACGTCGACGACCCGGCAACCCAGCCGGCAGCAGCACTGAAGACCGACATCTACTGGCCGGTGAAATAGCCTCGTGCGGCGCCGGGTTTGCGAGCGACAATGCAAGCATGAGCGAAACCGCTTTCGATAGCCGCAGTTTTTTGCAGCAACTCAGCAGCTCCCCCGGCGTCTACCGGATGTATGGCGCGCAGGGTGAGTTGCTCTATGTCGGCAAGGCCAAGAACCTGCGTAAGCGGGTCGGCAGCTATTTCCTTCGGGCGTCGGGAGATCCGCGCATCGAGGCGATGGTGAGCCAGATCCAGCGCATCGACGTGACCCTGGTGCATACCGAAGACGAGGCCCTGATCCTCGAGAGCAACCTGATCAAGGAGCAGGGGCCGAAATACAACATCGTCTATCGCGACGACAAGAGTTACCCCTATGTGCGGATCAGCGCGCACCCGTTTCCGCGCATCGGCTACTACCGTGGGGCGAAGACCGGCGAGCACCGGTACTTCGGTCCGTTTCCCAGCGCCGGCGCGGTGAAGGAGGCGCTGTACACCCTGCAAAAACTGTTCAAGCTGCGGCCCTGCCGGGACAACTTCTTTGCGCACCGCCAGCGGGCCTGCCTGCAGTACCAGATCAAGCGCTGCTCCGGCCCCTGCGTGAACCTGATCTCGCGGGAGGACTACGCGAACGACATCAGAAAGGCCACCCGGCTGCTGGAAGGCAAGGCTGATGCGCTGGCCGCAGACCTGATGACGGAGATGGAGCAGGCGGCCGAAGCCTTAGCGTTCGAGAAGGCGGCTGCCCTGCGTGACCAGATCGCCGCCCTCAAGCGCGTGCGCGAAAGCCGTGCGCTGACCGGCGGCGCCGAGGACCTCGACGTGGTGGTGGTCGCCACCCACCAGTCCACCAGCTGTGTGGTGGTGATGAGCGTGCGCGATGGCATGAACCTGGGACATCGCAGCCATTTTCCCAGTCATGCTGCCTACGCCGCACCCGAGGAATTGCTGGAGAGCTTCCTCAGCCAGCACTACCTCGACCAGCCCGCGCCGCCGGAAATCCTGGTCAGCCACGCAGTGGGCGAAGAGACCATGCTCGAAGGTGCCCTGAGCAGCCGCGCAGGCCGCAAGGTGAGCATTGGCCTGCCGCAACGCGGGGCGAAGCTGCGCCTGCTGGAAATGGCGCAGGCCACCGCTGCGCAGGCGCTATCCACCCGACTGGTCGAAGCCGCCAGCATGGATGACCGCTTGCTGGAATTGCAGCGCGCGCTTGATCTTGAGCATCCGCCCAGGCGCATGGAATGCTTCGACATCAGCCATACCCAGGGCGAGCGTACCGTCGCGAGCTGCGTGGTGTTCAACCAAGACGGGCCGCTGAAGTCGGCGTATCGCAAGTTCAACATCGACACCGATGCCCCGAACGGCGAGCGGCGTGAGGGCAGGGAGCAAATCACCGGCGGCGACGACTACGCCGCCATCCACCAGGCCGTGAAGCGCCGCTACGCCCGCATCAAGAGCGGCGAGGTTCCTGCGCCCGATGTGCTGTTCATTGATGGCGGCATCGGCCAGCTCAATGCCGCGCTCGAAGCCCTCGACGAGCTGGAGATCAGCGACCTGCGCGTGGTCGCGATTGCCAAGGGGCCCACTCGCAAGCCAGGGCTGGAGGAACTGATCCTGCCTGATCGCGAGCTGCCCTTGCGGCTGGCGCCGGATTCGCCCGCGCTGCACCTGATCCAGCGGATTCGCGACGAGGCACACCGGTTTGCCATAGCCGGCCATCGCGCCGCCCGTGACAAGGCGCGTGTCAGCTCCTCGCTCGAGGACATCGAAGGCCTCGGGCCCGCACGCCGGCGCGCCCTGCTCAACACCTTTGGTGGCCTGGGCGAAGTGAAGCGCGCCGGCGTCGATGCACTCGCCAAGGTGGAGGGCATCAACACCGCGCTGGCCGAGCGCATCTATGCCCGCTTCCACTGACCAGATGCACTGTGCATTGGTTATGCTCGTCGCATGCGCCTGAACATCCCGCTCGCCCTCACGCTTGGCCGCGTGGCCGCCATCCCGGTCGTGCTGCTGCTGTTCTATGTCGGCTGGCCCCATGCGCGGCAGTGGGCCTGCGTGCTGTTCGCGCTGGCCTGCTTTACCGACTGGCTGGACGGCTATCTCGCCCGCAGATGGAACCAGACCAGCAAGTTCGGCGCATTCCTTGATCCGGTGGCGGACAAGCTGCTGGTGGCAGTCAGCCTGGTGATGCTGCTGCGCGACCGCGAACTGCAGGGCCAGGGCGACGTGATGGCGGTGCTGGTCGCCATCATCATCGGTCGCGAAATCACCATCTCGGCCTTGCGCGAGTGGCTGGCGGAGCTGGGCCAGCGCACCACCGTCGCGGTCAGTTCGATCGGCAAGGTGAAGACCGGCTTCCAGATGTCGGCGATCGGCATGCTGATCTGGCAGCAGCCTTTCATCGGCCTGCCGATCTACGAACTGGGGTTCATCTGCCTGTTCATTGCGGCGGCGCTGACCATGTGGTCGATGGCCATCTACCTGCGCGCAGCATGGCCGCTGCTCAAGGAGTCGATGCCGCAGTAGCGCCGATGCGGCCGGTGCTGAGAAATGCCTTGACACAAAAGGCTTCGTCTCTATAATTCGCACCTCGTTGCGGGAATAGCTCAGTTGGTAGAGCGATACCTTGCCAAGGTATAGGTCGCGAGTTCGAATCTCGTTTCCCGCTCCATTTTTACCAGAGCCCCGCGTTGCGGGGCTTTTAGTTTCAGGTTCTGGCTGGGTGGCAGAGTGGTCATGCAGCGGACTGCAAATCCGCGTACGCCGGTTCAATTCCGACCCCAGCCTCCATTTCTTGAAAAAGAGATGGAATCGGCACCTGAAGCAGGTTGTAGAGGTTTTTGGTTGTAGGTGGAAACCGGACGGTCAGAAAGCCCCTCTGAAGCTTCGGGAAATCTGGGCGATCCGAGTCCGTCTGCAACTTCCAAGCCGATGCCGACCGATTGCTCGCGCTGTTCAAATTGGCGATCCACAGCAGACTTTGAGCTTGTGATCTCGTCCAGTTGATGGCGCGCGACGTTTGTCACGGCAGCGCATTGGCATCACGCACGTCGTTGATGCAACAAAAAACACATCGCCCAGTGCAGTTCGAGATCACGGAGGCGACTCGCCAGTGTCTCGGCGCCTGGATCAAACAGAGTGATCTGCGAGACGAAGACTTCCTGTTCACCAGCAGAATCCAGGAATAGCCTCACCTGTCGACGCGCCAATACGCCCGTAATGTTGAGGGGTGGGTTCGGTCAGTCGGTCTCGAGCGCGCGAACTATGGGACGCACACGATGCGCCGCGCCAAGGCAGCACTGATCTATAGAAGGACGAAAAACCTTCGAACATTACAAGGGCTCCTTGGCCCCACCAAGCTGGAGAGCACGGTCCGATATCTCGGGATCGAGGTCGACGATGCCTTACCTTCTGGCCGAGCAAACTGAGGTCTAAACAGAACGGTCTGCGCTCTCCGGTAGGGGGCAGGCCAGCCCATAGCGAAAACTGGAAGAGAGCCGCAACCCAACAGTCTGTGAGATCGGGGGTAGTGCATACAGCAGTCACTACCGGACGGCTCGAGGATCTCACTCCGCCCTCAGCGCAGCCCGCCGTTCAGCTTCGGGGGCCACGTTGTCCGCCTCTCGTCCAACGTGCACATCCACAGCTCGTGGAGGCCCCCGTGAAAGCTGCCAAACCATCCGTCGTGAAAGCCATCAGCAAAGCCAACACGGGCATCGAGGGCTTTGACAAGATGATCGGCGGTGGGTTGCCACGCGGTCGGACGACGCTGCTGGTCGGCGGGCCTGGCTCCGGAAAGACTATCTTTGGCTTGCAGTTTCTGGTCCACGGCGCGGTGGCCTGCAAGGAACCCGGCATCTTCGTCGCGTTCGAGGAGGCACCCGAGCGCATCGTCGCCAACGCGCAGGGCCTTGGCTGGCCGCTGGAAGCCTTGCAGGCGAAGCAGCTGTTTTTTCTCAATGGGCAGTTGCAGCCTGATATCGCGCAGTCCGGCGACTTCGATCTGAGCGGCCTGTGCGCCGCACTGGAGATCAAGGCCAAGCAGATGAAAGCGCGGCGCATCGTGTTCGATGCGCTCGACATCGTACTCGCACTGCTACCGGATGATGCAGCGCGCAAGCGCGAACTCCACCGCCTTCACGGCTGGCTGCTGGCGCAGGGTCTGACCGGCATCATTACGCTCAAGGCCGATGCTGACGATGTGATGCCCTCGCCCAACACTCTGCAGTTCATGGTTGATTGCGTGGTGATCCTCAATCACAGCATCGTACTGGGCGTCTCGCAGCGCACGATCCATATCCAGAAGTGTCGGGGTTCCGGCTTTGACGAAAACGAGTCGGCCTTTCTCATCGGCAGGAAGGGTTTCGAGGTGGCTGTGGCCAGCGCACCTTCGCAGCGTCAAACGACGGCTGGCACCGAGCGTATTTCCAGCGGTGTCGAGCGGCTCGACACCATGCTGGGTGGTGGCTATTACCGCAGCGCCAGCGTGCTGATCACGGGCTTCTCCGGCACCGCGAAAACCACGCTCACCGCCGCCTTCGTTGAGGCCGCCTGTGGTCGCGGCGAGCACACCCTGTTTGTCAGCTTCGACTCCGATGCCGCAGAGGTGATCCGCAATCTCGACTCGGTGGGTATTCGTCTGCAGCGCTTCGTGAAATCGGGCGTGCTGAAGATGATTTCGGCGCGGGCGATCGAGGGTAGTGCTGAGATCTACATGATGCGCATCAAGACACTGGCGCTGGAGCACAAGGCGCGCTGCCTGGTGATCGACCCGATCTCGACGTGGTCGAAGTCCGGCAGTGATCTGAGCGCACAGAGCGTGGCAGAGCGTCTCATCGACTGGTCGAAAACCCTCGGCATCACGCTGGTCTGTACTAGGCTGCTGGATGAAATCTCCAGTCCCACCGAGGGCGGTGCACCGTTACAGATATCCGCACTCGCGGATACCTGGATTCACCTCGCACACTTGCAGCAGGCTGGCGAGCGCAACCGCAGTCTGTCGATCATCAAGTCGCGCGGCTCGGCGCACTCCAATCAGGTTCGAGAGCTGATGCTCAGCGATACCGGCATCACGCTGGTCGATACCTACACGGCCGCGGGTGAGGTGCTGATGGGCACGCTGCGCTGGCAGAAGGAGCGTGCCGAGCGCATGGATCACGAGACCGCCGAGGTCGCCGAGAACCTCAAACGCATCCAGCTCGATGCCGAGGAGGCCGAGCTGCTGGTTCGCCTGAAGTCGCTTGAAGTGCATCTGCTGGCCAAGCAGGTGGAGAAGACCGCGCTGGTACGGGCGGGCGAGAGTCGGGAGAGCGAGTTGTCGCTCGGGCGTATTCGGGTCGGAGAGTTGCGAGGCGCAGATTCACCGACCGCGAGCAACAAGTGAGCCCGCCATGAGCCGCCGGAGCGTATTCCGGTTTCGGCTGTACGTCGCCGGACAAACCATCAACTCGGTGCAGGCCATCGCCAATCTGCAGGCGCTTTGCCGCGACCATTTGGTGGATCGCCACGAGATCGAGATCGTCGACATTTTCAAAGAGCCGAAGCGCGCGCTCGACGATGGAGTTTTGATGACGCCGGCGCTGGTAAAGCTCTCGCCATCGCCGGTGCAGACCATCATCGGCACGCTGAACCAGACCGAGCTGCTGCTAGGCGCGCTGGGTCTGGCGCCGCAGCTGCCATGAAATCCCACAGCCCTCTGCTCACGGCTGAAGGCATCGCCGAAATCTCCAGCCTCATCGTCACCCTGCATGCCACCGAGAAGCGCCTGGCTGAGCTCACCGATGGCGAAGTGGATAGCGTGGCCGATCAGCAGGGGCAGATCCTGCTGTTACGCCGCGCACAAGAACACCTGCGCTTCAGCGAAGCAGAGCGGCAGGCGGCAATCGTCGATGCGCTGCCGGCCCATATCGCCCTGCTGGATGCGGACGGCATGATCGTCTCGGTCAACGAAGCCTGGCGGAGATTCGCCAGGGCTGGCGACCTCGACCCTGCGGCCTGCAGTGCCGGGCACAGCTATCTCGCCGCCTGCGACCAGGCCGTGGGCAGCGACTCAGCCGGCGGCTCGGAAATGGCGGAGGGCATGCGGGGGGTGTTGAACGGCCGACTGCACACGTTCTCGATGGAGTATCCCTGTCACTCGCCCACCGAGCAGCGCTGGTTCTGTGCCACCGTGACACCGCTGAGCCTGGCCGTACCGAGAGGCGCGGTGGTGATGCACATCAACATCACCCAACGCAAGTTGGAGGACATCCGGTTTCGCAGCTTGAGTCGCGTGCATGCGATGCTGAGTGGCATCAATGCCCTGATCGTCCGCGCCAGTGACCGCGACGAACTGTTCCGCGAGGCTTGCACCATCGCGAGCGAGGTGGGTGGCTTCAGAACGGCCTGGATCGGCGTGGTTGATCCTTTAAGCCGCGCGCTCGTGCCCATTGCAGCATCCGGCATGAACGACGCCGATCTGCAGAGGCTCAAGCAGAGCTGCGCTGCACCGGAAGACGACTCGCTGCTGGGTCGCACGCTGCGCACCGTGGTGGCAGACCACAAAACGGCCGTCTTGCACAAGCTGCCGCAGGATGGCGTGGCAACTATTGCAAGGGGCGCGAACGCCCCAGACACGGACGCTATGGCGTTGCTTGCACTGGTCGTCTCGGGGGAATGCCGTGGCGTGCTCGCGTTGTACGCGCGCGACGCCGAGTATTTTCGCGACGACGAGCTGAAGCTGCTCGGCGATCTGGCAAGCGATATCGCCTTTGCCATCGGCCACATCGAAAAAGAAGAGCAGTTCAACTACCTCATCGAGTATGACCCGCTGACCGGGCTGCCCAATCGCAATCTCTTCGTGAGTCTCCTGAGCGACCGGCTAGCAGCTGCCAGCAAGACGAACATTGAACTTGCGGTCGCGGTTCTCGACCTCGACCGCTTCAAGAACTTCAACGACAGCCTGGGCAGAAAAGCCGGAGATGCGCTGCTGCAACAGATCGCGGGCTGGCTGACGGCGCGCACCGGCGACGCGCAGCGCTTAGCACGGGTGGGCGGCGACCGGTTTCTGCTAGTGACGCTGCAAGTGCGTGACGGCCAGCACGTGATCGCGCGGGCTGAGGAGTCGATAGCGCTGCTGCTGGCCCATCCATTCCAGATCAACGACGCGAACTTTCAGATCTCTGCCAAGGTCGGGCTGGCGTTGTTTCCACAAGATGGACTCGATGCCGAAACTCTCATCAAGCACGCCGAACTGGCACTCAAGAACGCCAAGGCAGGTGGCCAGCGTTGCCTGTTCTATTCCCCTGCAATGTCAGCGGCAATGGCCGGACAACTCGAACTCGAACGGCGATTGCACAAGGCGCTGGAGCGTGAGGAGTTCGAGTTGCACTACCAACCCAAGATCCGGCTGGCGAGCGGAATGCTCGCCGGTGCAGAGGCACTGATCCGCTGGAACGACCCGGAGAGCGGGCTGGTGCCGCCCTCCGCGTTCATCCCGCTGATGGAGCAAACCGGGCTGATCCATGCTGTCGGCCGCTGGGCCCTGCACACGGCAGTCGCCGACGCCCGGCGGTGGCGACTGGCGGGACTCGGCAGCGTACGCATCGCGGTAAATGTCTCGTCTCTGCAACTGCGCAGTCTGGGTTTCCTGAAAGAGCTGAAAGAGGCCATCGGTGACGATCCACTGGCCGCCGCCAGCCTTGAACTCGAGATCACCGAAAGTCTGGCGATCGAAGACATCAAGACCAGCATCCCGACACTGCAGGCCATCCGCAACATGGGCGTCAGTATCGCCATCGACGATTTCGGTACCGGCTTTTCGTCCTTGAGCTATCTGGGCCGCCTGCCGGTGGATGCCCTGAAGATCGATCGCTCCTTCATCATCGAGATGACCAGTGGCCCGAACGGTCTGGCGCTGGTCTCGACCATCATCACCCTGGCCCATGCGCTCAAGCTTAAGGTCGTCGCCGAGGGCGTGGAAACCGAAGAGCAGTCCCGGCTGCTCCGCCTGCTCGGCTGCGACGAAATGCAGGGCTTTCTGGTCAGCAAGGCTCTGCCCACTGCGAACTTTGAAGCCAACTTTCTAAGCTCCAAGATCGCGGTAGCGATCTAGGCGATGCGTGCTGACACTGACCGCACTGAGCAGTATCGGCAGATGATTTAGGACGAAATAGCGTGGCAGATTTGCTCCGCAATAGGAGCATCGCGGTGGCCTCGCGCACTCGGCCTCACTCGGCCAGCCTGGTCGAAAGGAATGCTGCCATTTAATTCACGAAATCTGTTCCGCAAAACGAAGCCGGTCTTGGCAGTTATGTGGGTCGCAGAGGTTTGGAAATATTAAAAGTACGGAACAGAAAAATGGGTGCAGTGTTGGTTAGGTGGGTAACGGAACGGACTGCAATTCCGCGTACGCCGGTTCAGTTCCGACCGCAGCCTCCAGCACCCTGTCCGCAGATGTGCCGACTTCAACCAGAAACCCCTGCCAAGGTAGGGGTTTCTGGTTTACGCGGTGTCGGGTGCTTCAGCACCGCTCCCTGGGGCTGCACCCTGCAAGCAGCGCCGCCCTCTTCATCGATTGATGCTGGATGGCCGCTCGCGCGCCAGCTTGAACTCGGAGCCGTCCTTCCATGCAGGCCAGGGGCCGTCGCCGGACAGCCTGGCGCCGACATCGAACAGCAGCTGCACATCCTGCACTGCACCCGACAGATCCCAGTCCGGCTTCACCTCGTCCGAGGGCTTGTGGTAGTCGTTGCTGGTGAAGCCCGCACGCTGGTTGCGGCCCCAGTCCTGCGGCTTGCCGATGAACATCTCGCCACCGGTGGTGTAGAGGCCCGGCACGCCCACCTTGGCGAACTCGAACTGGTCAGAACGGTAGAAGCCGCCGCGTTCGGGCGCCTTGTCGGCGGCGACGACCCGGTGCTGGACTCTGGCGGCCTCGATCAGCGTGTCCTCGAGCGTGTTCTGGCCAAAGCCGACCACCTGGATGTCCCGCGTCGGCCCCCAGGGGTTGAGCGAATCCATGTTGATGTCGGCGAGGGTGTCGGCGATCGGGTAGAGCGGTTTGGCAGCGTAGGCGCGGGAGCCGAGCAGGCCCTGTTCCTCGGCGGTCACCGCCAGGAACAAGATCGACCGCCTGGGCGGTGTCGGCAGCGCCTGATACGCCCGGGCGATCTCGAGCAGGCCGGCGACGCCGGAGGCATTGTCCACTGCGCCATTGAAGATCTGGTCGCCGGCCAGCGTCCGGTCGCGACCGAGGTGATCCCAGTGCGCGCTGTAGATGATGTGCTGCTTGCCCAGCACCGGATCGCTGCCGGCGATGCGCGCCACGACGTTGCGCGATTCTACCGAGCGCAGCGTATTGCGGACATGGGCGGTGGCGGTGGCATCGAGTGCTATCGGCACGAAGCCGGGGCGGGCGGCGGCAGCCTTGAGGGCGGTGAAATCGAGGCCGGCCGCCGCAAACAGCGTGCGGGTTTTCTCCAGCGTCAGCCAGCCCTGCACCGGCACCCGCTTCAGGTTGCGGTGATCGGCGTTCAGCTCGAACCGTTCGGTGCCGCCCCAGGAGTTCTGCACCACCGCCCAGGGATAGGCGGCGGGCTCGGTTTCGTGGACGATCAGCACAGCGGCAGCACCGAGCTGGCTGGCGATGTCGTACTTGTAGGTCCAGCGCCCGTAGTAGGTCATGCCCCGGCCCTTGAACATCGCCGGGTCGAGTTGCGCGGGATTATGGGCATCGGGCACCGGCGGATCATTGATCAGCATCACCAGCGTCTTGCCACGCACGTCCAGGCCCTTGTAGTCGTCCCAGCCATATTCGGGCGCCTGTACGCCGTAGCCGACGAATACCAGCGGCGCTTCCTTTACGTCCACATCCGGCTCGAAGCGCACGCTCGCCGCGACGTAATCGAGGCCCTGCCGCAGCGCCAGCGGCTGACCCTTGACCGTGATCTTCAGGCCGGCCTCGCTGGTGATGCCCATCAGCTCCACCAGCTGGGTGTAGCTGCCCCGCTGCGAGCCGGGCAGCAGGTCCAGCGCCTTGAACTGGCCGACGAGGTAGTTGACCGTCGCATCCTCACCGCCGGTGCCTGGCTTGCGCCCCTCGAAGGCATCGCTGGCCAATATCTTGATGTGGCGCAGCAGGCCCTCGGCAGTGATCTCTGTCGCCGCCTGCGCGCGTCCCAAGGCAGCCCTCACCTCGGCTTCAGACGGGTCAGCCACCCGTACTGGCGGGTCGAGACGACCCCCTGACCCTGAACAGGCGGACAGCGACAGGGCGGCGCAGAGTGCAAGGCGTGAAGCGGTCATGTGGAATCCATGCGGGTGCAGCGATTGTCGCGATCTACTTTTTCAGCCACTGCCCCAGCCAGTTCTCGACACTCTGGTGCCAGAGCACCGAGTTCTGCGGCTTCAGCACCCAATGGTTCTCGTCCGGGAACACCAGCAATTGCGAGGGCACGCCCTGCCGCTGCAGGGCGGTGAAGGCAGCAAGGCCCTGCTCGATGGGAATGCGGTAGTCCTTGGCGCCGTGGATGATCAGCATTGGCGTCTTCCACCGGGTGACGTGGTTGACGGGATTGTGCTTCTCGTAGGCTGCCGGGTTTTCGTACGGCGTGCCCTTGTGCTCCCACTCATCGAACCAGAGTTCCTCGGTGGAGTAGCCCATGCTGCGGTTGTCGAACACGCCGTCGTGGCTGACGATGGCCTTGAACGCATCGGGCCAGTTGCCTGCGATCCAGTTCATCATGTAGCCGCCGTAGCTGGCCCCCAGCGCCGCTGCCCTGGTGCCGTCAAGAAAGCTGTAGGTCTTCAGCGCGTGCGCCCAGCCTTTCTGCAAATCCTCAAGCGGCTTGCCGCCCCAGTCGCCGCTGATCGAATCGGTGAACGCCTGGCCGTAGCCGGTGGAGCCATGGAAGTCGATGAACACCACTGCATAGCCGGCGCCAGCGTAGGTCTGCGGGTTCCAGCGGTAATGGAAGTGATTGCCCATGCTGCCCTGTGGTCCGCCGTGGACGATGAAGGCGACCGGATACTTCTTGCCCTTCTCGTAGTTGGCAGGCTTCACCACGTAGCCGTAGACGGTGTCGTCGCCAGCACCCTTGAAGCTGAACTGCTCGTATTCGCCAAACCTGAGACCTTCGAGGGCGGCGGCGTTGTGGCGCGTCAGCCGCTGGTAGCTCTCGCCAGCGGCGCAATCGGGGCGCAGAAACAGATCGGTCGGGCGGCCGAGCGTGTTGTGCGCGTAGACGATGCCACTCTTGCCCACCGCAAAACCTTCCACTGTGCCGTCGCCGGTCAGCGCCGTGACGCTGCCACTGGCAACATCAATCGCGAACAGCCGGTTCTGGCCCAGATCATCTGCCTTGGTGACCAGGGTCTTGCCATCAGGCGAGAAGGCTAGGCTGTCTGCCGAGCGGTCCCAGTCCTTCGCCAGTTCGCGCACCTTGCCGGTTTTGAGATCGCGCACCATCACCGCGTAGCGATCCGCCTCGAACTTGGGCCGCTTCATGGCGCGCCAGGCCAGCAGGCTGCCGTCGGGCGAGACCACCGGTCCGACATCGGTGGCATCGTTGTCGGGCGTCAGGTTCTTTGGTTTGGCACTGCCGTCGGTTGGCACCTGCCAGAGGTCGAGATTGGTGCTCCAGGGCTCGGTGCGGCCGGCTTCACGCAAGGTGAAGAACAGGGTCTTGCCATCCTTGGCAAAAGTGAACTCCTCCGCGCCGCCAAAAGGCTTGCTGGGCGCATCACCATCAAGTGCTCCCGTCACCGCCAGCGGCTCGCCAACCGCCTTGCCACCGGCGAGGGGCAGCGTGAACAGTTGGCTGCGGGTGCCGTTTTTCCAGGTGTCCCAATGGCGCACGAACAACTGGGTGTAGAGGGTGCCGACACTCGGAGATTTCTCCAGCTTGTCCAGCCGCTCCTTGGTTTCGGCGAGCGTCTTCGCGTCGGGAAATACCTCCAGCGCCACCGCGAGTGCATCGCCACCGGGGGCCAGGACAAAGGCGCCGACATCCAGGGGCAGGGCAGTGACGGCGGTCGCCTCACCGCCATCCAGCGTCAGCCGCCAGACCTGCTGGCTGCCACTGCGGCTGCTCAGAAAATACAGCGCGCCATCGGCGCCGAAGCGGCCATCGCTGGCATTGCCGCTGCCGGTGAGCCGGCGCGGCGGGCTGCTGCCATCGGTCGCCACCAGCCACAGGCTGCGCTGACCCTTGTTGCCCTGGTAATCGGTCTCGCGCAGCGTGTAGGCGGCGACGCGGCCATCCGGTGACACGGCGGGGTCACTGACGCGGTCGAAGCGCACCAGCTCGTTGTAGGTGAAGGGTTTGGCGTCGGTCACGGGCTTGGCAGCAGTCACGAGAGGAAAGGTGGCAGCGATGGCGGCAGCGAGTAGCAGGGATTTCATGAGAATGAAGATCTGGAGTGGCAGGTGCGTTGGGCAATGTTACGGGAGTCCGGGCCATCGCCACAGCAGATCCGCAAACGCTGCTGGCAGCCCTGGCTGGACAGCCAGACAGCCAATGCTGATGATCGTGTCACAAGTTGCAATCAAAGCAGCACGCTGGAGGAAAAATCGATGCCTGACATTTATCGAGTGGCTGTTGCTGTTGCTGTGTGCTTCGTGTTGCAGGCCTGCAAAGGCTCGCCAGGTGTTCTGGCTGGCGTGCCCGGCGGTGGCACAGGCGCTGGCAAGGCCATCGAGATTCCCTGTGCGCAGCACACTGATCCGCGCCTGGGCTTGATGAGCGACGAGGGCATTGGTCTGGCCAGTCTCCAGGGCCTGGCCTCCGGCCGCTATGCCTTGCCGGCGACGGCAGCACCGACCCAGCTGGTGGTGATGTTCCACGGCCACGGCAATGACTCCTGCAGCTGGCGCAGGCATCTGCAATCAGTCGCGGCCAAGGGGGCGGTGGCGATTGCCATGGACTACACCGGCCAGCTGCAAACGCCGGTGGAGAACTATGGCTGGTGCATCCGTGATGGGGCGGCCGATTCCATCGTCGCGGCGCGCTACTTCATGCAGCGCTATCCCAGCATCAAGCAGGTGTTCAATTTCGCCGTCAGCATGGGCGGCAATGTCGGTGGCTATGCAGCTGCCGATGCCGACGCGGTGCGCGCCGACGGCACGCCGCTGTTCGACCATTGGGTGGCAGTGGAGGGCGTACACAACCTCACGCAGGAGTACAGCATCGTGCGCGCCATTGCCGATGTGAACCCCGATGCCGCGCTGGCGCTGGAAGAAATCGAGCGGGAAAACGGCGGCGCGCTGGAGAACAACCCCGACGCCTACGCCGAGACCACCAACAGCACCCG
>JBKJJE010000021.1:0-14316 GCA_046598075.1 Stagnimonas sp.
CATTCACGTTGGCCAAAAAAAACCGCGCTCCAGGGCGCGGTCTTCTCTTACACCGTTTGCGCTGCGTCTTAGACGGGACGGATGCGCGTGGCCTGCATGCCTTTCGGACCACGTGCAGCCACATACTCGACCTTCTGGCCTTCTGCCAGCGACTTAAAACCGTCGCCCTGGATTTCCTTGAAGTGGGCGAATAGGTCTTCACCTCCTGCAGAGGGAGTGATGAAGCCGAAGCCCTTGGTGTCGTTGAACCACTTAACGGTGCCTGTCGTGATATCGCTCATGTTGCTTTCTACCTTGGTCAATACGGACGGAATTGTCCGCGGGGGTGTGCACACAAGAAAGAAAGAACGTGAAGTGAGGACAGCCGCGTGGGGGCGGTCGGATCTCGCAGGACTCTAAAACTCGATGTACAACAGGACGAACGCTACGCGTCTTTCTCACTCCTGTCGAATCGGATGCACCGCCGCAAGGCGAGTTGGAGCTGCGAGTCCTGGAACCAAATGTGTTTCTCGCGTCGCGAAAAACATGCCCGCCGATAGGGTCACTTTGTGTCCATCGAATCTGGGCACCAAATAAGCTAACGCCAGCCGCTGAGGCCCGCCGCGGCGAAAGCTACATGACCATTGTTTACCTCTGACATGGATGATATTGGTTTATTCAAGCTCGACCAGAAGAAGGCATTGAGCCAGCGTTGCAAAGCGGACGGACGGCCGCATCTGGCACCTTTGAAACTGCTGCCCTGTGTCGTTAACCAAAAGGATGGTCAAGCGGTGATCGGCGATAGAGCGAGCCAATGCAACGGCTACAGCGGCGGTGCGACTTCCACCGTGATGCCGGACAACAGCTCGCTCAAGGTGATCTGGCAGGACAGGCGCGAGCCGGCTTTGAGCGGCACCAGATCGCCGATGGCATCGAGCATCAACTGCTCGTCGTCGCTCTTGGCTGGCAGCTTATTGACCCAAGCGGCGTCCACGTAAACGTGGCAGGTGCCGCAGGAGCAGGCGCCGCCACAGGTGCCCTCGATGCCTGTCGAGGCATCGCGCAGTGCTTCCATCAGCGGGCCACTGCTGGCTTCAATGCTGCGCTCGCTGCCATCGCGGCCAATTACCTTCACCACTGCCATCGTCGCTGCTCCATTCAATGAAAAACCTCCGTGTCGGCGACCGACACGGAGGCATTTAGGCGATGCTTTCAGCTCAGACGGCGTCGTTGAACTTGGGCACTTCGGCGTAAAACTGCTTGAACCACTTGCGGAACTGCAGGATCGGGCCGTCGCCATCGCAGAGCAATGGATTAGGACGGAAGCGCTTGTTGTTCCAGACGATGAAATCGACGCTCTCGAAGCCTGCGCTCTCCTCACCCTCGGCGTTGCCGATCATGTGGTCGATCTGCTTCTTGGTGAAGTGCAGTTCGGGGCTGCCCGCAGGGAAGTCGATGTGGCGGAACGACATGTTCATCTGGCTCTTGTCGTGCGTCACCGGCACCGTGTACGAGATCATGGTCGCAACGATCGGCTGGCCGGTGGTCGGTTCCTTCTGCGTGAAGTGCAAGACGTTGAGGCCTGGGCCGTAGCTGTCGCCGACGATGTAGCCCATGCCGATGTCGAGGCGCATCTTCGGGCCGTCGTAGGTGATCTCGACCGGCGGGATCATCGGGGCGTTGTGCAGAAACTTCAGGTGCGCCACATCCGGGCCGTTCTCGGCAATCTCCTGGATGCAGGTGTTCGCCGTCCAGCTGCCGCGGCGGCTGCCGGTGTAGCCCGAGGCGTCCTCCATCTCCGGGATGTAGGGCAGCTCGAAGGCCGGTGGTTCGCAGGCCGGGTGGAACCAGCTCCAGATCATTCCGTATTTCTCGACCGTCGGCAGGGTGCGCAGAATCGGCCCCTTCTTGGTGATCGGCGGCATCACCTTGGCGTAGGGGATGACCTTGCAGTTGCCGTCGGTGTCGTACTCCCAGTGGTGAAAGGGGCAGCGCAGATGCTCGCCGCAGACGGTGCCGCCGTGGCCGATGTGCGCGCCCAAGTGCGGGCAGTACGGGTCGCTCATGCCGGGCTTGCCGCCCTCGGTGCGGAACAGCACCCACTCCTGCCCGAACAGGAAGACGTTGCGCATCTCGCCAGGTTTCAGGTTCTCGGAGAAATCGACGTGATACCAGCCCATCGGCACCGGGAACGGCGCGCGCTGCATGGTCTGGGATTCGAGAAGCATCTTGAGATTGATCGGGGCGCCCATGTGCGATGTCCTTTGGCTGTGTGGCTGAAGTCGTTTTGCAGGCTGGCATGGTGCGATGTTGAAGCCCCAGCGTCCTACTCCATTCAGGTGATGGGTGCGTGCAGCTACTTTTGCGGTGGCAGCGGGATGATGGCCGAGACCTTGCGCATATGTTCCGCGTAGTCCGGGCGTCGCTCGAGACTGCGGTTGTCCATCAGCGGCAGGCTGGCGAACTTGAACATGGTGGTCATCGCGAAGGCGCCCAAAATAATCCACCACCATTGATCAGGTGCGGCGGCGAGGCCAAACAGCATCAGCCCCCACCAGAAGCTGATCTCGCCGAAGTAGTTGGGGTGACGCGACCAGGCCCAGAGGCCGGTCTTGATGAAGCTGCCGGGCTCGCGCTTGCGGGCGATGAAGGCATGCAGCTGCAAGTCGGCAATCAGCTCGATGGCAATCGCGGCAAGCGTGACGACGAAGGCCAGTGCATCCAGCCAGCCCAGCGGCGTGCCCACGCGGGTCATCACCGCATAGACCGGCAGGCAGCCGAGAAACACCTGCACGGTGGGGAAGAGATGGATGCCGAACAAATCGGCCGGGATGGCGTACCGGCCTGCGCGTGCACGCACCAGCGGGTAGCGCCAGTCTTCGTGATGCAGTCCGCCCCAGTACAGCGACCAGTTGGTGGTGAGACGAATCGCCCACAGCCACACCAGCGCCATCACCATCCACGCGCGTGGGTCGCTGGATGCGCCCGGGTAGGCCGACATCCAGAACACGGCGAGCAGTGGAGGGATCACGCTCCAGTAGGCGTCGTAGAAGCTGGAGTTTTTATAGGCGAGGCTGAAGCCGAAGATCACCAGGGTTGCCACGATATCGGCGGCAAAGGCATCCCACAGCGGCGGCAGTTGCAAGCCATACAGCACCGTTGCACCGGCAGCGATGCACAAGGCATACGAGATGACGATGGGGGTGAAGTCTTTCGCACTCGCCATGGCGACACTCCTTAGTAAATCTGTGTCATTCCCGCGCAGGCGGGAATCCAGTTTTGTTAGCGGAGAACATCAAAAGCCACCTGGATTCCCGCCTGCGCGGGAATGACGTCGAGCTTTTTCGTTTGCCATCAGGCAGCGCTGCCCTTCAGCAACCCGCGCTCGCGGGCCATCGTCAGCGCGGTGTCCTCGATCATGTCTTCCTGCCCGCCGATCATCTTCTTGCGGCCCAGCTCGACCAAGATGTCGCGCGAGGGAATGCCGTACTTCTTGCCCAGGCGCTCGGCGTGCAGCAGGAAGGTGGAGTAGACACCGGCGAAGCCGAGCGTGAGGGAGGAGCGATCGACGCGCACGATGTGATCCATCATCGGGAAGATGATGTCCTGGGTCAGATCCATCAGCTTGAACAGATCGCAGCCGGTCTCGATACCCATGCGATCACAGACGGCGACGAAGACCTCCAGCGGCGTGTTGCCCGCACCGGCACCTAGGCCGCCGACCGAGGCGTCGATGCGGCTGGCCCCTTCTTCAATCGCCGCGATGGAATTGGCAATGCCCATGCCGAGGTTGTGGTGGCCGTGAAAGCCGATTTCGGTTTCGGCTTTAAGCACTTCGCGCAGCGCACGCACGCGCTCGATCACATCGTTGGGCAGCATGTAGCCGGCGGAGTCGGTGATGTAGATGGTCTGCGCTCCGTAAGATTCCATCAGCTTGCCCTGTGCGGCCAAGCCCTTGGCATCGTTGAGGTGGGCCATCATCAGGAAGCCCGTCGTATCCATGCCCAGCTTGCGTGCATAGGCGATGTGCTGCGGACTGGTGTCTGCCTCCGTGCAATGGGTGGCGACATGCACGCTACGCACGCCGTGGTCGTAGGCGCTCTGCAATTCCCGCATGGTGCCCAGGCCCGGAATCAGCAGGCAGGACACCTTGGCGCGCTTCATCCTGGGAATCACTGCTTGCCAATACTGCTCGTTGCTGTGCAGCGCAAAGCCATGCTGCAAGGAGTTGCCGCCCAGACCACCGCCGTGCGTGACCTGGATCAGCGGCACACCCGCGTCATCCAGCGCAGTGGCTACCGCAATCATCTGCTCGGTTGAAATCTGCTCGCGCTTGGCGTGCATGCCGTCGCGCAGCGCCATGTCGTGGATCAGGACCTTGCGGCCCTTGAGATTCTTCAATTCGCTCATTGCGTGTTCCTCATCAAAAACTACAACTCGTCATGCCCGCGCAGGCGGGCATCCAGTTGCAAGGGTGGAAATACCTGCGCGGTTTCTGGATTCCCGCCTTCGCGGGAATGACAACCATCACGCAGCCTCCTTCACGGCAACAGCTTGCAGTTGATAACGACCCGCAATGATTTCCTCCGCGAACATTTCGGCAGTGCGGGTGGCAGCGGCGGTCATGATGTCGAGGTTGCCCGCGTACTTGGGCAGGTAGTCACCAAGCCCTTCAACCTCCATCCAGACGCCGACCTTGTTACCTTCGAACACCGGGCCGTTGACCAGTCGATAGCCGGGCACGTACTGCTGCACCTCGCCGATGATCTGCAAAATCGACTCGGTGATGCGCTGCTGGTCGGGCGCGTCTTCGGTCAGGCAATAGATGGTGTTGCGCATGATCATCGGCGGCTCCGCCGGGTTGACCACGATCAGCGCCTTGCCCTTTTTCGCGCCGCCGATCTTCTCGATGGCGTTCGAGGTGGTGTAGGTGAACTCGTCCAGGTTCGCGCGCGTGCCGGGGCCGATGGATTTGCTCGCGGTGCTGGCGATGATTTCGGCATAACCCACGCTCTGGATGCGCGACACGGCATGGACGATGGGGATCGTCGCCTGCCCCGCGCAGGAGATCATGTTGACGTTCATCGCCTGCGCGGTGGCATGTTGCTTGAGGTTCACCGGCGGTATGCAGAGTCCGCCGATGGCAGCAGGCGTGAGATCGACCATCAGCACGCCCATCGCATTGAGCTTGTCGGAGTTGGCCTTGTGGACGTAGGCGCTGGTGGCATCGAAGGCGATCTGCACGCCGTCGGCCAGCACATGCGGCAGCAGGCCATCCACACCCTGGTCGGTGGTCTTCAGGCCCATGTCACGGGCGCGGGCCAAGCCCTCGGAGGTAGGGTCGATGCCGACCATCCAGACCGGCTCCAGCACCGCACTGCGCTTGAGCTTGTAGATCAGGTCGGTGCCGATGTTGCCGGGGCCGATGATGGCGCACTTGATCTTGGACATGATTTTCAGGATTCGGTGTTGCTGGCGGAGTGGAGGTGGGCACGCAGCTGGGAGCCGTCTTCGCCGTCCCAGTAGTCGAGCCTGGCGCGGTCGCCGTCGGCCACCAGAAACCGGGCCGGCCCCGGTGCGCCGCGTGGTACGGCTGCGACACCGGTCTTGCCGGAATCCGGATAGCCGACCACTTCGGGTGCGATGCGGGTCGAGATGCCGAGATAGACCAGCTCGACGCTGCCGGTATTGATCAGCTGATGCGCATGCTCGGGGCCACCGGCCGGATTGACGATGTAGTCGCCCGCCCGTACCGGATAGGTTTCACTGCCGGCGCGCAGCGTGCCGGTGCCGGAGATCACGTAGAAGTGCTCTTCGTTGGCGTAATGGTGGTGAAACGGGAAGGCGGCCTTGCCCGGCGGCACCGTGCTCAGGTTGGCACCAATGGCCTTGCCACCCGCCTCGTCGGACAGGCCGCGCATGCGCACCTCGAACACCTCGCCATGTTTCAGTTCGCCGAGGAGCGGCGCATCCGCGATGTTGATGAGGGGTTTCATGGCCGGGCTCCTATGCGGCGAAAGTGACCGAGGCCGAGCCTATGCCGGCCAGCTTCATTTCGAAATGGTCGCCCGCCACCGCCGGCAGCAGCGGCGCCAGCGAGCCGGACAGGATGATCTCGCCGGCGAGGAAAGGAATCCCGAAAGCGCCCAGGGTGTTGGCCAGCCAGGCGACGGCGTTCGCCGGATGGCCCTGCACGGCCGAGCCGAGACCGGCGGCAACTTGGGCGCCGTTCTTGTCGATGGCCATCGCCACCAGGCTCAAGTCGAGCGCACGCGGTGCGATGCGATCACGGCCCAGCACGAACACCCCGCAGGAGGCATTGTCGGCGATGGTGTCCTCGATCCTGATCTTCCAGTCGCGGATGCGCGAGTCGACGATCTCGAAGCAGGGCGAGACGTAATCGGTGGCGTCCAGCACCTGTGCGGCGGTGATACCCGGGCCGCGCAGGTCCTGCTTCAGGACGAAGGCAATCTCGCCCTCGGCGCGCGGCTGGATCAGGCCGGCCTGCCGGAGCGAGATGGTGCTGCCGTCGGCGATGTGCATGCGGTCGGTGAGAAAGCCGAAGTCCGGCTGATGCACGCCGAGCATGTCCTGCACAGCCTTGCTGGTGACGCCGATCTTCTTGCCGATGACGCGTTCGCCTTCGGCCTGGCGACGCTCCAGCAGGTGCAGCGAGATCTGGTAGGCGTCGGCGATGGCGATGCCCGGCTCGCGCTCGGTGAGCGGGCTGAGCACGCTGCGGCTGCGGAGTGCTGTGAACAGTTCGTCGCCGAGGGCGTGAATGCGAGTGGTGGAGAGTGCCATTTCAGTTTGTCATTCCCGCGCAGGCGGGAATCCAGTCTTTGTGGCGGAGAGCATCAATCGTCCCCTGGATTCCCGCCTTCGCGGGAGTCATTCCGACTAAAGGAATGACTGCTTTCTGTTTATCCATGGCGCAGGAAGTCGATGACGGTGCGATTGAACAATTCGCGATGTTCGATCATCACCCAGTGTCCGCACTGCGGCACCAGCACCATGCGACCGTGCTTGAGACCCTTGGCGAGTTTCAGGATGCCGCTGTCCGGCATCATGTTTTCGTTGAGGCCCCAGAGCGTCAGCGCAGGGCATTCAATCTCGCCAAGCCGCTCGGTCAGGTTCGGCACCTTCATGGTCCTGATCGCCTGCGGATTCTGGCCCTTGGCCATTTCCGCGCGTTCGTGAACCAGCGCGTCGCTGATGCAGTCTGGGTTCACGACGAAAGCCTTGATGAAGAAGTCCTTCATCGCCGCTTCGGTGACGGGCTTGCCGGAGCCGTAGAGCGCGAACATCGCCGCCATTCCGGGCATGGCGAGATAGTCGGGCAGATCGTTCAGGCCACCCGGCGCCATCAGCACCAGCCGCTCGACATTCTCCGGGTGCGCCAGCGCAAAACCCAGCGCCACCGCACCGCCGAGCGAGTTGCCAATCAGTGTGTAGCGATCAACCCCAATCGCATCCAGCGACTGCTTCAAGCACTCGATGAAGAAGTCCAGCGGGTATTCGACATCGGTGGGCTTGTCGGAATAACCGAAGCCGATCAGGTCGGGCGCGATCACCCGATAGCCGGCTGCGACCAGCGCCGGGATGTTGCCGCGGAAGTTGCTGATGCCGCAGGCCCCGTTGCCGGAGCCGTGCAGCAGCACCAGTACCGGACCGCTCCCCTCGTCGAGAAAATGCACGCGATAGCCGTTGGCGAGTGTCGCGTAGCGGCCTTCGGGGACGGGTTTGCTGGACATGCGTTTTGCGCCCCGGTGCGGATGCGGTGAATGGCCTGCATCTTTGCCAAACCACGTCTGGCGAGCGTCATCCTTTCGGACTACGGAGCGGCTGGGATGATGCCCTAGCATGGCGACAACTCCATGAGGGAACCGACGTGACACAGCCCAGGGTGGTACTGGTGACCGGCGGCGCCAAGGGCGTCGGTCGCGGCATCAGCGAATGTTTTCTTGCCGCGGGCGATACGGTGCTGGTGTGTGGTCGCGAAGCGCCGGCGCAACTGCCGCGAGTGGACGGAAAACAGGCGCTGTTCATGGCCTGCGATGTCCGCGATGCGGCGGCAGTCGACGCCCTGTTCGCGGGCATCGCTGCGCAGTACGGCCGGCTGGACGTGCTGGTCAACAACGCCGGCGGCGCGCCGTTCGCGCTGGCTGACCAGGCGTCGCCGCGCTTCCATGAAAAAATCATCGCGCTGAATCTGCTCGCACCGCTGCATCTGGCGCAGAAGGCCAATGCGCTGATGCAGGCGGCAGCCAGCGGCGGGGTGATCGTGTTCGTCGCCAGCGTTTCGGCGCTGCGGCCTTCGCCAGGTACTGCCGCCTATGGCGCGGCCAAGGCCGGCATCCTGTCGCTGACGCAGTCGCTGGCGGTGGAGTGGGCGCCGAAAGTGCGGGTGGTGGCAGTGAGTCCGGGACTGGTGCGCACCGAGCAGTCGGCATTGCACTACGGCGACGACAAGGGCATTGCCGCTGTCGCGGCCACCGTGCCGCTGGGCCGCCTGGCCGCGCCGGGGGATGTCGGCGCGGCCTGCGTCTGGCTGGCTTCGCCTGCGGCCTCGTATGTCTCCGGCAGCAATCTGGTGTTGCACGGCGGCGGTGAGCGGCCGGCATTCATGGCCGCGGCCGGTATCAATGCATGAGCAGATTGCGCCGCTACTGCCGCCCTGGCGCGATCATGGCCGCATCGCTGCTGCTGCTGGCCTGCCACGGTGAGAGCAGCCTGCCGACCCAGGCGGGCAGCGACCCGACCACGCCGGTGGCCAGCCGGCATTGCCGCAATTACAACGGCCTGCGCACGCCCTACTTCGGCGACCTGCACGTCCACACCAGCTACTCGCTGGACGCCAATACCCAGGGCACGCTGACCACGCCGCACGACGCCTACCGTTTCGCGCTCGGCGAGAAGCTGGGCATCC
This sequence comes from Stagnimonas sp., assembly GCA_046598075.1. Lineage (GTDB taxonomy): Bacteria > Pseudomonadota > Gammaproteobacteria > Nevskiales > Nevskiaceae > Stagnimonas. The sequence continues at coordinate 8,909 of JBKJJE010000021.1, forward strand.
AGCCCTACGATGCCAACGGCGAGCCGACCCGCAGCGCGCAGCTGTCGCGGCCGCTGGATTTCACTGCGGTTACCGATCACTCCGAGCTGCTCGGCGAAACCGAGATCTGCACCAATCCCAACAACGCCGACTACAACGCGCCGGAGTGCATTTTCTATCGGCAGTCGCCGGATCAGGCTTTCGTCTTCTTCAACCTGTTCGGGCCGGGCACGCCGGGCCTGCCCGATGCCGATGGCGGCAAGTCGGTGCCGCGCCTGCCGTATTGCGGCGTCAATGGCGAGCGTTGCCTGGAGGCGGCCAAGACACCCTGGCGCGATATCCAGCGCGCCGCCGAGGCCTACTACGACCGCAGCGACGAATGCCGCTTCACCACTTTCGTCGGCTACGAGTACACCGCTGCGCCGCAGTCCAACAACCTGCACCGCAACGTGATCTTCGAGACCGAGGTGGTGCCGGAGATTCCGCCCGCGTACCAGGAATATCCGGCGCCGGAGTTTCTCTGGAAGGCGCTCGGCGAGCAGTGCAAGGCCAGCGACGGCTGCAACTACCTGACCATTCCGCACAACTCAAACCTGAGTGCCGGCCTGATGTTCCAGACCAAAGACGATGCCGGTCGCGACTACACCGCCGAGTTCGCGCAGCTCAGGCAGCAGAACGAGCCGCTGGCGGAGATCTACCAGCACAAGGGCCAGTCGGAATGCCTCAACACCATGGGCGCGGGCTCGCTCGACGAGCTCTGCGGCTTCGAGGTGCTGCCCTACAACAATCTCACCGGCAAGCGTTTCGGCGGCCTCAACACCGGCCCGCCCAAGGAGCAGGATTTTCTGCGCGAGGCGCTGAAGGAAGGGCTGCGGCTGGAAGGCACGCTGGGGGTGAATCCCTTCAAGTACGGGTTCATCGGCAGCACCGACACCCACCTGAGCACGCCCGGCAATGCGAGTGAAGAACGCTTTCCCGGCCATGCCGGTGCGGGCCTGAATCCGCGCAACGGCGTGCCCGGACTCAGCGATGCCATCGAGGTGAGTCCAGGTGGCCTCGCGGTGCTGTGGGCCGAGCAGAACACCCGCGAGTCATTGTTTGCTGCGATGCGCCGGCGCGAGGCGTACGGCACCAGCGGGCCGCGCATGCAGCTGCGCTTGTTCGGGGGCTGGCAGCTGCCAATGGATCAATGCAGCCGCGCCAATTTCGCCGAGGTCGGTTACGCCAACGGGGTGCCGATGGGCGGGGACCTGCCCGCAGCGAGGGCTGCCAATGCGGCGCCACGGTTTGCGGTCTCGGCACTGCGCGATCCCGGCGTCACGGGGGCGGTCAGCGAACGCGCCGAGCCGCTGCAGCGCATCCAGATCATCAAGGGCTGGGTCGCCAACGGCGTCAAGCAGGAGCAGGTCTACGAGGTGGCTGGCGACCCGCACAACGGTGCGGCGGTCAACACCGACACCTGCGAAACCTCCGGTAGCGGCTACGCCAGTCTGTGCGCGGTGTGGCAGGACCCGGACTTTCATGCGGATCAATCAGCGTTCTATTACGCGCGGGTGGTGCAGAACCCGAGTTGTCGCTGGGCCACCTACCAGTGCAATGCCGCAGGGGTCGATTGCAGCCGGCCGGACGAGGTGCCCGCCGACTACCAGGACTGCTGCGATGCCAGCTATCCGAAAACGGTGCAGGAGCGGGCCTGGAGCTCGCCGATCTGGTACCGCGCTGCCGCTGCAACACCGTGAAAGCGCTGCTGCACTTTCTGCTGCTGGGCGGACTGCTATTTGCCTCAGAGCGGCTGACCGCTACCTGGCCCGTGCGTGCGGGCGAGCAGACCCTCCACATCCGCAGCGAGCAGGTGGCGGCGCTGCAGAACGAATGGCAGCGGGCACTGGGCCGCGCACCGGAGGCTGCGCAGTTGCAGGCCGGTGTGCGCAAGTTGGCGGATGAGGAAATGCTTGTGCAGGAGGCGCTGCGGCTGGGCCTGAACCGCAGCGATGCGGTGGTGCGCGGTCGGCTGTTGAACAACCTGCGCTTCGCATATCCAGACTCGACTCAGGATGACGAGGCCCTGCTGCGGCAGGCCTTGGCCCTGGGCATGGATCAGCGCGACCTGGTGGTGCGGCGGCGACTGGTGCAGCTCATGGAGCAGCGGCTGGCCGCCGGTGCCGAGATCGGTGACGAGGCGCTGCGCCGCGCGCTCGACGAGCATCCGGAGCGTTATGCCAGCGAGCGGCGGATTGCGTTTCGCCAGGTGTTCGTGAGCGCCGATGTGCATCGCGAGGATCTCGCCGGTGCCGCGCGGCAGCTGCAAACCAGGCTGCACACGGCGGCAGACACGAATCTCGGCGATCCTTTTCTGGGTGGCAGTAGGTTCGGACTGTGGTCGGAGGCCGACATCGCCAAGCTATTCGGTGCGGCCTTCGCACACGCCGCCATCGCCGCCCCCGCCAACCGCTGGATCGGCCCGCTCGCCTCGGTCTACGGGCTGCATTTCATCCATGTCGATACCGTGCAGCCGGCGCAGGATGCCGACCTCGAGAGCCTGCGCCAGCGCCTCAGCTATGCGGTACTCGAGCAGCAAGAGCACAGCCGGGTGCAGCAGGCCCTGGTGAGCCTGCGGCGACGTTATCCGCTGGTGGTCGATGCGCCCGTGGCGGGAGTGCCGCGATGAATCGCGTCTTTACCGGCGGCCTGCTGCTGGGTCTCTGGCTGACTGATCCGGCACAGGCGCACCCGCTGGCACCCGCATTGTTGCAGTTGCAGGAGTCCACCCCGGCGCACTACGACGTGCTCTGGCGCACCTCGGTGACGCGCACCCAAAGCCTGGACGTGACGCCGGAACTGCCGCCGGACTGCCTGGCGACCGGCGCGCCGCAGATCAGCACCGAGGACGGCGACGCCGTGGTCGCACGCTGGAGCGTGCAGTGCGCCGCGCCCGGCCTGATCGGCCGCCGCATCGCGGTGCAGGGCCTGGCGCAGAGCGGCATCAACGTCATCGTCCAGCTGCTGGATCGCGACGGCGGGGTAGTGAACACGCTGCTGAGCCCCGACCAGACGGCATTCATCGTGCCGCCAGCGGCAGCGCAGCGGCCGGTATTCGTCGAATACCTGCAGCTGGGTGTCGAACATCTGCTCGGCGGCCTGGATCACCTGCTGTTCGTCGCCGGGCTGCTGTTGCTGGTGCGCGGCCTGCGGCCGCTGCTGTTCACCATCACAGCCTTTACGCTCGGCCACAGCCTGACGCTGGCGCTCGCCAGCCTGGGCCTGATCCGGGTGCCGCAGTCGCTGACCGAACTGGGTATTGCGTTGAGCATTTTGGTGCTCGCAGTCGAGGCAGCGAAGCCGGTGGGCGCGGCGCCCTCGCTGCTGGCGCGACGGCCCTGGCTGGTGGCAGCGGGATTTGGCTTGCTGCACGGGCTGGGCTTTGCCGGCGCGCTCGCCGATGTGGGTCTGCCCAGCGGCGAGATTGCGCTGGCCTTGCTGGCTTTCAACCTGGGCATCGAAGCGGCCCAGCTGCTCTGGGTTGCGGCCCTGCTGGCCGCTGCCTGGGGCTGGCGGCAGTTGCGGAAAACGCCCTCGCAAACCTGGACCAGAGTGTTGCCGGCGTACCTGATCGGCGCGCTGGCGGCGTACTGGTGCTGGGACCGGCTGGCCGCGCTCTGGATTTGACCCCGACCCTTGAAAGGCCTTACCGTGGACTTATGTTGCACTGCAACAATCAATGGAGTCCACCGTGAAAGCGTCACTGTTCCTGCTGCTGGTCCTAGGCTTTTGCGGTGTCGCGCAGGCTGATGAGTCCCGGAAAATCCTCGAGTGCATGCGCAGCAACGTGCCTTCGTCCCTGCGCGTGCAGGATATCGAGCTGACCACCACCGACCGCAGCGCCGGCAGCCGCAGCTTGCGCGGCAAACTCTACGGCCTGAGCGAGACCGAGGGCGGCATCCATCACGTCAGCGCCATGCTGCACGTCTATGCGCCGGAGAATCTGGCCGGCTCGGCCGTGCTGCTGCGCGAAGCCACCCAGGTTCGCGAACAGGGCATTTACGTCTACCTGCCGGCGGTGCGCCGGGTGCGGCGCGTCACCGGCGAATTTGCCGACGGCGCGTTGCTGGGCAGCGACTTCAGTTACCAGGACTTCAAGCAGCTGCAGAACGGCTTTGATGGTCTGGATGCGACGCTGGAATCGAGGCAGGTGCTCGAGCAGCGGCCGGTGTTCGTACTGTCGTTCAAGCCCCTGCCGGGCTCGCTGTCCAGCTACAGCCGCATCCGCAGCTGGGTGGACCAGAAGACCTGCGTGCCGCTGAAAGTCGACTTCTACCAGGGCCAGACGCTCAGCAAGCAGCTGCATGTGCCGGTTGCGGCCATCAAGCAGTCCGGCAACCGCTGGTATGCGGCCGATATCTTCATCCGTGATCTCAGGGCCGGCACCGGCAGCCAGCTGCATGTGGTCGGGGTGGACAGCGACGTCAAGCTGTCCAGGGCCACCTTCAGCCCAAGCTTCTTCTATCGCGGCAAGTACTGAGTCGCCGGCTTCTCGCTCGATTGGACGAGGCTGTCGCTGCCCAGGCTCTCAATAATCGCCGGACAATAATGTTCGGAGGAGAGCCGACATGCAGTCCCCCCTGTTCCCAGAGGGCGCCGTGCTGGTGTTTGGCGGCAGTGGCGGTATCGGCCAGTGCGTCGCGAAATCATTCGCCGCCGCCGGGGCGGATGTCGCGGTGGTCTATCGCTCTAAACAAGAAGTCGCCGAGTGCGTGGCGGGTGAGATCACCGCCCTCGGCCGCAAGGCCAGCATCCACCCCGGTGATGTGACCGACCCTGCACAGGTGCAGGCCGTGGTCGATGCCGCTATCGCCGCGCACGGGCGTATCCACACCATTGTCTGGGCCGCAGGCCCGGTGGTCGAGCAGGTTTCGATCGCCGACACCACGCCGGCGCTATGGAAGAAATCCATCGACATCGAAGTGCATGGCTTCTTCAATGCCGTGAAGGCGACGTTGCCGCATCTGAAAGCGCAGGGCGGCGGCTCCTATGTGCATCTGGGTTCCGCCGGTCATCTCTGGTGGCCTGCCAAGGATGGCCTGTCGGTGGCGCCCAAGGCCGCCAACGAGGCGCTGGTGCGAGGCATCGCCAAGGAGGAGGGTCGTCACGGCATCCGCGCCAATTCGGTGCTGGTCGGCGTGATCGAGGCCGGCATGTTCCTGGAACTGCTCCGGCGCGGCGTGTTCGACCAGAAATGGATCGACGAGACCCAGAAGCTGCTGGCACTCAAACGCTGGGGGCAGCCGGAGGAAATCGGCAGCGCCGCGGTGTTTCTCGCCAGCAATGGTTATGTCACCGGCCAGCAGATCAATGTCTCCGGCGGTTTTGGAATCTGACCAGGAAAACCCATGAGCCTGCAACAACTCGAAGACCTCGAACTGATCAAGCGT
>JBKJJE010000157.1:0-7119 GCA_046598075.1 Stagnimonas sp.
GGGCGGATGGATGATCAGGCCAGGGTCTTGCAGCAGCGGATTGAGGTCGCGGCCTTCGAGCGGCACCGGGAACAGGCGCTCGAAGGGATTGGAGGTGATCAGCATGAACAGCAGGAACCCGACGGCGACGAAGCCTAGTACGGCGAGCACGGTGGCCGCCAGATCAGTCGGCAGGCGGCGGTTGAAGATGGAGACCGCGAGCGTCCAGCCCGAGAGCATCAGTCCCCAGAGCAGCAGCGAGCCCTCATGCGCGCCCCATACTGCGGAGATGCGATACATCAGCGGCAGCGCGCTGTGGCTGTTGGCGGCGACGTAGGCGACCGAGAAATCCTTGTCGATGAAGCAGTAGCTGAGGCAGAGATAGGCCGTCAGCATCAGGAAGAACTGCGCCTGCGCGGCACTGCTGGCGACGCCAAGCGCGCGGCCATTGCGCATGACCAGCCCATAGGCCGGCACGGCCACCTGCAGCAGCGAGGCCGCGAGGGCGAGGATGAGGGCGAAGTGTCCGAGTTCGGCAAACATCGTTATTGGCTCGACTGCATGGCGCTCTGCATCGCCGACTTGAACGGCGCGCAGCTGTGACCGGCGTCGGTCTTGAGCGAATCGGCAAGATCGGGCGGCATATAGTTTTCGTCGTGCTTGGCCAGTACCTCGTCGGCCACAAAGGCGCCGTCCGGGGCCACACGACCGGTGGCGACGATACCCTGCCCCTCGCGGAACAGGTCCGGCAGGATGCCGTCGTAGCGCACGTTGACCACGTTCGTGCAGTCGGCCATGCGGAACTTCACCGTCAGGCCGTCGCCGCGTGTCACCGAGCCTTTTTCCACCAAGCCACCCAGGCGCAGTCTTGCGCCTGCCGGGGCCGTGCGCGCAATGAGATCGGAGGGCGTCTGGAAATACATCATGTTCTTCTTGAAGGCCGTGAAGCCGAGTGCCGCTGCCGCGCCAATGCCCAGCACCAGCGCGCCCACGGCCATCATTCTTTGCTGCCGCTTGGTCATACGTCTTGATCCGTGGATTCTTCTGCGCTCTCAGACAGGCGAGCTTTCAGTTTGTTGCGCTCGATCCGGGGCGCGAACACATTCCACAACACCGCCAGCGCGGTTATGCCGAAGCAGGTCCAGATGAAGCCGGCGTAGCGCGGGTCCATCAATGCGACTCCTTGAGCCAGTCACCCACCCAGCGGGTGTTGCGTTCGCGCCAGAGCAGCTGGTTCTGCATGCGCCGCAGCAGCGCCGCACCAAACAGCAGATAGAAGCCCACGATGCTCGTCAGCAGCGGCCAGAGCATCGGCCAGCTCATGCTTGGCTTGCCGAGTTTCATGATGGTCGCGGTCTGGTGCAGCGAGTTCCACCAGTCCACCGAGAACTTGACGATGGGCACGTTGACCACGCCCACCAGCGCCAGCCAGGCGCAGGCCCGGGCTGCCGAGCGCGCATCGCTGAAGGCACTGTTGAGGGTGATCACACCAAGATAGAGGAACAGCAGCACCAGTTCGGAGGTGAGCCGTGCATCCCACACCCAGTAGGCACCCCACATCGGCTTGCCCCAGAGCATGCCGGTGAGAAGCGCGACCACCGTGAACGAGGCGCCGATGGGTGCGGCCGAGACGACAGCGGCTTCAGCCAGCTTCATGCGCCAGATCAGCGCCACCGCACCGGCGACGGCCATGAGCAGGTAGATGGAGAGGGAGATAGCCGCCGTCGGCACGTGCACGTAGATCATGCGGAAGGCATCGCCCTGCTGGTAATCCTTTGGCGCGACGAATAGCCCGGCGCCGCAACCGACCGCGATCAGCAGCAGCGCCGCCGCCATCAGCCACGGGCTCAACCGCTCGGCAAAGCGGAAAAACGTGGGCGGCGAGCCAAGGCGGTGGAACCAGGTCCAGTTCATCAGATCAGCTTTCTAAAGCGTTGCGTAGCGCCGCTGCCGCAGCAAAAGGAACCAGCGTGGCGCTGAGCACCAACAAGGCAGCGAGGAAGTATAAGGGCGCGGCAGGATCCAGGCCCTCGGCCACCATGCGCACGGCACCGGCGCCGAAGATGATCACGGGGGTGAGCATCGGCAGCACCAGGATGGGCAGCAGCAGACCCGCGCGCGGCAGGCCGACGGTGAGGGCGGCAGCGAATCCACCCAGCAGCACCAGCGTCGGCGTGCCCAGCAGCAGGCTCAGACCCAGCACTTTGGCGGCTTCCGCGTTGAGGCCCAGCCCCAAGCCCAGCGGCCAGGCCAGTAGCGCCAGCGGCAACCCGCTCATCAGCCAGTGGGCGGTGAGCTTGGCGGCCACGACCAGCGGCAGTGGCGGATTGGCGAGGGCGAGCAGTTCCAGCGTGCCGTCGTCGAAATCGCTGCGGAACACGCGCTCTAGGGTCATCAGGCTGGCCAGCAGAGCAGCAATCCAGACGATGGCGGGCGCATATTTGGCCAGGCTCGGCTCGTTGGCGGTAACACCGAGCGGAAAGATCGCGGCGACCAGGGCATAGAACAGCAGCGGTTGCGCCGCCTCGGCAGGCGCGCGCGCGGCCAAGCGCAGTTCGCGCAGCAAGGTGGCGGCAAGGGCTTTGACCATGCTCATGTCAGCGCCACGTCGCGGATCACGCCGCATCGCGATGGCAGGGCCTGATGGGAGGTCAGCAGCAAGGCGCCGCCTGCTGCGCGATGCTCTGCGACCAGCTCCGAGAACAGTGCCGCGCCCTGCACGTCCAACCCCGCCAAGGGCTCATCCAGCAGCCACCACGGGCGTTGCGACAGCAGCAAACGAGCCAGCGCGGCGCGGCGCTTTTGACCAGTGGACAGCATTCGACTGGGCCGATGCCGCGCGGCCTTGAGCTGCAAGCGATCCAGCGCGGCGCCAATACCTGCCGCATCCGCCCCGGTCAGCCCACACCAGAATTGCAAGTTCTCCACCGCCGACAGCGCCGGATGCAGGCCGTTCTTGTGGCCGATCCAGTGCAGCTGCTCGGGCGGTGGCACGGTGAGCTCACCAGATTCCGGCTGGCGCAGGCCGGCAAGGGTTTCCAGCAGGCTGGTCTTGCCCGCGCCGTTGCGGCCAGTGAGATGCACCACCTCGCCCGCCTCGATGCGCAGCGAAAATCCCGCAAACAGCGTGCGATCCCCCCGCGCAAGCGCAAGGTTTTCAACAATAAGGGTTGGGGCGGGCTGCATGGGGCGCTTAAGTTTAGCTGGGGCAGCACCGTAAAATAGCGGTCTTGATTCTGTGAACCCCCATGCCCGCCCAACTCATCGACGGTAAAGCCGTTTCCCTGCAAGTGCTGGATCGCGTCGCGCTTGGCGTTGTCGCGCGTCGGGCAACAGGTGCGCGCGCGCCGGCACTGGTCACCGTGCTGGTGGGTGGCGACCCGGCCTCGCAGGTCTATGTGCGCAACAAGCGGCTGGCCTGTGAGCGCGTCGGCATCACTTCGTTGCCGCTGCACTTCGCCGACACGCTGACCCAGGCCGAGCTGCTGGCCGAGATCGACCGCCTCAATGCCGATGACGGCGTCGACGGCATCCTGGTGCAGATGCCGCTGCCGGCGCAGATCGACCCCAATGCCGTGATCGAGCGCATCGCGCCCACCAAGGATGTCGATGGCTTTCACCCCTACAACATCGGGCGGCTGGCCTGCCGCGTGCCGGTGCTGCGGCCCTGCACGCCCTATGGCGTGATCGAGCTGCTGAAGAGCGCGGGCGAAACCTTCAAGCGCCGGACTGCCGTGGTGGTCGGTGCCAGCAACCACGTTGGCCGGCCGATGATGCTGGAGCTGATGCTGGCGGGTGCGACTGCCACCTGCTGCCACCGCTTCACGGCGGATGTCGCCGCCGAAGTGGCGCGGGCAGACATCGTCGTCATTGCCGTCGGCAAGCCCGGCTTCGTCAAAGGGGATTGGATCAAGCCGGGCGCGACGGTCATCGACGTGGGCATCAATCGTCTCGCTGATGGCCGTCTTGTTGGCGACTGTGATTTCGAGGCTGCGAAACAACGCGCCGCCTTCATCACCCCCGTGCCCGGCGGCGTTGGCCCGATGACCGTCGCCATGCTGATGCAGAACACGCTGGAAGCAGCCGTCGCACGTTCGCTTTAATTTCGTCACTCCCGCGAACGCGGGAATCCAGGCCTTGCCCAGCAAGGTCGGGTTCCAGCAAGCGGCAACCTCAACACCTCTGGATTCCCGCTTTCGCGGGAATGACAAGCAAAGAGAAAATGGAAAAGACATACGAACCCGCCAGTATCGAAGCCCGCTGGCGCAAGACCTGGGAAGCCGAGGGTTGTTACAAGGCCGGTCAGCACGCGCCCGGCAGCGGCGAGCCTTATTGCATCCAGATCCCGCCGCCCAATGTCACCGGCACGCTGCACATGGGCCACGCCTTTCAGCACACGGTGATGGACGCCCTGACCCGCCACGCCCGCATGTCTGGCAAGGACGTGCTCTGGCAGCCCGGCACCGACCATGCCGGCATTGCGACTCAGATGGTGGTGGAGCGCAACCTCAAGCTCGCCGGCGAACCGACGCGCGCCGAACTAGGCCGCGAGAAGTTTCTGGAGAAGGTCTGGGAGTGGAAGCAATTTTCCGCCGGCACCATCAGCGAGCAGATTCGCCGCATGGGTTCGAGCGTGGACTGGAGCCGCGAGGCCTTCACCATGGACCCGGCCTACAACGATGCGGTGATCGAGCACTTCGTGCGCCTGCACGAGCAGGGCCTCATCTATCGCGGCAAGCGGCTGGTGAACTGGGACCCGGTGCTGCAAACCGCGATCTCGGATCTCGAAGTGGTGAGCGAAGAGGAGAACGGCAAGCTCTGGCACATCCGCTATCCGCTCACCGATGGCTCCGGCCATCTCATCGTCGCCACCACACGACCGGAAACGCTGCTGGGCGATAGCGCCGTGGCGGTGCATCCCGAAGACGAGCGCTACACGCACCTCGTCGGCAAGACCGTGACGCTGCCTCTGTGCAATCGCACGATCCCCATCATTGCGGATGACTTTGTGGAACGGGAGTTCGGCACGGGGGTGGTGAAGATCACGCCAGCGCATGATTTCAATGACTATGGCGTCGGTCAGCGACACAAGCTGACGTTGGTAAACGTCCTCTCCAAGGAAGCAAAAATTCTCGACGGCATTTATGACGACGAGGGTTTAGCTGCGTATCAACGCGGTATAGCCGTTACTGATTTGTCGCTGGAACAATACCTAGCACTAAAGGCGATTCCTAAAAGCTACCGCGGTCTTGATCGGTTCGCCGCACGCAAGCAAATCGTTGCCGACCTCGAAGCCGCAGGCCTGCTGGAAAAAATCGACGAGCACAAACTCAAGGTGCCGCGCGGCGACCGCAGCGGTGCGGTGCTGGAGCCTTACCTCACCGACCAGTGGTTCGTCGATCTCACAAGCGAAACCCGCCGCGACGGCAAGCCCGGCAAGGGCGGCCTCGCCGCCATCACGCAGCCCGCGCTCGCCGCCGTGGCCGATGGCCGCATCGGCTTCGTGCCGGACAACTGGAAGAACACCTACAACCAGTGGCTCAACAACATTCAGGACTGGTGTATCTCGCGCCAGCTCTGGTGGGGCCATCGCATCCCGGCTTGGTATGACGCCGAGGGCAAGGTCTACGTCGCACGCAGCGAGGCCGAAGTGCGCAGCAAATACAAGCTCGGCGCTGACGTGGCACTGACACAGGACAACGACGTCTTCGACACCTGGTTTAGCTCCGACATCTGGCCGATGGCGACACTGGGCTGGCCGCAGAAAACGCCGGAGCTGGCGAAGTACTACCCCAGCAGCGTGCTGGTGACGGGCTTCGACATCATCTTCTTCTGGGTCGCCCGCATGGTGATGATGGGCCAGCACTTCATGCAGCACGATCGGCCCGACGCCGATCCCAGTCAGTGGGTGCCGTTCAAGGAGGTCTACATCACGGGCCTCGTGCGCGACCCCGAAGGCAACAAGATGTCGAAGTCCAAGGGCAATGTGCTCGACCCACTCGACGTAGTCGATGGCATCGCGCTCGAAGAGCTGGTGAAGAAGCGCACCACCGGCCTGATGAAGCCCGAGACCGCGCCGAAAATCGAGAACAAGACCCGCAAGGACTACCCAAAGGGGATCGCGCCCGTGGGCGTCGATGCGCTGCGCTTCACCTTTGCCGCCCTTGCGACGCAAGGTCGCGACGTGCGTTTCGACGCCGGCCGCGCCGAGGGCTATCGCAACTTCTGCAACAAGATCTGGAATGCCTCGCGCTTCGTGCTGATGAACCTCAGTGCGATTGATGGTGAGACCGGTGCGACCCTCACGCCGCCCTCGCTCGACGGAGACGTAGTGCTGTCGAGCGCCGACCGCTGGATCATCAGCAAGCTGCAGCGCCTCGAAGCCGAAGCCGCCCAGCATTTCGCCAGCTACCGTTTCGACCTCTTGAGTACCGCGCTCTATCAATTTATCTGGAATGAGTACTGCGACTGGTATCTGGAACTCAGCAAACCGGCCCTGCTCAACGGCACGCCCGAAGAACAGCGTGGCACCCGCCGCACGCTGGTGCGCGTGCTCGAAGTCTGGTTGCGCCTGCTGCACCCGCTGATGCCCTTCGTCACCGAAGAAATCTGGCAGAAGGTGGCACCGCTCGCGGGCAAGCAGCCGGTGGAGGGCAAGTTCTTCACGCTGATGACGCAGCCCTACCCCATCGCGGTGCCCGAGCGCATCGACGAAGCGGCAGAAGCCGACATCGAGTGGCTCAAGGGCTTCATCCTCGGTGTGCGGCAGATTCGCGCGCAGATGGATATCTCGCCCGGCAAAGTGCTGCCGCTCTTGATCCAGAACGCGGGCGTATCGGATGCCGCGCGCATCGCAGCGATGGCCGGCAGCATCAGCTTTTTGGCGCGCGTCGAAGCACCGAAAGTGCTGGCGGCGGGCAACGAAGCGCCTGAGTCTTCCACTGCCCTGCTCGGCGAGATGAAGCTTTTGGTGCCGATGGCAGGCCTGATCGACAAGGACGCCGAACTGGCGCGGCTGGGCAGGCAGATCGCCAAGCTCAGCAGCGACCTCGCCCTCAACACCGGCAAGCTCGACAACCCCAATTTCGGCAAGGCGCCCGAGGCAGTGCAGCAGAAGACGCGCGATCTCATCGCCCAGCA
>JBKJJE010000024.1:0-18721 GCA_046598075.1 Stagnimonas sp.
TGCCGATGGTGAACAGCGTGTTCGACCAGCGCGATCGCATCATCCGCACTTTCGCGATGTCGCTGCTGCGGGTGGGGCTGTCGCAGCCGAAAGTGGTGCGCGAGGTGTTCCCGGCCATGAAGATGCTGCGCAAACTCAAGAAGACCCTGCTCTGATGCTGCGTTATCTCCTGGTACTGGATATTGCCTTCGCCGTGCTCGGCGCCTCGATGGTGATCGGCGTCGGCGTCAGCGCCCTGCTGCTGGGCTGGCATCTGGATGTCGCACCCGAGCAGCGCACCTCGATGCACGCCCTGCTGCTGCTGACGGCGGCCTACGCCGGTGTCACGCTGGCCGCCGCCGCCGGCGCCTGGGGCATTCGCCGCAAGGCGCGCTGGCATTGGCCTGCACAGGCTGGGTTCGCGATCCTGCTGGTTGCCTCCTACTACATCTCCAAGCAAATGCTGACTGCCGCATGACCATCAAACTGCTCGCACTCTCCGGCAGCGCCCGCGCCGCCTCGCACAATCTCAAACTGGTACGGGTGATGGCCGCCGGGGCCCTCGCAGCCGGCGCCGAGGTCACCCTCATCGACTGGCGCGAGTTCGTGCTGCCGGTATTCAACGAGGACATCGAGGCCGACACCCCGCCAGCGGCAGTCAGGCTCAAGACCCTCTTCGCCGAGGCACAGGGTTTTCTGATCGCCGAACCGGAATACAACGGCGGCTATTCGGCGCTGATCAAGAACGCTATCGACTGGGTATCGCGGCCCTTGCCGGGGGCGCCGACGGCGTCGGTGTTCAAGAACAAGACGGTGGTGATTGCCGGCGCCACCAGCGGGCGCTGGGGCGCGGTCCGCTCGCTGCGGCAGCTGCGCGAGGTGCTGGGCTATCTCGGCTGCATCGTGCTGCCGGATACGCTGTCGATCAACGAGGCCGGCAAGGCCTTTGATGCCGACGGCAAGCTGCTGGATGCGAAGACCGCAGAACTGGCGACGGCTGCCGGTGCGGCGCTGGCGCTGGCAACGGCGGCCTTCGCCGCCCGCTGATGACAGCGATCGCCCGGCGGCAAGGCCCGCCACCGGCCACCCAGCCCCGGGCGCTGGTGGCACTGGCGGCTGCGGCGGTGTGGGTCTGGGGTGGGGCAGGCTGGCAGTGGTGGATTTTCGCGGCGTTGCCGGTGGCCTATCTGCTGGCTGCTGCCATCGCCCTGTTCGCCAAGATTCATGACCTCCGCGTCCACCAGCTGCATGCGGCGGGCGGCTTGCTGGGGAGCTTGCTGGCTTTTCCCGCAGTGCTCTGCGGTGGCGGCTGGCCAGGGCTGCTTGCCGGCCTGCTGTCGGCCTGGGCCTTTGTCAGCGCCGGCCGCGTCGCACTGCGCAGCGAGCCGCGTTACGAGGGCGCCGAGGCGCCCGAGGCCCGCACGCTGGTCGCCACCAAGGCGGCAGTCGACGAGGCCCTGCTCGCCTACTTCATCGGCGTCGCCAAGATCCCCTCCGGCCCCGGTGCCGAGGCGATGTGCCTGGAGGGCATGCGGCTCGAAGCGGTGCTGAACGAGCAGGGCTGGGCCAATGATCCCGCCAGCTATCACGCCAGTCCGACGCGCCCCGATGCGGTGAGCAGCGAAATGCGCCGCTTTCACGGCATCTCCTACGAGCGGATCAGCTACCCCAGCGGCTTCGTGCCGCACCCGGAACTGCCGGGTGCGGCTGCCTGGGCCGCCCTGGTGCCCAACCAGCGCAGCGTGCTGCGGGTGTTCCGTCACCCGGGGCCCGACCGGCCCTGGCTGATGTGCATTCACGGCTATCGGATGGGGGACAACTGGCTGGACTTCGGCCTGTTTCCACCGGCGATGCTGCACAAGAAGCTCGGCTTCAACCTGCTGTTGCCGACGCTGCCACTGCACGGGCCGCGCAAGGTCGGCAGCAAGTCCGGCGACCAGTATCTGGATGGCGATCTGCTCGACCTGGTGCACGCGCAGACGCAGGCGCTGTGGGATTTGCGCCGCGCACTGGCCTGGCTGCGCGATCGCGAGACCGATCCGAAAGTGGGCGTCTACGGCGTTTCTCTCGGGGGCTACAACGCCGCACTGCTGGCGACGGCCGAAGCCGGGCTGGAGTTCGTGGTCGGCGGCGTGCCGCTGGCCGATCCGGCGGGCATCCTGTGGCGGCACCTACCGCGCATCCACGAACACTTCTATGCCCAGCACGGGCTCAACCGGGCGCGCTACCGCTCAATCCTGAACGTGGTCTCGCCGCTGGCGCGTCCGGCGCTGCTGCCCAGGGAGCGCCTGCATCTGTTCGCCGCCGCCGCCGACCGCATCGTGCCGCCGGATCAGCCACTGCTGCTGGCCAGGCACTGGGGCGTGCCGGTACGCTGGTATCAGGGCTCGCACCTGTCGATCCGCTTCGAGCGCGAGACCCGCGAGGCACTGAAGGCGGCCTTCATCGGTGCCGGCTGGCGATAGCGGGGCCGCTTGAGCCACACTGCGGCCCTTTCGAAAAGAGAACCCTCCATGACCCGCGTCGCCATCACGGGCTCCGGCCTCTACACCCCGGCTGAATCGATCAGCAACGACGAGCTGGTGGCCTGCTACAACGCCTGGGCGACGCGCGAAAACGCGGCCCATGCGGCGGCGATTGCGGCAGGCACGAGTGCCGAGCTGCCGATGTCCTCGACCGAGTTCATCTATAAAGCCAGCGGCATCAAGAGCCGCTACAGCATCGACAAGGCGGGCACGCTCGACATCAACCGCATGCGCCCGCGGGTGCGCACCCGCGGCGACGACGAGCCTTCGCTGATGGTCGAGATCGGCGCCATTGCCGCCCGCGAAGCCCTCGCCAATGCCGGACGCGAAGGCCGCGATGTCGATTTCGTCATCGTCGCCGCCAGCAACCTGCAGCGCGCCTATCCGGCGATGGCGGTCGAGCTGCAGGCACATCTGGGCAGCACCCAGGGTTTCGGCTACGACATGAACGTGGCCTGTGCCTCGGCAGCCTTCGGCATCCAGGCGGCGGTCGATGCGGTGCGCCTGGGCAATGCCAAGTGCGCACTGGTGGTGAACCCGGAGATCACCTCGGGCCACCACAACTGGCGCAACCGCGACTGCCACTTCATCTTCGGCGACGCCGCCACCGCGGTGGTGGTCGAGCCACTCGACACTGCGGTGTCGAAGCAGAAGTTCGAGGTGCTGGGCACCCGCCTCAAGACCCAGTTCTCCAACAACATCCGCAACAACTTCGGGTTCCTGAACATCGCCGAAACCGAGCCGCGCTCCTGGAGCGACACCCTGTTCAACCAGGAGGGCCGCAAGGTGTTCAAGGAAGTCGTGCCGATGGTTGCCGAGCTGCTCGGCAGCCATCTCGCCGACCTTGGCATCACGCCGGATCAGGTCAAGCGGTTCTGGCTGCACCAGGCCAACCTGTCGATGAACCAGCTGATCGCCAAGCGGGTGCTGGGCCGCGATGCCTCGGAGACAGAAGCCCCGGTCATCCTCGACGAATACGCCAACACCAGTTCGGCCGGCTGCGTCATCGCCTTCCACAAGCATCACGCCGACTTTGCAGCGGGCGACATCGGCCTGCTGTCCGGCTTCGGTGCCGGCTATTCGGCCGGCAGCGTGGTGATCCGCCGGGTGTAACCTCACCGTCACCGGGTTGAAATGTGACAATGTTTTAACCGCACTGTCACACATTGCTAATACCTTGATTGACAGGATTTAATCAGGTCTATGGGAATGCAAAACAAGCAGATTCTGGTAGTCGAGGACGAAGCCTCGATCCGTGACATGCTGCGGTTCGCGCTGGAGCGGGTGGAGTTCCGCATCGCCGTTGCCGGCAACGCCCAGGAGGCGCGCCTGCGCATCGCCGAATCCCGGCCCGACCTGATTCTGCTCGACTGGATGATGCCGGGACTCTCCGGCGTCGAATACGCTAGGGAGCTGAAAGCCGGTGCAACCACCAAGGACATCCCGATCATCATGGTGACGGCGCGCGCCGAGGAAGAGGACAAGGTGCGGGCGCTCAACATCGGCGCCGACGATTACGTCAGCAAGCCGTTTTCCTTCCCCGAACTGATTGCCCGCATCCAGGCGGTGCTGCGCCGGGCGATGCCGGGCGGCGAGGAGGAGCGGCTGGCGGTGGCGGGGCTGGAAGTCGATGCCGCCAGCCAGCGGGTCAGCGCCGGCGGCGCGGCGGTGAAGCTCGGCCCCACCGAATACCGGCTGCTGCATTTCTTCATCAGCCATCCGGAGCGGGTCTACACCCGGGAGCAGGTGCTGGACCGGGTCTGGGGCCAGAACGTCTATGTCGAGGAGCGCACCGTGGATGTCCACATCCGTCGCCTGCGCAAGGCGCTGCAACCGCACGGCTATGACAACATGATCCAGACCGTGCGCGGCACGGGTTATCGCTTTTCCGAGAAGATCTGAGCTGCGCACTGGCTCAAGCCATGACGCCCGCCCTGCAGCAGGAAATCTTCAAGGCCGCCCTGCGCGGTTTCCTGGGCCTGCTGATCGGCGGCTTGTTCGGCTACTGGCTGCTGGGTGTGGGCCTGGGTCTGACGCTGTATCTGGTGATGCACCTGCGCTACCTGGGCGCGCTGCGCAACTGGTTTGCCGCCCCCAAGCAGGTCGAACTGCCCGAGCCGGGAGGCATCTGGGGCGAGGTGTTCGAGAGCCTGCTCACCCTGCAAAAGCGCAACCGCAAGCGCAAGAAGCGGCTGGCTGCCATCGTTTCCGAATTCCAGGCTTCCACCGAGGCGCTGCCGGATGGCGCGGTGGTGCTCTCCGCGCGCGGAGAGATCATGTGGTTCAACACCGCAGGCCGCACCCTGCTGGGGCTGCGCAGCCCGCAGGACTTCGGTCAGCGGGTCGCCAATCTGGTACGCCACCCGGCGTTCACCACCTATTTCGCCAGCGGCGACTACAGCGGCGAAGTCGAGGCGCCATCGCCGATCAATATCGCGGTGCTGCTCTCGTATCGCATCATCCCGTACGGCAATGGCCAGCGGCTGCTGGTGGTGCGCGATGTCTCCGACTTGCGCCGCCTGGATACCATCCGCCGCGATTTCGTCGCCAACGCCAGCCATGAGCTGCGCACGCCGCTGACCGTGCTGCGCGGCTATCTCGACATGATGTCCGCCGATGGCGATGGCCCGCTGAAACCCTGGGCCGGGCCGATCAGCGAGATGCGCGGCCAGGCGCAGCGCATGGAGGCACTGATCGCCGACCTGCTCAAGCTCGCCCGGCTCGAGGCCGAGAGCCAGCAGGCGCGGCTCGATGTGCTGGATGTGCCTGCCATGCTGCAGCGCATCGTCGACGACGCCCGGGCGGTGTCGAACGGCCAGCACCGCTTCGAGACCGAGATCGCGCCCGACGTACAGTTACTCGGCCGCGACGTGGAGGTGCAGAGTCTGTTCACTAACCTGATTGCCAATGCCGTCCATTACACCCTGAGCGGCGGCATCATCCGGGTGCGCTGGTGGGCCGATGCCGAGGGCGCCTATTACAGCGTCGCCGATACCGGCATCGGCATCGCCGAGAAAGACCTGCCGCGACTGACCGAGCGCTTCTATCGCGTCGATGTCGGCCGTTCGCGCGCCAGCGGCGGCACCGGTCTCGGCCTGTCGATCGTCAAGCACGCCCTGGAGCGACACGAGGCGAGGCTGAAAATCGACAGCGAGGTGGGGGTCGGCAGCACCTTCACCTGTCATTTCCCATTGCACCGGGTGCAGATGGTTTCGCAGCCGGTTGCCACCCCCTGAGCAGGCCCGCATCGAGTGAAGAACCGCCGGCCGGCAGCACTGTCACAATTCCTTCACCGCCCTTTCATAAGCTCTACATCGCAGCAGAACACTATCTCTGCGTAATCCCCTGAAATGAGGCGTATCCGAATGAAACTGAAGTCTTTTGCTATAGCACTCGGCCTTGCGGCCAGTGTGGTTGCCGGCACTGCCACGGCGGCAGTCGATGCAGCACTCCCGGACTACAAAGTCTCTTCCGGCGTCTCCGGCAACTTCAGCTCGGTTGGTTCCGACACGCTGAACAACCTGATGACCCTGTGGGCGGAGGACTTCAACAAGTTCTACCCCAACGTCAACGTGCAGATCCAGGGCGCCGGTTCGTCCACCGCGCCGCCTGCGCTGACCGAGGGCACCGCCAATTTCGGCCCCATGAGCCGCCTGATGAAAGACCAGGAAATCCAGGCTTTCGAGAAGAAATACGGCTACAAACCGACGCCGGTGGGCGTTGCCATCGACGCGCTTGCGGTGTTCGTCAACAAGGACAACCCGATCAAGAGCCTGTCCATCGCGCAGGTCGACGGCATCTTCAGCGCCACCCGCAAGTGCGGCGGCAAAGACATCAAGCGCTGGGGTGATGTCGGCCTCACGGGTGACTGGGTGAGCAAGCCTGTGCAGCTTTATGGCCGCAATTCGGTGTCCGGCACCTACGGCTATTTCAAAGACAACGCGCTGTGCAAGGGTGATTTCAAGAATACCGTCGGCGAACAGCCCGGCTCCGCCTCGGTGGTGCAGTCGGTGGCAGGTGGCCTGAACGCAATCGGATACTCCGGCATCGGCTACAAGACCGCCGGCGTGCGCGCCCTGCCGCTGTCCAAGAAAGACGGTGGCGAGATCGAGGAGGCGACCGAGGCCAACGCCATCTCAGGCAAGTATCCGCTCGCCCGCATCCTCTACGTCTATGTCAACAAGGCACCCAACAAGCCGCTGAGCCCGATGGAGATGGAGTTCTTCAAGATGGTGCTCTCCAAGCAGGGCCAGAACACCGTCGTCAAGGATGGCTACATCCCGCTGCCTTCGGCACTGGCAGCAAAAGAACTGGCAAAGATCCAGTAAGCGTCGCAAAACGCTTGGGGCTGGCGCGAGAAGGGCCGCGCCAGCCCACCCGATTCACACATTCCAAAAAGTCACAAACGCAACACTCAACCTAACGGGAGATTCAACGTGAGCAACACACTGAAATACGCAACCCTGGCGGTATTCATCGGTGCCGCCGGCGCGGCCCAGGCCGATCCGGCCGAAACCAAGGGCGGCATCAAGATCAAGACCGAAGATGGCCGTTTTGAAGCCAACGTAAACGGCCGCATCCAGTTCGACTACTACAGCTTCTCGGAAGACGAGGGCGCCCGCATCGGCACCACCGCCTTCGGCTCGGGCGTGGCGGCCAGCGGTGCCAACCGCGGCGGCGCTGCCTTCCGTCGCACCTACCTGACGCTCTCGGGCAAGGCCTACGGCTTCGACTACAAGTTCGAGAACGACTTCACCACGACGGCCGCCAACGGTGCCTCGTTCCGCGAGATGTGGATCGGCCGCCAGATCGGTCCCGGCAAGCTCATCATCGGCCAGCACAAGCCTTTCCGCGGCATGGAAGAGCTGGCCAGCTCGAACGAAATCACCTTCCTCGAGCGTCCCAACACCACCGCCACCGGCATCTACGCCGGCCGCCAGTTCCTCACCGGCCTGTTCTACAAGGGCAACACCGACAGCTACGGCTACGGGGCCTGGGCCACCACGCTGGCTTCTGCCACCGCACAGACCGAGGGACACTCCTTTGGCGCGCGCGCTTACTGGTTCCCGCTGTCTGAGGATGGCCGCAGCGTCCACCTCGGTCTGGCCTACAGCACCGATCGCGAAGACGCCAGCTCGGCGAGTGCTGCGCCGGTGTTCCAGTACGGCGGTCGTCGCGGCCTCAGCCTTGGCCTCGGCAATGCCGGCACCGCCTTGACCAGCGGCTTCGGCACGCAGAGCACTATTCACGGCGAACTGGCCGGCACCTTCGGCTCCTTCACCGCCCAGGCCGAATACGCCATGGCGACGCTCGACGACGGTTTCGATGCCAACGGTGCTGCGGCCGGTGGTGCTTCCGACATCGACGTGACCGCCTACTACGTGCAGGCCAGCTACTTCGTCACCGGCGAAAAGAAGGTCTACAAGAAGGATCGCGGTGCGTTCGGCGCGCCGAAGCCCATCAACGACTTCGGTGCGGTCGAGCTGGTGGCCCGTTACGAGGCTTCCGAGAACGAAGAAACCGGCGCGGCGCAGGCCAATGGCTGCTCGCTCGGCGGCGTGGCCGCCGGCAGCTACCAGAAGTGCCAGGGCTCGCAGCTCACCGTCGGTGCCAACTGGTATGTCAACCCGAACGTCCGCTTCATGCTCAACTACTATCTCGCCGAAGCCGATGTCGGCGCCGGCAAGGACGAGCCGGAAGCGATCTCGGTTCGCGCCCAGATGTCGTTTTGACAGCAGTTCTGCAAGAATCCGCCCGGCTCCATGCCGGGCGTTTTCTTCAGGGCCCCGGCTTGCCGTGCCGAGACCTTGAAGAAAGCGAACAGGGATGCGCCCGCCAGCGGGTGCGACAACGAGCGAGCACA
This sequence comes from Stagnimonas sp., assembly GCA_046598075.1. GTDB lineage: Bacteria > Pseudomonadota > Gammaproteobacteria > Nevskiales > Nevskiaceae > Stagnimonas. The sequence goes on from JBKJJE010000024.1 coordinate 8,368, forward strand.
TGAGCGAAACCACCTCTACGACTCCCGCCGCTTTTGGTGCGCACAGCATCACCAAGGGCGGTTCTGCGTTCCAGGCGCGGGTCTTCAAGGACAACGCCGCCCGCTGGGTGGTCTGGGTCGGTGGCCTCGGCGTGATCGCAGCACTGCTGCTGATTTTTTTCTATCTCGTCACCGAAGTCGCTCCGCTGTTCGGCTCGGCGGACTTCAAGTCCCGCCCGGCGTACGCCGTTCCCGGCCAGGGCAAGACGCTCTACAGCTCGGTGGAAGAGCAGGGCGAGATCGCCATGCGGGTGTCCGACGCCGGCCAGGTGACCTTCTACGACCTCACCACCGGTGCCGTGCGCGCCGAGCAGCAGCTGCCGGTGAATGGTCTGGCCCTGATTGCCGTGACGGAAGTGTCGCCCGAGCGTGGTGAGCTGGCAGCCTCGCTCAGCGACGGCTCGGTGCTGAATTTCAGCCACGAGTACAAGATCAGCTACCCCGGCGACCAGCGGCTGATCACGCCGGCCGTGGTCTACCCCAAGGGCGAGACGCCAGTGCCCTTCATGGCGGAAGCGGCCATCGGCCTGGTGGTGCGCGACGAGGGCGACAGCGCAGTGCTGTTCGGCATTGATGCTGCCAAGAACGTCCACATGAAAGCGTTCAGCAAGGAAACCAACGCCATCACCGGCGAGAGCACGGTGACCGAGGCCGGCGCCCTGCTGTTCAAGCCGGTGGTCGCTGCCGACATCCTGCTGGTGGAGCCACTGCTGAAATGGCTCTACGTCATCGACCGGAAAGCCGGCAGGATTGCTTTCTACCAGCTCGACGGTGCCGCCGAACCGAAGCTGGTCGAGGTGAAGGAGGTGGGCAGCGAAGTGACCGCCGCGCATTATCTTTCAGGCGGCATTTCCATCGTCGTCGCCCAGGCCGATGGCAAGGTCTCGCAGTGGTTCCCGGCGCGCCGGGACGACGGCGACACCTATCTCGCCCGGGTCCGCGACTTCGATCCACCCGGTGACGCCAGGCTCACCGCACTGGGTGTCGAACTGCGTCGCCGCGGTTTTGCGGTGGGCGATGCCGAGGGTCGCGTCAGCGTCTTCTACGCCACCTCGAAACGGCTCATCCACAGCGAGCAGGCGTTTGACGCCGCCGTCAGCCAGATCGCCTTCAACCCCCGCGCCCAGACGCTGCTGGCCGAGAGTGTCGACGGCAAGGTGCAGTCCTATGACGTCCACAACGAGCATCCGGAAATCTCGTTTCAGGCGATCTGGGGCAAGGTCTGGTACGAGAGCTACGACAAGGCGCAGTGGCTGTGGCAATCGTCTTCCGCCAGCTCCGATTTCGAGCCCAAGTTCTCGCTCACGCCGCTGGCCTTCGGCACCTTGAAAGGCGCGTTCTACGCGATGATCTTTGCCATCCCGCTGGCGGTTATGGGCGCGATCTTCGTCGCCAACTTCATGTCGCCGGAGCTGCGCCAGGTGGTGAAACCGACAGTGGAACTGCTGGCGGCGTTGCCGTCGGTAATTCTCGGGTTCATCGCCGGTCTCTGGCTGGCACCGTTCGTGGAGCTGAACCTGCCGGGGGTATTCCTGCTGCTGTTCCTGCTGCCGGTCAGCGTGCCGCTGTTCGGCTATCTCTGGCTCAACATGCCGGCCCGGATCCGCCATTTCGTGCCGGCAGGCTGGGAGGGCGTGCTGCTGGTGCCGGTGATCGGGCTGGTCACCTGGTTCTGCTTTGCCATTGCCAAGCCTATCGAGCTGGTCGCCTTCGGCGGCAACATGCAGGCCTGGATGGACGCCACCCTCGGCATCAAGTACGACCAGCGCAACGCCCTGGTGGTCGGCATCGCGATGGGCATCGCGGTGATTCCCACCATCTTCTCGATTGCCGAAGACGCCATTTTCTCGGTGCCCAAGCAGCTCTCCCTGGGTTCGCTGGCGCTCGGCGCCTCGCCCTGGCAGACACTCACCGGCGTGGTGATCCCCACCGCCAGCCCCGGCATCTTCTCCGCGATCATGATCGGCCTGGGCCGTGCGGTCGGCGAGACCATGATCGTGCTGATGGCCACCGGCAACACGCCGGTCACCGACGCCAGCCTGTTCAGCGGCATGCGCACCCTGTCGGCCAATGTCGCGGTGGAAATGCCGGAGTCTGAAGTGGGCTCCACCCATTTCCGCCTGCTGTTCCTCGCCGGCCTGGTGCTGTTCATCTTCACCTTCTTCTTCAACACGCTGGCGGAAGTGGTCCGCGCCCGCCTGCGCAAGAAATACGAGAGCATCTGAACGAGCCCCGACATGAGCGAGCCCCAAGCCCTCGACCTTGCTGCCAGGAACACGCAGTCGGTCCGCAGCTACATCAAGTCCGGACAGCCGTTTGTATGGCTGACCGCAGCAGCGATTTCGGTGTCTTTCATCATCACCATCGCATTGCTGCTGCTGACTGCGGCGCGCGGCCTGCCGCACTTCTGGCCCGCCGACCTGCTCAAGGCCGAATACGCCGAGCCGGGCCAGGTCGCGGTACCGCTGCTGGTGGAGATCGTCAGCGACGAGGAGGTGAGCAGCGCCCGCTTGAAGTCGGCAGGGGTGACGCTCGCGGATGAAAAGCCTTTCCACATCCGCGATCTGGTGAAGGTCGCCAACCGCGACATCTACGGTGCGGACTTCCGTTACCTGCTGGACGACTGGATCACCAATCGCAGCCATCCGGTCGATGCGGTGACGCTGGAACGCACCGAATGGGGCAATTTCCACGGCTTCATCATCGGCGTGAAGCAGGACGGCAAGCTGATCGCTGAAGGCGACCAGGTGTGGGCGGCGTATCAGCCGCTGCAGCAGCGCGCCAATGCCCTGCGCGAAAAGCTGCACAAGCTCGAAGGCGGCGAGATCGGCACCATCAATTACGGCCTGGAGCGCGTGCGCCTCGATGGCCGCCGGCTGGCGCTGGAGGGCAAAACTCCCGAGAACGCCCCCGAGGCCTATCAGAAGCTCGCAGAGCGCAAGGCCGGTTTCGAAGCCCAGTACGAGAAGGTGCGCTCCGGGCTGGCGGCGATCAAGACCGACATGCGCCGCGACGCGCTGGTGCTGAAGACCGTCGATGGCCAGGAGAAGGAGCTGGAACTCTCCGAGATCGTCCGTGCCTACCGCCCCAACGAACTGGGCCTCATCGCCAAGATCGGCCTCTACCTTGCCAAGCTCTGGGAGTTCGTCAGCGCCGAACCGCGCGAGGCGAATACCGAGGGCGGCATCTTTCCGGCCATTTTCGGCACCGTGATGATGGTGCTGCTGATGAGCGTGTTCGTCACGCCGTTCGGCATCCTTGCCGCGCTGTACCTGCGGGAGTACGCCAAGCAGGGCGTGGTGACGCAGGTCATCCGCATCGCCGTCAACAACCTCGCCGGCGTGCCGTCGATCGTCTACGGCATGTTCGGCCTCGGGTTCTTCGTCTACTTCCTGGGCGGCAACATCGACAAGCTGCTGTACGCCGAGTCGCTGCCCGCACCCACTTTCGGCACGCCGGGCATTCTCTGGGCGTCGCTGACGCTGGCGATCCTGACCCTGCCGGTGGTGATCGTGGCGACCGAAGAAGGCCTGGCGCGCATCCCGCGTTCGCTGCGTGAGGCCTCGCTGTCACTGGGTGCCACCAAGGCCGAGACGCTGTGGAAGATCGTGCTGCCGATGGCGTCGCCGGCGATGATGACCGGCCTGATCCTTGCCATCGCCCGCGCCGCTGGCGAAGTCGCGCCGCTGATGCTGGTGGGCGTGGTCAAGCTGGCGCCCTCGCTGCCGCTGGACGGCAATTTCCCGTTCGTGCATCTGGAGCGCAAGTTCATGCACCTGGGCTTCCACATCTACGACGTCGGCTTCCAGTCGCCCAATGTCGAGGCCGCAAGGCCGCTGGTGTATGCCACCTCGTTCCTGCTGGTGCTGGTGATCATCCTGCTCAATATTTCGGCGATCCGCATCCGCAATCGCCTGCGCGAAAAATACAAGGCGCTTGATGGCTAGCGCCAATCAGCGAACACTCTGATGACCAACGTTCAAACCACAAGCTCGGTGCGTGCCATGGATATCGACGCTCTCAATGCCTCCCGCGTGCCGATGCGCATCGAGGAAGAGACCCACGCCATCGTCGTCAAGGACCTTGACCTCTACTACGGCCAGAAGCAGGCGCTGAAGAAAGTGACGATGAACATCGCCAAGCGCAAGGCGACCGCGTTCATCGGCCCCTCGGGCTGCGGCAAGTCGACGCTGCTGCGCTGCTTCAACCGGATGAACGACCTCATCGACGGCTGCCGGGTGGAAGGCGCGCTCAACCTCGAAGGCAAGAACATCTACGACAAGGATGTCGACATCTCGGCACTGCGCCGCAACGTCGGCATGGTGTTCCAGAAGCCGAATCCGTTCCCGAAGTCGATCTACGAAAACGTCGCCTACGGCCTGCGGCTGGCTGGCGTCAGCAAGAAGAGCGTGCTGGACGAGACTGTCGAGTGGGCGCTGAAAGGCGCCGCACTCTGGGAGGAAGTGAAGGATCGTCTCGATGACTCCGCACTCGGGCTGTCCGGCGGCCAGCAGCAGCGTCTGGTGATTGCCCGGGCGGTGGCGATCAGGCCGCAGGTGCTGCTGATGGACGAGCCCTGCTCGGCGCTCGACCCGATCTCGACCCTGAAGGTGGAGGAACTGATCAACGAGCTGAAGAAGGAGTTCACCATCGTCATCGTCACCCACAACATGCAGCAGGCGGCGCGTGTCAGCGACTACACCGCATTCATGTACGTGGGCGATCTGATCGAGTTCGGCAACACCGACAAGCTGTTCACGCGGCCTGAGAAGAAGCAGACCGAAGACTACATCACGGGTAAGTACGGCTAGCCCTGTTTTACCAGCGGCCGACGCCAACCCCTACCTGAGCAAGCCATGACGACCCCCACCTACAAATCACATATCTCCAGCGCCTTCAATGCCGAACTCGAAGACGTGCGGCAGCGCGTGCTCGCCATGGGCGGCCTGGTCGAGCAGCAGATCGCCGATGCCGCGCGCGCCATCAAGGAATCCGACACCGAACTCGCCGCCGAGGTGATCCGCGGCGACGAGAAGGTCAACATCCTGGAAGTCTCCATCGACGACGAGTGCAGCCGCATCCTGGCCCGCCGCCAGCCCACGGCCTCTGACCTGCGCTTGGTCTATGCCGTCATCAAGACCATCACCGACCTCGAGCGCATGGGCGACGAGGCCGAGAAAATCGCGCGCATGGCGGTGGATCTGGCCAACCACGAGCACAAGGGCGGACCGCTGCCAGAGATCCATCACATGGCGCGCCACGTCTCGCAGCTGGTACGCGACTCGCTGGACGCCTTCGCGCGCATGGACGCCGAGTCGGCGCTGGCAGTGGCGCAGGAAGATGTCAACATCGACCGCGAGTACGAGGCGCTGCTGCGCCAGTGCATCACCTTCATGATGGAAGACCCGCGCACCATCCGCCGCGTGCTCGACATCATCTGGTCGGTGCGCTCGCTGGAACGCATCGGCGACCATGCCCGCAACATTGCCGAATACGTGATCTATTTCGTCAAGGGCAAGGACGTGCGCCACATCTCGCTGGCCGACATGGAGCGCGAGGTGCGCGGCGGTGATCGCTGATCCTCGCGTGGCAGCGACGACAAGACCCGGCCCGGCTTTTTATTGGACCGGATCCGGCGGCAGGCCGGGATTTTCTTTAGACTGCGGCCAGATCACTATCCGGGCGTAACGCCCTAGTCTGCCGCATGGCGCTGCCTCTCGACCGTCGCTCCCTCGTTCGCTACGGACTCATCTCCCTCGCCCTGCTGGGCAGCGTGGCGCTGGTGTGGACTGCGGTGCAGGTCGCACTGCTCGACAAGGAAATCCGCAACCGCTTCTCCAGCGTGCGCTGGACGCTGCCGGCGCAGGTGTTCGCCACCCCCCAGGAGCTGTATCCCGGCCTCAACCTGCCGCTGGACGAGCTGCAGCACGAACTGGTGCGGCTCGGCTACCGGCAGGTCGGCACGCTGGAGGGCGTCGGCAGCTTCGTCGCCCGTGCCGATGCGCTGGACATCGCCACCCGCGCCTTCGCGTTCTGGGATGGCCCGCAAAAAGCCACGCGCATGCTGGTACGGGGTGGTGCCGGAGGCATCGAGGCGATCAGCGATCTGGACACCGGCAAGCCGCTCGACCTGACGCGCCTGGATCCGATGCTGATCGGCAGCATCTACCCGAGCCGTGGCGGCGAAGACCGGGTGCTGATCAAGCTCGGCGACGCGCCGGAGCTCTTGGTACGCGGCCTGCTGGCGGTGGAGGACAAGGGCTTCTACGGCCACATGGGCATCAGCCTGCGCGGCATTTTCCGGGCGATGTTCCAGAATCTCACTTCCGGCAAGGTGCGGCAGGGCGCGTCCACCATCACCCAGCAGCTGGTGAAGAACTTTTTCCTGACCAGCGAGCGCACCTTCAAGCGCAAGTTCAAGGAAATACTGATGGCGGTGCTGCTGGAAACGCACTACCAGAAAGATGAAATCCTCGAGGCCTACCTCAACGAGATCTACATGGGGCAGGACGGCTCGCGGGCCGTGCACGGCTTCGGGCTGGCCAGCAACTTCTACTTCAACAAGCCGCCGGCGGAACTCAAAAGCCACGAGCTGGCGCTGCTGGTCGGCATCGTCAAGGGCCCCAGCCAGTTCGACCCCCGGCGTCGACCCGAGCTGGTGCGCGAGCGTCGCGACCTGGTGCTGCGCATCTGGGCAGACGCCGGGCTGATCCGCCCCGAAGAGCTGGTGGCCGCCAAGGCGCAGCCGCTGGGCCTGTCCGGCACCGGCCGCGGCGGCGTGGAGCGCTATCCGGCGTTCGTGCAGCTGGTGACCCGCCAGCTCCGCGATCAGTACCCCGACGAGGCGCTGACCAGCGAGGGTCTGCGCATCTTCACCACGCTCAGCCCGCGGGTGCAGGAAGCCCTCGAGCAGCGCCTGGTCGAAGACCTGCCGGCGCTGGAAAAATCCCGCAAGCTGGCCAGCGGCATCCTGGAAGGCGCCGGCGTGGTCACCAACGCCGAAGGTGGCGAAGTGCAGGCGATCGTCGGGGGGCGCGACATCCGCTTCGCCGGCTTCAACCGCGCGCTCGATTCCAAGCGCCAGATCGGCTCGCTGGCCAAGCCCTTCGTCTACTTAGCGGCGCTGATGGAGCCGGATCGCTACAACGTCGGCAGCCTGCTCAGCGACGAGCCGATCACCGTCAAGCTGTCCAGGAACAATATCTGGAGCCCGTCCAACTACGACAAGAAACTGCACGGCAACGTGCCGCTGTACGTGGCGCTGGCACAGTCCTACAACCTGCCGACCGTGCGGCTGGGCATGGATCTGGGGGTGACAAAAGTGCAGGAGGCACTGGCAGGTGCGGGCTTTTTCAACACGCCGGCGCTGCCTTCGATTTTCCTCGGCGCGCTCGACATGGCGCCGCTGGATGTCGCGCAGGTCTACAACACGCTGGCGGCCGCCGGCTACCAGACGCCGCTGTCGGCCATCCGCGAAGTGCTCACCAAGGAGGGCAGGCCACTCAAGCGCTACGCGTTCAAGGTCAAGCAGACCCTGCCGGAGGGGCCGGTGTTTCTCACCACCTGGTCGCTGCGCAAGGTGCTGGAGCTGGGTACTGCCCGCGCCGCCTACAATTTCATCCCGCCCAGCGTGCGGGTGGCGGGCAAGACCGGCACCACCGACGATCTGCGCGACAGCTGGTTCGCCGGCTATTCGGCCGATCACGTGGCGGTGATCTGGGTCGGCCGCGACGACTACAAGCCGACCGGCCTCACCGGGGCCAGCGGCGCGATGCCGATCTGGGCGCGGCTGATGCGCGACCTGAACGTCAAGAGCCTCGACGCCGCGCCACCGGCGGAGGTGGAGGAAGCCCTCGTCGACCCCGGCTCTGGCCTGGTCGCCAACGACAGCTGCGCCGGGGCGATCCGCCTGCCTTACATTGCCGGCTACGTACCCACCAACAGAGCGCCCTGCGCGAACAGCGTGCTGGAAGCCCCGGCAAGCTGGCTAGAGGAGATTTTCAGATGAGATTGATCCGACCGACGCCCCTGCTGCTGGCGCTCGCAATGGCCGGCTGCGTATCCCGCGCTCCCGTGGGGCCGCCGGTCACCGGTGTGGTGTTGCCGGCCCCCGGCGCTGCCGGCGATATCACGCCCGGCGGCCCCATCGTTCCTGGCAGCCGGTCTGGCGAGCCGGTACCGGTACCCGATACCCGGCCGCCGCTGAATCCCAATCTGCCGAAGAACGTCGAGACCAGCGGCGCGGCAGCACCGGTGATCTCGCTGGTGAAAGCGGCGCGCACTTCGCTGCGCTCCGGCCGTACCGACGAGGCCGGTGCCTCGCTGGAACGGGCGATGCGCATCGAGCCGCGCAACCCCTGGATCTGGCAGGCCCTGGCGGGTCTGCACATCGTCACCCAGCAGGGCGAACAGGCCGAATCCGAAGCAAGGAAATCGACTTCGCTGGGCAAGCGCAACCCCTATCTGGAAGTCGAGAACTGGCGGCTGATCGCCGAGGCCCGCAAGCTTAGGGGTGACCGTGCCGGTGCCGAAGATGCCGAGCTCAAGCACCAAGATCTGCAACGCCTGATCGCACCCTGATGTCGGCGGCCGAGATCGCGGCGCTGTTTGCCGAAGGCGGCAAGCTGACGCAGGCGATCCCCGGCTTCACGCCGCGGATCGCCCAGCAGCAGATGGCGGTGGCGGTCGCGGAAGCTTTCGAGAGCGGTGAGAACCTGATCGTCGAGGCCGGCACCGGCACCGGCAAGACCTTCGCCTATCTCGCCCCCGCACTCACCGCCGGCAAGCGGGTGGTGATTTCCACCGGTACCAAGAACCTGCAGGACCAGCTGTTCGGCCGCGACCTGCCGCGCCTCCGCGAGGTGCTGGGCGTCAAGCTGCGGGTGAGCCTGCTCAAGGGCCGCAGCAACTATCTGTGCCTGCACCGGATGCACAAGGCACAGCAGGATGTGCGCGCCCGCCAAGCCTGGTCGCGGCTCGCCGAGATCGAGCAATGGAGCCGCGACACCGCCAACGGCGAGCTGAGCGAGCTGCCGGGTGATGCCCCGGATGAAATGTTCGCCGCCCGCATCAGCTCGACGGCGGACAACTGCCTGGGCTCCAAGTGCCCGGACTTTGCCGACTGCTTCGTGGTGAAGGCGCGCCGGGCCGCGGCGGCGGCAGACCTGGTGGTGGTCAACCATGCCTTGCTGTTTGCCGACCATGTGATCCGGCAGGAGGGCTTCAGCGTGCTGCCGGCAGCCGATGCCGTGGTCATCGACGAGGCGCACCAGCTGCCCGAACTGGCGCTGCGGCATTTCGGCCAGCGGGTTTCCACCCAGCAGCTGCAGGCGATCGCCCGCGACACCGCCAGCGAGGTCGACAAGTGGAACGACACGCCGGATCTGACCCTGGCGCTCACCGAGCTGGTGGAGGCGACGGCGCGGCTCGAAGCTCAGTTTGCCGCTGGCGGCCTGCGCGAGCGTTTCGAGGAGTTTCACCGCCGCTTTGGAGTCGCCGACTGCGTGCAGAACCTCGGCGAGAAAATCGATGCGGTGGTGCTCTGCCTGAAACCGCTGGAGGAGCGCAGCGCCGAGTTCAGCAGCTGCCTCGAACGGGTGCTGAAGCTGCAGGAGCGCTGGGCGGTGGTCGCGGACGCCGAGGTACGCGATGTGCAGGTGCGCTGGGTCGAGCCGATCGGTCGGGGCGGCGCGCTCAACGCCACCCCGCTGGAAGTCGCCAAGCCTTTCGCCGCCATGCGGGCAGCGCATCCCGGAGCCTGGATCTTCACCAGCGCGACGCTGGCAGCGGGCGCCGACTTCCAGCATTTCTCCGGCCCGCTGGGACTCAGCGGCACACCCGCACTCAGGCTCGATTCGCCGTTCGACTACCGTACCCAGGCCCGGCTCTGGCTGCCGCCGAACCTGCCGGAGCCGAATGACCCGGCCTACACAGGCGCCTGTGCGGCAGTGATGCGGCCAGTGATTGAAGCCAGCAACGGCGGTGCTTTCGTGCTCTGCACCAGCCACCGCGCCCTGCAGTCCTACGCCGGTCTGCTGCGCCATGCGCTCCCGGCGTTGCCGGTGCTCGCGCAGAACGATTTCCCCAAGGCCGAGCTGCTGCGCCGGTTCGTGGAAGCAGGCAATGCGGTGCTGGTGGCGACCGCCAGCTTCTGGGAAGGGGTCGATGTCAAAGGCCCGGCGCTGCGGCTGGTGATCATCGACAAGCTGCCGTTTGCCGCCCCCGGCGATCCGGTGCTGGATGCCAAGCTCGATGCCATCAGGCAGAACGGCGGCAATCCCTTCAACGAAGACCAGCTGCCGCGCGCCATCGTCAC
>JBKJJE010000107.1:0-3197 GCA_046598075.1 Stagnimonas sp.
GGCATGGTGCCGGCGCCGGTCTGGTGCAGCCACTCGGCTGCCGCGCGGATGCTCACGCCGTTGCGCACCCGATCCAGCGCAGGGCGAATCACCGCATAACAACGCAGCGCCTCATCACGCGCGCTGTCGGTGAGGTGTGCCAGTGGGTCGGTTGGCAGCAGCTCAACGAGCGGGGTGCGCGAGCGCAAGGCGATGACCGTCACGGCTTAGCCCTCGTCCCGCACGGTGCGCTTGCGGCCTTTCTTGCCTTCCTTGGCGTTCTCACGCACGGCCTCGCGGTTGCTGGCCTGTGCCTTCATGCGGCCGATGATTTGCTCGCGCGCGTGCTTGAAGGCATCCACCTCGGCGACCTTGAGCTGGTGCTCGAAGCGGGCCATGCCGGTGGCAGGCTCGCCAAAGTGCTCGTCGATCTGCTGCAGCAAAAATCCAGCACGCGCCCAGGCAGCCTTGAGGCTGTGAAAGAACGTGCCAGCTGCCGTGGCGGCGTAGCGGTCGGCCTCAGCCACCTCGGTGTGCGAGGCCAGCAGGTTGTCGTTGAGCAGGCTGGTCAGGCCGTCGAGCGCGACGTCGATCTGCTCGGTGAGTGCGGTCGACTCCTCACGGGCGACCACGCAGAACTCGGGCATATCCACCCGCTGCAAGCGATGCAGGGCGCGATCTTTGACGCGAGCGGTTTCAGCCTGTGCGGTCTCGCGCTTGGTGTGTTCGGTAGCGAGCTGGCCTTCCAGCCGTTTGATCTTGAGTTCCAGCTCGCGAACGCTGATGGTGCCCATGTCGGCCAGCTCGCCCTTTTCGATCAGGCGCTCCAGCACCTGGTCATCGGCGCGGGCGATGGCGAGCAATTTGGAAGGCGGTGCCAGCGCCAGGCGCTGGGCAACGGCCTGCGGCAGCTCGCTGAGCATCTGCGTGATCTGCATCGCCTTCTGCGCCTGGCGCAGGGGCACCCCAGCGGCCTCGAGTGCGATCTCGAACTGGCCGTGCGGCAGCTGACCCTTGAGGGCGATGAAACAAGCACCGGCGCGCATAAGCGAACGCTCCGCGCGGTTGATCTCGCTGATGCCGAGTTCGAGCAGTTCTTGGGCCGGGGCGTCGGCGTCGACGCCCAGGTGCAGGGCCAATTTCCCAAAAGCGTCCGCGTGGACGCTTTTGGGGTCAGCCAGGGCGATGTCTTGTTTTTTTGCCATTTTGAGGAGCCTTTGAGGTGGGTTAAAAAGCCCCGGCAACCGTCGCTGCCGGGGATGAAAGCCCTGCGCATGGGGCGCAGGACGAGGAGAAGTGGTGGGCGCGCAGCACGTCAGGCGCCCAGCTGCTTGGTCAGCTCGCCGCTCTTGCGGCGCAGGCGGGCGAGTTCCACCTGCATCTCGCCCAGCTCTTTGGCGGCCTGCTCGCGGGCGTCGACCAGGTCAAAGCCCAGGGCGCGGGCGAGCACCCGCAGGGGCTCGGCGCAGCTCGTTGCCCAGCTGAACGCGGCGAGGCAGTCGAGTGGAAACGGGTGATGTTCTTTGCTGCTGGCGGTCCAGCTGTTGAGCTGGCGCAGCGTCAGGGCGCGCTCGCGGTCGTGAAGGCAAGCGTTCATGCGATCAACAATCCGCTCGCGGCTGTAGCCCAGGGCACGCGCCTCCCGCAGTGCGGTGTTGATGGCGCCCATCAGCTCGGGGCCGATGTCGAGCGCCGGCGCATTACGGCTGGCCATTACCGATGGCTCGTCCAGATGCTGGAAAAAATCGGCTTGATTGCTGGAGAAACCCCGGCCGGCTTTCGCTGGTGATGCGCTGGGGCGGCGGGGGTAAGATGTGGTCATGAACTGGATGCCCTACCGACCCGCTGCACGGCTGAACCGCTTGATGGCGCGGCGCGTGGTGGCGCGCACCACCTTGGGCTCGTATTTGCCGGGCCAGATCTCGCCGACCGGGCGACCGATGACGCGGCTGATCTCGAATGCCACCCGGCGACTAGTGCCGTTGCCGTTCACGACAGCGCTGACGGTTGAGCGTGGAACCCGAAGGCGTTCCGCGATGCGGATGCAGGGCGATCCTCTTTTTTGGAGCTGGGCCTTGATGTCGGCGGGATGCATATTCGTTCCGTTTGGGTGTTACTTGTTCCGTCTGGAACGCAATATAAACCCGTTTGGAGCGGCGATGCAAGCCCGTTCGGAATGAATCTTTTAGAGATAGGCGAACGTCTTAAATCCATACGGGGCGAAGCGTCCCAAGTGGAGTTTGCTGACAAGGTCGGCGTGAGCCTTAGTTCTTGGCGCCGCTATGAGCTGGGGGACCGCGCGCCAGACGCAGAAACCCTGATCGCCCTGCACGAACGGCTTGGCGCCAACCCGTTGTGGGTGCTCAGGGGCGTGCGCGAGTCCGTTGAGGCCGAAATGACTCGGCTGGTCAACACCGCCGGCCGTGTACTAGGCGACCGACTGAGCATGGTGCGATTCGAATGGCAGGGAGATGTGATCGAGATCGACCCGGCTGACTACGCCTACGTGCCCGTGTTTGATGTTGAGTTTGGCGCCGGCCCTGGTCGGGTGGTGGACTTCGATGAGCCGCAATCAGCATGGGATGCGTACCGCAAGAGCTGGCTGCGCTCCAAGGGGCTGCTCGGCGCCATGTTGTTCAAGGCCACGATCAGCGGCGACAGCATGTTTCCAGTCCTTCGCGATGGCAGCGTCGAGCTGTTCAACGCCAGCGACAAGATCATTCGCAGCGGCGAGATCTACGGCATCCGCTTTGGCGACGAGAACATCGCGAAATATCTGCGGCAGCTGCCTGGCGGACTAGTCGAGATCAGCAGCCACAGCAGTGAGCCACAGCATGCTTCGTTCACGGTGCGCGCTGAAGAGTTTGGCAACGGCATTGAGATTGCGGGCAGGCTGGTGCGGTGATCAATGCAGCCACATGAGTGCATGTCGCAAGGACGCGGCCGTTAGAGTGCGTCATTCAAACTAAAAAGGGGAGCTGGGCATGGCTGTTATTTACTGGATATTGTTCGGGGCTTTGATCGGAATCAGCGCAGCCAAGCGCAGGGGTTTTGACAGGGCGTCGGGCGCGATAGGCGGCATGCTGCTGGGACCATTGGCTGTCCTGATGTTTTTCGCCAGCGGAGATCGTCGCAAGTGCCCGCAGTGTGCAGAGTGGATTCAAAAGCAGGCCAACATCTGCCCCCACTGCAAAAGTGATGTGGCTGTGAAGGCAACA
>JBKJJE010000074.1:0-8566 GCA_046598075.1 Stagnimonas sp.
CCGCCGAGGTCTATGAGCAGCCCGCCACGCCCTTCGTGTTCGACTTTCTCGGCAGCGTGAATCTGCTTGCTGGTGAAGTGCAGCAGGGCAAGCTCAAGCTCAATGGCCTGTCACTGCCTACCGATTCCAAGCTCAGCGGTCCGGTGGATGTCTACGTGCGCCCGCACGACCTGCGGCTGGTCGAGCCGACCAGCGACGGCCTCGATGCCCAGATCAGCTTCGTGCAGCGCACCGGCCCGCTGGTAAAAGCGGTGGCCAAGCTTGCCTACGACGACTCCAAGGTCGATATCGAGTTGGGTCATCTCGACCCGATGGCGCTCGCCCTCAAGCCCGGCACGGCGGTGCGCCTGCTACCCGCGAGCTTCGGCTTATTCGCGCGTGCACCGCACGCGGCGGTACAGACGTTGCCGGACGTAGTACCGAATGCGGTGCCGGAGCAGCGCGGAGATCGGGCAAGGGCTTGATCTACCGTAGGTCGGAATAGCATCAGCGTATTCCGACGCTCGCACATTGCGAGCCGAGTGCATTACTCGGAAGTCGGATTACGCTCCGCTAATCCGACCTACGCTGGCTAACCCACTTAACGATCCGCGAGAAAAGCGATTGCTGCGGCTTGGGTTTCCACACAACCAGCGGCTGGCCATTAATGTGGACATTCAGTAGTGCCTGCGCAGCCGAGAGCATCTCGATTTCCAAGCAGCTCCATAGATTTCCCTTTTCTTTCGGAATAACAATCATGCAAGGGCCGCCAACATCTCCCAGCTCAACTACCCCTGTTTTCTTCTCGTTGTTGGGGTTGCCGAATGTCATGTAGCTAGCAGCTCGTTCGAGATGCCCCTGCCATTGCTTCTCACGCACGGAATCAAGATGAACACCACCGTGCTTATTCGCAACAAAACTAATTATCTGTTCTGCAGAAAATGAGTGGCCTTCAAATGAAATCCGCTTTGAGCCTAGATATTTTCCAGGCGTATAGAGCGCGATTGAGGTTTCAGCTGGAATAGGCGACTTGCCTGAGTATGGGAGTCGTGAGGCGTAAATCGATCTGACTGGCTCTCCCCCTAAATGGATTCCACCAGCCAAGAAAAAATTGATTTCTGGGTAGTTAGGAAGAGCCAAGAAAACTTCAGTTGTGTCGTATGCGGGAAGCTCAAACTTCACTGCACTTTCAAACGCCAGTCGATTCAACATTCCCTCCACTAGCCACTTCCTTACTATTGGCGATGCTATCGACCGCACATGGCGTGGCGGCAGAGGCCCGTTCGTAATAAGAAGTTCGGAAAGAGTCGCCAAATCCTCTTCGAGATGCTTTTGAGGGCTGGTTACATTACTCACAAAAACTAGCCGAGCTTCTGCAGCAACTGCCGCGTCGAGCTATCCAGCTCCACCTGCTCGCCCTGCATCGCCTTGAGCACCGTGCCCGCGAGCTGCTTGCCCAGCTCCACGCCCCACTGGTCGTAGGCGTTCACATCCCACAACACGCTCAATGCAAACGTGCGGTGCTCGTAGAGCGCGCACAGCGCGCCGAGGTGCCAGGCGTCGAGCTGCGGCAGCAGCAGGGTGTTGCTGGGGCGGTTGCCGGGGAACACCCGGTGCGGGATGGCGGCCTCCAGTGCCGCACCGCTCAGGCCCTTGGCGCTCAACTCCGCGCGGACTTCGATGGCGGTCTTGCCGCGCATCATGGCCTGCGATTGCGCCAGGCCATTGGCGAGCAGCAGCTGGTTGAGTTCGGCGTGCGGGTGGTCTGGCCTGGCAATGAGGATGAAGTCCATCGGGTGCGCGCTGGTGCCCTGATGCAGCATCTGGAAGAACGCATGCTGGCCGTTGCTGCCGACATCGCCCCAGAGCGTCGGCGTGGTGGCGTAGCTCACCGGCTCGCCGGCGCGGTTGATGCGCTTGCCGTTGCTTTCCATCTCCAGCTGCTGCAGCCAGGCCACGAACTTTTCCAGGCGATGGGCGTAAGGGGCGATGACCTGATCGCTGGCGCCCAGAAAGTTGGTGTTCCAGAACGTCAGCAGCGCCATCAGCACCGGCAGGTTGGCTTCTGGTGGCGCGTGCTGGAAGTGCTGGTCCATCGCGTGCGCGCCGGCCAGCAACTGCCTAAAGCATGCGGGGCCGAGCGCCACCATGATCGACAGCCCGACCGCGCTCCACATCGAATAACGGCCGCCCACCCAATCCCAGAAACCGAAGACGTTCTGCGTCGCGATGCCGAAGGCTGCGACCGCAGCAAGGTTGGTGCTGACGGCGACAAAGTGCTTCGGGACGGCTTTTTCGCCGAGCGCTGCCACCAGCCAGTCGCGTGCAACCTGGGCATTGGCCAGCGTCTCCTGCGTGCTGAAAGTCTTGCTGGTGACGATGAAGAGGGTTGTGGCGGGGTCGAGGGCTTGCAGCACTTGCTCGATCTGCGCGCCATCGACGTTGGCGACAAAGTGCGTGCGCGGGCCATCGGCAAACGGTTGCAGGGCCTCCACCACCATGCGCGGGCCCAGGTCGCTGCCGCCGATGCCGATGTTCACCACATCGGTGATGGGCTTGCGCTTCGCACCCTTCCACTGGCCGCTGCGCAGGCTGTCGGCGAACACCGCCATGCGGTCGAGCACGGCATGCACCTGCGGTACGACGTTGATGCCGCCGACCCGCATCACCGCCTCGGGCGGCGCACGCAGGGCCATGTGGCAGGCCGCGCGGCCTTCGGTGTGGTTGACCGGCTCGCCGGCGACGAGCTTGCTGATCCAGCCACCCAGCTCCTGCTGCTGCGCATAGCCCAGCAGCAGGTCTCGGGTCTCGCGGGTGAGTCGCTGCTTGCTGTAGTCGAGGAAGAGGCCCGCAGCCTCGGCGCTGAAGGATTGCGCGCGGCCTTGGTCGGCGGCGAACAGGGCGTTGAGATGGACGTCATCCAGCTCGCGCGCATGGCTCAAGAGGGCGCGCCAGGCGCGGCTTTGCGGGAGTGCGGACATGCGGATCAGTGACGGGGACGTTGCCGGGTAGGTAAACACATCCCCCGCACTAGCGAAAGCCGTGCCGCCACCTACAGCAGGTGGTAGTTGAAGCTGATGCTCACCCGTTCCTGCGCGATGGTGGAGGCCGGCACCTCGTGCCGTAGCCAGCTCTCGAACAGCACCACATGGCCGGCGACCGCGGGCACGGTAATGAACGGCTGCTGTTCGCGGGGTGCCGCCTCGCTGCGCATGGGGGCGGCCATCATGCGAGACAGCCGCGGGTCTTCGAACTTGAGGCCAGAGCAGCCGCGCGGCGTCTTCACGTAATAGGTGCCGCTGACCACCGATTGCGGGTGCAGGTGAAAGCTGTGCGCACAGCCCCGGGGCATGATGTTGGCCCAGCAGTCGGTCATCGCCAGCCTGCCGCCGCGCAGATCCCAGTGCAGTGCCTTGGCGTAGCGACGCACATGGCTGTTGAGCCTGGTTTCCAGCGCCATGAAGGTGCTGCTGAACTGGTGTAGGCGGTCCATCGAGCCATAGCTGGTGTAGCCGCCAACATAGCCGGTCTTCGACCACTGCTGCCCGGCGCGATCAAGGTCGCGCAGCTGTTCGATCTCTTTCAGCAGCTCGCGGTTGAGACCGGCTGCGCCCTCGCGCATCAGCGGCGCGTGGTGGATGAGGGTGGGGAACCAGCTCTGGGTGTGGGCCATGTATGCACCGCAAAAGAAAACGCCCGCATCGCGGCGGGCGCTGGGTTCGCGCTTGGGGCGAGAGCCGCGCGGGTCTGGCGCGCTGCTGACGCGGCGCGGTGACTCACGCGGCCATCTGCACCGGAATGGTATTGGCCGTGCGGGCGACGCCGTTCTGGTCGTTGCAGTACACCAGACGCGGCTTGTAGAGACGCGCCTGTGCCTCGTCCATGTCGGCGTAGATGGCGATGATCGCCTTGTCTCCGACGCGCGCCTTGTGGGCTGCCGCACCGTTGACGCTGATGATGCCGCTGCCTTCCTCGGCGCGGATGGCGTAGGTGGTGAAACGCTCGCCGTTGGTGACGTTGTAGATCTGGATCTGCTCGAACTCCAGGATGCCGGCGAGATCCAGCAGCTTGCCGTCGATGGCACAGGAGCCGTCGTAGTCGAGTTCGGAGTGGGTGACGCGGACAGAGTGCAGCTTGCACTTGAGCATGGTGAGACGCATGGCGGTTCCTCTTGCTGTGCGGTCAGCGCGGCCCAATAAGACATGCGCGCTTCGCGGATGGGTTCAACAAGCAAGCGGGCGGCCCAATAAGACATACACCCGGTTCGGGAGCGGAGCGGAACCAGTGAGAGCGCCGTCGCGAATCAGACATAAGTTTAGGCTGATTCCGTCGGGGATCAAGTGCCGGGGGTCAGGCCAGCGACACCTGCAGGTTGTCGATCAGCCGGGTAGTGCCCAGGACTGCCGCTGCCAGAACCACCAACTGCTTGTTTTCATTGGCAACCGGCTGCAAATCCGGCGTGCGGATGGCGACATACTGCGGCGTGAATCCGTGCGCCGCCAGCGCCTGCATGCCGGCCTGTTCGAGGCCTGCGAAGTCCCGCGAGCCCTGCTTCAGCTCATGCGCGATGGTCATCAGCGTGGCGTGGATCACCGCTGCCGTGGCCCTTTGCGCTGCCGTCAGATACTGGTTGCGGGATGACAGCGCCAGGCCGTCGGCATCGCGCCGGGTCGGCACGCCGACGATGGCGATCGGCAGCTGCAGGTCGCGCACCATGCGGGCAATCACCGCCAGCTGCTGCCAGTCCTTTTCACCGAACAGCGCCACTTCTGGCTGCACCAGATTGAACAGCAGGTTGACCACCGTCGCCACGCCCTCGAAATGCCCCGGGCGGAACTCGCCTTCCAGCCCCTCGCTGACGGCGCTGACCCTGATCTCGGTGCCGAGCGGCAGGCCGGAGGGATACATCTCCTCCGCACTCGGGGCGAACAGCAGGTCGCAGCCTGCCGCCGCCAGTTGCTGCTGATCGGCGGCAAGGGTACGCGGATAGCGGCTGAAGTCCTCGTTGGCGCCGAACTGCAGCGGATTGACGAAAATGCTGGCGACCACCCGTGGCGCATGGCGGCGCGCGGCGTGGATCAGGTCGATGTGGCCCGTGTGCAGATTGCCCATGGTCGGCGCGAAGGCGATGCGCTCGCCCTCAACGCGCCAGACGGCGAGCTGTTGCCGCAGCTCGGCAACGGTGTGTACGGTGAGCATGGCCCTAGAAGCAGTGTTCCGGCGCGGGATACGCTTTCGCTTTCACTTCGCGCACATAGTCAGCAATCGCGGCTTCGATGACACCGGCCTTTTCGCCATTGGCTGTAGCAGTAGCAAGGTAATTCTTGACGAAGCGCGGCGTGCGTCCCAGCGTCACCTGCGGCGAGATGCCCAGCACATCCTGCAGCACCAGAATCTGGCCATCGACCTCGGCACCGGCGCCGATGCCGATCACCGGCACTGGCGACTCGGCGGTGATGCGTGCCGCCAGCGCAGCGGGTACACATTCCAGCAGCAGCAGATCGGCTCCCGCCTCGGCCAGCACTTTCGCATCGTGCAGCATGGCTTCGGCGGCGGCGTCGTCACGGCCCTGTACCTTGAAGGCGCCCATCTTGTGGATGAATTGCGGCTGCAGGCCCAGATGGGCGCACACCGGCACGCCGCGCACCGCCAGGTACTCGACGATGTTGGCCTGCTCGCGGCCACCTTCGAGCTTGACCATCTTCGCAGCGCCTTCCTGCATCAGGCGCTGCGAGGAATCCAGCGCGCGATCGAGGGTGGCGTAGCTCAAAAAGGGCAGGTCGGCAACCAGATAGGCACGCCGCAGATGCGGGGCCACGCAGCGCGAGTGATAGACGATATCGCCCACCGAGACCGGCGTGGTGGTGCTGCCGCCGTGGATCACCATGCCGAGCGAATCGCCGATGAGAATCACATCGACGCCGGCACGGTCCTCGATCAGCGCGAAGCTGGCGTCGTAGGCGGTGAGGCAGGCGATCTTGTCGCCTTCGGCGCGCATCCTGGCGAGGTCGGCGATGTTGAGTTGTTTGATGGCTTCGGTCATGCGGCAACTATAACAACAGCGTTTCGGGCAACCGCGCATAGCCTTCCGGCCTGCCGAGCCACTGTCGCAATTGCGTGTAGGTGCCGTTGTGTGCGGCAAGGTCGACTTGCGAGACGTCGATCTCGATCACCGGTGCAGCGCGATAGGCTGCGAAGTAGCGCGCGTAGACACCGCTCAGGTCTTCCAGGTAGCTGCGCGAGATGGTGGCCTCGTAGCTGCGGCCGCGCTCGGCAATGCGCTCCATCAGCACCTCCACGGGTGCGGTGAGATAGATCACCGCCGTCGGTGCGGGCACGCTCCAGGCCAGACGCTCGAACACCGTGTCGTAGAGCTTCAGATCCGCTGGCGACAGCGTCAGCTCGGCAAACAGGCGATCCTTGTCGAACAGGAAATCGGCAATCCACTGCTCGTCGAACAGGTCGCCCTGCGCGAAAGCCTCGCACTGGCCGGCGCGCTGCAGCAGGAACACCAGCTGCGCAGGTAGCGCGCCGGTCGTCGGGTCACGGTAGAAACGCGGCAGGAAAGGGTTGTTCTCGGGCTGTTCCAGCAGCAGCCGCGCACCGGTGTCGGCAGCCAGACGCCGCGCCAGCGTGGTCTTGCCGGCGCCGATCGGGCCATCGATCACCACATAGCCCTGCCCGCTCATGGCCAGCGTGCCAGAGCTGCATCGGGCAGCCGCGCCAGCAGTTCGCCGACCGTGGCAAGGCCCGGAATGCAAAGGTCGGGAGCAATTTCCGCCAGCGGCACCAGCACGAACGCGCGCTGCGCCAGGGCCGGATGCGGCAGCGTCAGACGCGGGCTATGGCAGACGACACCGGCGTAAACCAGCAGGTCCAGATCTAGCACCCGCGCCGCCCAACGCTCGCCGCGCAGGCGGCCGGCCATGTCCTCGATGGCGAGCAGCGCGTCGAGCAGGGCCTCGGGTTGCAAGGCGGTATCGAGCCGGGCCACGGCGTTGCAGTAGTCGGGTTGTCCGGCCGGGCCGATGGCGGCGGAGCGGTAGAACGACGAGACCGCCGTCACTTGCGTCCGGGGCAGCGCCTCCAGCGCCTCTACCGCCGTGCGCAACTGGGTCGCCGGATCGCCAAGATTTGCCCCCAGACCCACAAAAACTTCAGGCATTGCCGGCGGGCTTGTTGCCAGCGGAATTGCGGCTGCGGCCACTGCGGCGGCGGCGCTTTTTCGGCTTGTCTTCAGTGGTCGCAGCCAGCTCCTCGTCCTGGTCCAGCGGCGGCAGGGCGCCGGGTTGCAGCTGCACTGCCGTCCACCAGTCGGCAAGTTCCTGGCTGGCATCGCCGACTTCGGCGCGCAGCACCAGAAAGTCGTAGGCGGCGCGAAACCGTGGGTGGGTCAACAGGCGCGCCGGCTTGCCGCCCTTGCGTTGCTCCAGACGCGGCTGCAGCGCCCAGATTTCCTGCATCGGCATGGCAAACCGCTTTGGGATGGTGACCCGGCCGTTGGCAAGCGCGATCGCCTCGTCCGCAGCCTGGCTCAGCGCCAGGCTGGGGTTCAGGCCTTCACGCTGCATGAGCTGCACGAAACGCTCCGCCACACAGGGCCAGAGGATGGCGGCATACAGGAACGCTGGGGTGACCGGTTGATCCTCCGCGATGCGCTTGGCGGTGTTCTCGAGCGCCTTGACGATGAAACTCTCGAAGCCCGGATGGCGCTTAAGGGTGGCCTCGGTATGCGGGAACAGCTCGCCGAACAGCCCGCGCACGCGCAGGCCACGGAAGTTGGCAACGGCATCGACCGTCAGCAGGATCTTGATGATCTCGTCGAACAGGCGCGCGGCGGGAATCTCGCGCAGCAGCGGCGCCAGGCGATAGATGGCTTCTTCACTGGCCGGCTCGATGGTAAAGCGCAGCTTATTGGCGATGCGCACCGCCCGCATCATCCGCACCGGGTCTTCGCGGTAGCGCAGTTCCGGGTCACCAATCAGCCGGATCAGGCGGTTCTGCACATCTTCTATGCCGCCGGTGAAATCCACCACGGCGTAGTCGTCGATGTCGTAATAGAGCGCATTGACGGTGAAGTCGCGACGGATCGCATCGGTTTCCAGCGTGCCGTATTCGTTGTCGCTGAGGATGCGGCCGGTCTCGTCGCGTTCGTGGCTGTCGGTGATGGCGCCGCGGAAAGTGGTGACCTCGATGATCTCGTTGCCGAACCGCACATGGACGATGACGAAACGCCTGCCAATCAGCCGCGCGGTGCGAAACACCGCGCGCATCTGCTCAGGGCGCGCATTGGTAGCGATGTCGAAATCCTTGGGCGTGATGCCGGCCAGGATGTCGCGCACCGCCCCACCCACCAGATGCGCCTCGAAGCCGGCATCGCGCAGGCCGTACAGCACCTTGAGTGCCGCATTGGAAATGAGCTTGCGTGAGACGGGGTGGTCTTCGCGCGGTATGCGGCGGACTTGCAAGGGAGCGTGCGGGCTGGAATGTGCGGCGGATTATAGGGGGACACAGAAACAACAAAGCCCGCGAGTGCGGGCCAGTTCAAGAGGGTCAAAAATCATTGGGTTGGCGTCGTGAGCGCAGC
>JBKJJE010000125.1:0-47176 GCA_046598075.1 Stagnimonas sp.
GGCCGCTGGTGGATATGCAGATGCGGGGCGAACACTGGCGTGCCGATCTTGTCCAGCAGGAAGCTCGCCTTGCGATAGAGCGCGCCGCCGCTGATGCCGGCCAGGAACTGGCCGATCAGGCCGCGTGCGACTTCCGGCATCAGCAGCACCGGCACCCTGCGGGTGGTCAGCGAACGCGCGCCCAGCCGGGCGGCAGCACGGCGGCCGGCTTCGGCACCCACAGCCTCGGGTGACAGCAGCCCCTCGCGATCGCGGGCGCTCGTGTAGTGGTGGCCGTTCTGCATCTTGTCGCCGGCCTTGGCGATCACTGCGCAGCTCAGCGAGTGGTCGGTGCTGCGCCTATGACCGAAAAAACCATGGGTGTTGGCGTAGACGCTCAGGCCCTCGCGGGTCTCGGCACCGGCACCCTCGCTCTGGGCGACCCTTGGATCGGCGGCGAAGGCAGCCGCTTCGGCGGCGCAGGCCAGATCGGCCGCCATCTCGGGCGTCAGCGCCCAGGGGTGCACCAGCGAGAGATCGGCAAATCCGCCGGCCGGCGCAACCACCATGCGCGCCGCATCGGCAAGGCCCAGGCAGCGGTCCTCGCCGGCGGCACGGGCAATGTCGCAGGCCGCCGCGACCGTGGCGGCGATACCGGCATCGGAGAGATCCGCAGTGCTGGCGGAACCCATGCGATGCCCAAAATAGACAGTGAGCGTGAGATCACGGTCTTTCTGGAACTCGACGGATTCGACCTCGCCCTTGCGGACATTGACGGTGAGCGCGCGGCTGGTGGCGACATTGGTCTCGGCCTGCGTGGCGCCAGCCCGCTGCGCGGCTTCAAGGGCGCGGGCGGCACAGGCTTCGAGCACGGCGGGATCAGGCAGGGACATGCGGGGCGTTCCGGAAAAATCAGGCCGCGATGATGCCGCAAGCGCCCACAAAAAAGGGCCGGATCGCTCCAGCCCCTTGCTTTACCGGGTGCGAACCCGGTCAGCGGTTCAGCTCCAGGGACTTACTTCAGCGCCAATCCACGCAGGGTGTCGGGCTGGCTGAAGTTGGCCACTGCGGTCGCCGCGCCGGTGGTCAGATCAATCCGGTAGAAGCCGGTGGTGGTACCGACCGTGAATACCGCGTAGGGGGTGGTGCCGGCGATATCGAAACCGTTCACTGCGGTGACGTTGACGCCGAGCGGACCCACCGCCTTGATCACCCCGGTGTTGGCGTTGTTTGCTGGGGTTGCGGTGCCGGGGTCGACGTTATAGAGCATGTCGGTATCAGTATCGATGTAGAACAGCGCCGTAGCAGTGGCCGGGTCGGTCATGCCGACCACCGAGTTGGTGTAGCCCACCGCGCTCGGCTTGGGCATGCCACTGGCGGCGCTGATGTTGCAGTCGGCGGTGACTTCCTGGGTATCCATGTTGATGCGCAGGTTCTGGCCGGTATTGCTGACCACCCGCAGGCGATCCACTGCTGGATTGACGTCGATGCCGAACTCGGTGCCGACCAGCGCCGTGTAGGCCGGTGCGGCGGTGGCGGCCGGACAGGCGGGGTTGGTGGCCGACGCGGCATTGGTCGGTGCGGTGGTCGAGGCCTTCAGCGCGCCCAGGCGGGTGACTATGCCGGTCGAGGGATCGAGGGTGTAGAGGTTGGCCTGGTCGGACAGCGCATAGATCAGGCTGTTCTTCGGCCGGGTATCGATGCCCAGCAGGCTTTCGCCGGCGGCCAGTCCCGTGATCGGCTGGCTGCTGGTCAGCGTCGCCGAAGGGGCCCTCCCGAAGGTGATGACCTTGCCGGTGGAGGTCAGCGCCACGGTATCGCCAGTGGCGACCGGACCGGTCGGCGTGGCATTGGGGTCGCCCAGCGTGTCGTTGTGGCAGCCGACGACGACGGCGCTGGCAACCAGCGCGGATACGGCAAGCAGTTTTTGACGCTGTGACATGTCAGTCCCCTGAGAATGATCGAGTGGTATGAAATCTAACTACGCAAACATGACGCCAAGATGAGCACGCTACATCCGGTAAAACGCAGTGCATCGTTCGCGGCTGACCTGATGGTGCTAATTCGCCAAGGCCGCCAGCAAGCGGCCGTGGATGCCGCCGAAATCGCCATTGCTCATCACCAGCACCCGGTCGCCTGCACGCGCTTGGTCAGCGATGGCGGCGATCAGCGGCTCCAGCCCGGCATGCAGTCGCAGCCGCTGGCCGACCGCAGCCAGGGCTGCGGCGGCATCCCACTTGAGCGTTGGCGGGGCGTAGACGAAGCAGAGGTCGGCATCCGCGAGCGCTTGCGCCAGCTCGTCCTTGTGGCTGCCAAGCCGCATGGTGTTGGAGCGCGGCTCCAGCACCGCCAGGATGCGGCCAGGGCCTTGTTCCCTGAGCGCCTGCACCGTGACGCCGATGGCGGTCGGGTGATGCGCGAAGTCGTCGTAGACGGCGATGCCGCGCACCGTGCCGCGCAGTTCAAGCCGGCGGCGGATGCCGGTGAAGGAGGCCAGTGCCTCGATCGCATGCTGCGCAGGGACGCCGACATGATGCGCCGCGGCGATCGCCGCCAGCGCGTTGCTGCGGTTGTGGGCACCGGCGAGGCTCAGGCTTGCCAGCCCCTGCGCCAGACCCTGATGGCTCACCTCAAAACCGCCGGCGGCATCCGGCGGCTGCGCCTGCCAGCCGCTGGCGGCGTCGAAGTACTCGACTCCGCTCCAGCAGCCCATGGTCAGCACGCGGGCGAGATTGGCATCGCCCGCGTTCACCACCAGCCGTCCTTCGCCGGGCACGGTGCGTACCAGGTGGTGGAACTGCCGCTCGATCGCGGCGAGGTCGGGGAAAATGTCGGCGTGGTCGTATTCGAGGTTGTTGAGAATCGCCGTGCGCGGCCGGTAGTGCACGAACTTGCTGCGCTTGTCGAAGAACGCCGTGTCGTATTCGTCGGCCTCGATCACGAAGTATTTCGAGTCACCCAGCCGCGCGGAGATGCCGAAGTTGCCGGGTACGCCGCCGATCAGGAAACCGGGCTTCAGGCCTTCGTGTTCCAGCAGCCAGGCCAGGATCGAGGTGGTGGTGGTCTTGCCATGGGTGCCCGCCACCGCCAGCACATGGCGGTCGCGCAGCACGTTCTCGGCCAGCCACTGCGGCCCGCTCACGTAGGGCAGGCCCTGGTTGAGCACGTACTCCATCGCCGGATTGCCGCGCGTCACCACATTGCCGACCACCACCACATCGGGTGCCGGCTGCAGGTGTTCGGGGGCATAGCCGGGCATCAGGCCGATGCCGAGCGCCTCCAGCTGGGTGGACATCGGCGGCCAGGCGTTGGCATCGCTGCCGGTCACCTTGTGACCCTGCTCGCGGGCTATGGCGGCAATGCCGCCCATGAAGGTGCCGCAGATTCCCAGAATATGCAGGTGCATGGCGGGTGCTAGGTGAGGAAGATCGCAACGACAATTTGCGCCATCAGCACGAAGCCGAACAGCACGAACAGGCTGAGCAGGGTCAGCAGCCAGCTCGCCGGCCGGCCGAGGTCCGCCGCCAGGCGGTTGATGCGGGCGCTGGCGGCAAGGCTCCAGAGGAACATCGCATCCGACCACAGTGCCGCCCAGGCCGGCGGGGTGATCGGCAGCGGCTGGCCGCTTTGCAGGCGCTCCATGCCCTTGCCATCCTGCATCAGCGCCTGCATGGCGGGCGAAAGTGCCGAAAAGGCCGGCCACATCGCCAGCGCGAACAGACTGCCGACCAAGAGCTGCGCAGTCAGCGTCTGCGCAAAACGGCTGTCGAGCTTGCGGCCCTTGAGCAGCTGCCGGGTGAAGAACGCGACTCCGGCCGCGCCGCCGATGCCAGTGGCCAGGGCCAGCGGGAAAGGAGTGATCGGCGCCAGCATCAGCACACTGGCCAGCGTCGCCAGCACCGCAGCGGCGCGGGCCAGCGGTATGGAATACGGCATGTCCTGCGGGCCACCGCGAAACAGCATCAGCGAGATCGCGACGCGCAAGGCTTGGAGATACATGGGGCAGCAAGGTTGAAGGGCGTGCGCGATGGTACCGTATGGCCCCACCGACTGAAGACCCGCATGACCGCCACCCACTGGATCGACACCCCCGCCGCCCTCGCTAACGCCATCACCTGCTGGCGGGATCGCGACTGGCTGACCGTCGATACCGAGTTCCTGCGCATCGACACCTACCGCCCGAAGCTGTGCTTGATCCAGATCGGTGACGGCATCGATGCCTGGGTGATCGATACCGTCGCGCTTACTGATCTCGGTGCGCTGTTCGCGCGGCTCAACGACCCCGGCACCGTCAAGGTGTTCCACGCCGCCTCGCAGGACCTGGAGATTTTTGCCCAGCTCACCGGTAGCTGCCCGGCGCCGATCTTCGATACCCAGCTCGCCGCCGCCCTGCTCGGCAAGGGTGATCAGCTGGGCTACGCGGCGCTGGTCATGCAGGAACTCGGCATCGTCATCGACAAGACCCTGACCCGCACCGACTGGTCGCGCCGCCCGCTTACCGGGCCAGAAATCGCCTACGCCGCTGCCGACGTCACCCATCTGGCCACCATCTACCCGACCCTGCTCGCCGCCCTCAGGGCCAGTGGGCGGGAAAGCTGGATGCAGGAAGACGCCGCCCGCGCAGCCCTGCCAGCGAGTTACGAAACCCGCCCCGAGGACGCCTGGCAGCGCCTGAAGGGGCTGGCGCGGCTGGACCTGCCGGCGCAGCGCGCCGCAGCGGGCATCGCCGCTTGGCGCGAGACCGAGGCGATTGCCAAGAACCGTCCACGCGGCTGGATCGTCGAAGACGAGCTGGTCTACCGGCTGGCCGAGCGCCGCCCGCAAAACCGTACACAGCTGTCGGAACTGGGCCTGCCGCCAAAGACTTTCGAGCGCCATGCCGATGCCCTGCTCGCGGCCATCGCCGCCAGCGCCAGCGACTCCCGGACCGCCCTCGCCCGCGACGAGCGCCTGAGCCCGGCACAGAAAGCACTGCTCGCCCGGCTGCGCGAGGTGGTGCAGGACAGCGCCCAGACACTGGGCGTGCCGCCTGGCCTGCTGGCGCCGCGGGCCGATCTCGACGCGCTGCTCTACGACGGCGCTGCCGGCAAGGCAAGGGCCCTGACCGGCTGGCGCCGCGGCGTCATCGGCGAGGCCCTGCTGGCAGCGCTTCGATAGCCGACGTCAAACCCGATGGTCATATGACCAACGGCGGTTGTCCGCAGGCAGTGGCAGGCGTAAAAAAGTACTGCGGTCGCACTGCACCCCTCCGCTTCCGGCCGCAAGGGAGTCCGTCATGGCCCAGTGGTTGCGCGAGTTCTCCGTCGGCGATTGGTATGCCGCCGGGGATCAGTCCTTCGAGGTGGTTGGCATCGACATCAAGGCCGAAATCGTGCTGGTGCAGTACTACGACGGCGCGCTCGACGAGATCGACTTCGACAGCTGGGGCGAGCTCAATGCCCGGCCCACCGCACCGCCGGGAGACCTAAATGGCGCGCTGGATGCCGAAAGCGAAGACTTCGGGCTGATCGATGATCGCTCGCGGCCAGGGGAGCCGCAGCCGCCGGAAGCCTGGCTGGACGCCCACGACCTGTAGCCCCTTGTAGCCCCCAACTGAAAAAGCCCGCAGGCGGCGGGCTTTTTAGAACGCTTCCGGGTCAGACTGCCGCGACGATCCGCGCGAAGATCTCCTCCAGCCCGCCCTTACCCTCCAGCGTCACCAGCTTGCCCTGCTTCTCGTAGTAGTCGAGCAGCGGCCGGGTGTCGGCGTTGTAGATCTCGATGCGCCTGCGGATCACCGCCTCGGTGTCGTCGGCACGGCCTTCCTTGAGGGCGCGCGAGTGCAGGCGGGTAATGATCTCCTCATCCTCCACATGCAGATGCAGGGCAGTACTGATTGACGGCACCTTGAGTTTGGCGAGCATTCCTTCCAGCACGTCGGCCTGCGCGATGTTGCGCGGGAAGCCGTCGAGGATGAAGCCTTTCTGGGCGTCCGGCTGGGCCAGGCGCTCCTCGACGATGCCGTAGACCAGTTCGTTTGCCACCAACTGGCCCGCATCCATCGTCGCCTTGGCCTGTCTGCCCAGCGCGGTGCCTGCTGCCACGGCGGCGCGCAGGGCATCGCCGGTGGAAAGTTTCGGGATACCGAAATGCGCGGCCAGCTTCTCGCCTTGCGTGCCTTTACCGGAGCCGGGCGCGCCGAGCAGGATGATTCTCATGTGTGGGGTAAGCCTGTCAGAGGGTGGGCTGTGCAAGCCTTGGGCGGCAGCTGCCAGAGCCGCGCCAGTTCCAAGGCCCGATAAGGTAGCGGTCGCGGGCCGATGGCGCAACGAAACCGCCCTCCTGCTTTCGTATAATCCGCGCCCCTCCCCACCGCAAAGCGAGACCCCCTATGGGACTTGAAGCCCTCGGCCCCGGCGAAAAAGCGCCGCACGAGTTTTATGTCGTCATCGAAATCCCGGCCTACGGCCCGCCCGTGAAGTACGAGGTGGACAAGGACACCGGCCTCTTGATGGTTGACCGCTTCATGAATGTGGCGATGAGCTACCCCGCCAACTACGGCTTCATCCCCAAGACGCTCGCAGGCGATGGCGATCCGGTCGACGTGCTGGTGATGACGCCGCATCCGGTGGTGGCCGGCTCCATCATCAAGTGCCGCGCGCTGTGCGTGCTGGACACCGAAGACGAGAAGGGCACCGACGCCAAGCTGCTGGCGGTGCCGGTCGATAAGGTCAGCAACGGCGCCTACCCGCATCTGCAGGATCTCAAGGACGTGCCCGAGCGCGTGCTCAACGAGATCCACCATTTCTACTCGAGCTACAAGGCGCTGGAGAAAGGCAAGTGGGTGAAGATCACCGGCTGGCGCGATGCGGCCGCGGCGCGCGGCGAGATCGAGCAGGGCATCAAGGACTACAAAGGCTGATCAGCGGCACGCCCGATCGCAAGAGCCCGCCGCTGGCGGGCTTTTTTGTGGCGGCGGACCGCCGGCGCCACAGCGGATCAAACCGATATCGACAAGGTTGGAATTACCTACCTGAATGCCTTGTCAAGCAACCGTTAACCAGACAATGATTTGCCATTAGTCCAGCGGTAGTCGCCGGATCGTCATTAATCTAGGGATTGAAATGCGAATTTCCGGCTCGGCCGCAGCTGCGGCGCTGTTTCTGTGTGCCTTTTGCACTTGGGCTCTGTCACCGCCGGCCGGAGCGGCAGAGGTGCCGCCGCGTTATCAGGTGTTCACCCCGCCGCAGGCGCTGGGTGCGCAGTCCAACAGCGGCGAGATGAACCTGGGCTTCAACCCGACCAGCAAGCGCTACATGGCGATGGCCTTCATCAACGGCAGTGTCTACCGTGTCACGCCGCCAGAAATCCAGGTGCCCGCCCTGCCGGAAAGCTGCGACGCCCAGTGGGAAGACAAAACACCCCTCGCCACCTCCCAGCCGCAGGTGGTCGGTGACCCCATCCTGTTCACCGACGCCACCACAGGCCGCACCTGGGCCTCCAACTTCACGGCCGGTGCCAATTACTCCTACGCCTATACCAGTGACGATGGCGAGAGCTGGACGGATGCCGGCGTCGCGCCGCCCAATGGCGGGGCCGACCACCAGACCATTGCCAGCGGCCCTTACCCGGCCGGCTCGCCGTTCAAGCAGCTCGCGACGGCAAACGGTTTCCCGAACGCGGTGTATTTCTGCTCGCAGGCCGTGGCGCCGAATTTCTGCCAGCGCAGCGATGACGGCGGCCGCAGCTATGGCCCGGGCATCCCCTTCACCAATGGCCTCGCCTGCGGCGGCCTGCACGGCCATGCACGCGTCGGCCCGGACGGCGATGTGCACGTGCCGGACAAGAGCTGCGGTGGCGGTCGCCCCGGCTATTCGGTCAGCAGCAATGCCGGCCTCAGCTGGAAAGACATCCCGATCACCAGCATGACCACCGGCAGCGAGGATCCTTCCATTGGGGTCGCCAGCGATGGCAGCCTGTATTTCTGCAACGTCAATGCCGATGGCGAGCCGGTAGTGGCAGTCAGCAAGGACAAGGGCGCCACCTGGAGCGCGCCGTTCAACATCGGCGCCGCCCAGGGCATCAAGAATGCAGTGTTCACCAATGCCATCGCCGGCGACCCCGACCGTGCCGCCTGCGCCTTCATCGGCACCACCACCGACGGCAACTCTGGCGGCATCGACTTCACTGGCGTCTGGCATCCCTACATTGCCCATACCTATGACGGCGGGGCGACCTGGACCACGATCAACATCTCGCCGGACGATCCCGTGCAGGGCGTCGGTGGCATCTGCCGCAGCGGCACCACCTGCATGAGCACGCCGGATAACCGCAACCTGCTCGACTTCAACGAAATCACCATCGATCACAACGGCCGTCCGGCCTATGGCTACGACGATGGCTGCACCGGCGACTGCGTGCTGAGTCCCACCGTGGCGCCCGCAACCCGTGGCGCTTTCGGTGCGCAGATCAAGATTGCGCGTCAATACGGCGGACGCACGCTGTTCGCCGCCAGGGACGCCAGCTATCCCGACACCGGCGCGCCAAACCAGGCCTGCCTTGCCGGCACCCGCACCATCGCCCAGTCGGCACTCAGCTGGAACCCGCCGGACAACGGCGGCAGGCCGATCACCGGCTACAGCATCTTCCGCTCGACTACCGCCGGCAGCTTCGGCAGCCAGCCGATTGCGGTCACCAACAACGCCAGCACCAGGTTCGACGACTTCACGCAGGATCCGGATGTCTCGACCTATTTCTACAAGATCGTGGCGCGCAACGACCTGGGTGCGGGTCCGGGTAGCAATGTGCTGCCGCTGGCACTCAGCCAGCCCGAGAACATCTGCCTAGCCCCCGGCTTGACCGTGCTGAACGATCCCGCCAACGACATTTTCAGCGGCATCACCCCGACACAGGGCAGCACCCCGTTCTACGACGTGCGTTCGCTGTCGATCTCGCAGCCATATTTCGATAACGGCGACTACAAGATCGCCTTCCACCTGCGCATGACCAGCCTGGCGACCGTGCCGGTCGGTGCCACCTGGCCGGTGAGTTTCTGTAGCCCGGCTTTCAGCAATTGCACCGACCCGAACGTGGCGGTGAGTGCCACCAACAAGTACTACACGGTGCGCATGACCACGGCGGGCGGCCCGACGCCCAGCTTCGAGCTGCTGGCCCCGAATGAGGCGGGCATCACCCGCACCACCACCGTGTTGCCGGCAACCGGCGGCAGCAAGTTCGACCCCAATGGCCTCATCACCATCGTGGTGAATGCGGCGGATATCGGCCTGGCACCTGCCAGCGCCGGCACCCAGACCCTGACCCGCTTCCTGTCGCGCATCAATGCCGGCGCGGTGACCCCGGACAACATGCCCGACTCGCTGGTGGGTGAAGGCCGGTTCAAGACCGCCACGCTGAACCTCTGCGGCCCCAACGCAGCGCCGGTATCAGTGCTCTCGGCCACGCCCTTGTCGGGCCGCACGCCGCTGCTGGTGAGCTTCAGCGGCAGTGCCTCCGCCGACAGCGATGCCGGCGACACCATCGCCAGCTACACCTTCGATTTCGGCGACGGCAGCGAAACCGTCACCCAGACGGGCGCAGCCATCAGCCACAGCTACGCGATGGCCGGCAATTACAACGCCGCGCTCAAGGTGCGGGATTCCCGCGGCATGGCAAGCGCCTTCGACAGCGTGGTGCACATCACCGCCAACGGCGCCAACAGCGCGCCGGTCGCACTGCTCACCGCAGCCCCCGTCAGCGGCACGGCGCCGCTGACGGTGCGTTTCGACGCCAGCAGCTCCAGTGATCCAGACCTCGGCGACCGCGTGGTGAGCTACAGCTACGACCTGGATGGCGACGGCGTCTTCGAGCTGGTGGACAGCGCCGGCAGCGAACCGAGCTTCACCTACAACACGGTCGGCAGCTATCTGGCCAAACTGAAGGTGAAAGATGTCGAAGGCCTGGAGAGCGCGGTGGTCACCCGCAGCATCACCGTGTCCGAGCCGAGCGCATCGCCGCTGACCATCGACAGTTTCACCGCCAGCCCCTCGACCGGCGATGTGACCAACGGCCCGCTGACGGTGACCTTCAATGTCAGCGTCACCGATACCGACGCCAATAAGGGAACCGTCAGCTACACCTACTACTACGGTGACGGCACCCACTCGGAGCGGCTGAGCAGCCCCAGCAGCAGCCATGTCTACGAGCGGGTGGGTCGCTATCCGGCCAGCGTGATCGTCGCCGACGACGCGGCCAACAGCGCCACTGCGGAGACCGCTGTGGTCACCACCAGCACGGTCACCGTCAACCCCGGTGCAGCGGTGACTGCCGTGCTCAGCGCCAGCCTGCCCAACGGCAGTCAGGTGCCTGCCACCGCCATTCTTGATGGCTCCGGCTCCACCAGTTACGACGGCGCCATCTATCGCTTCGACTTCGGCGATGGCACCAGCGAACTGGTTAGTACCGCGAAACTCGCCCGGCACGCCTACACCATTGCCGGCAGCTACACCGTCACGCTGACGGTGACCGACAGGGATGACTCCAGCAACAGCAGCACTGCGACCGCCACGGTCATGGTCACTGCCGCGCAGCAAACGGTCGCCCAGCTCAGCATCAGCCCCTCCACCACCACCGTCGGCAGACCGGTCGCTTTTGACGCCAGCGCCTCCATCGCCAGGACCGGCTCCACCATCACCCGCTATGTTTTCGATTTCGGCGATGGCAGCAGCCAGGACAGCGCCGCTGCTACGGCGACTCATGCCTACACCCGAACCGGCAGCTTCACCCCCAGCGTGACGGTCTACGACAGCAGCAATGCCAGCAGCATCAGCAAGGCCGCAGTGAAGGTCCTTGGCCCGGCAACCGGCTCCGGCACTAGCACTGGGGTGGTGACGACCCCGCACTTTGGCGGTGCGCTGCCGCTGTGGACGCTGTTGTCGCTGCTGCTGGTCGGTCTGCGTCGTCGCCGACGCTAGCTCGCCCAACAGCTGTCGCTGCAAGCGCAAGGCGCCCCGCTTCACGGCGGGGCGCCTTTTTCATGCCCGATGGCCTGCCGCAGCCGGCGTTTACAATCACCACCCGACCCAAGTGACCGCTTCATGAAAATCCTCGTCATCGGCTCTGGTGGCCGCGAACATGCGCTGGCCTGGAAACTCGCCGCTTCGCCGCGCGTCACCGAAGTGCTGGTTGCTCCCGGCAACGCCGGCACCGCCTTCGAGGCCAAATGCCGCAATGTGGCCGTGGCGGCTGAAGACATTCCAGCCCTGCTGGCGCTAGCCGGGCGGGAAGCCGTGGCCCTGACCGTCGTCGGGCCGGAGACACCGCTCTCGCTGGGCGTGGTGGATGCGTTCACAGCTGCCGGCCAGCGCATCTTTGGCCCCACCCAGGCTGCCGCCCAGCTCGAAGCCAGCAAGGCCTTCACCAAGAGCTTCTTGGAGCGTCATCGCATCCCCACCGCCGGCTACGCGGTGTTCACCGATGCGAAGGAAGCCTGCGATTACGTCTCCCGACGCGGCGCACCCATCGTGGTGAAAGCCGATGGGCTGGCCGCCGGCAAGGGCGTGGTGGTGGCGATGAGCGTCGCCGAGGCCCAGGCGGCGATCCGCGACATGCTCAGCGGCGCGCTGCTCGGCAATGCCGGCGCGCGGGTGGTGATCGAGGATTTTCTGGAAGGCGAGGAGGCGAGTTTCATCGTCGTCGCCGGCAAGGATCAAAGCTATGTGCCGATGGCCAGCGCCCAGGACCACAAGCGCGTCGGTGATGGCGACACCGGCCCCAATACCGGCGGCATGGGTGCCTACTCGCCGGCACCGGTGGTGACGCCGGAGGTGCACGCCCGCGCCTGCCGCGAGGTGATCGAGCCGACGCTGGCGGGCATGGCGGCCGAGGGCCGTCCCTTTCAGGGGTTTCTGTATGCAGGCCTGATGATCGATTCCCGCGGCGCGCCGTTTGTGATCGAGTTCAACGCCCGCATGGGCGACCCTGAAACGCAGCCGATCCTGATGCGGCTCGAAAGCGATCTGGTAACGCTGCTCAACGCCGCCATCGACGGCACGCTCGATCAGCACCCGCCGCGGTGGAGTGCCGATGCGAGCTGCGGCGTGGTGATGGCCGCCGAGCACTACCCGGCCACCCCCGCCAAGGGCGACGCGATCAAGGGCCTGGATGCCAACTTCGGGCCCAACGCCAAGGTTTTCCATGCGGGGACGAGCCTGCAAGGCGCAGAGGCTGTCACTGCTGGCGGGCGCGTACTGTGTGTTGTGGGCAAAGGTGCTGACATCCGCGCTGCGCAGGCTGCCGCCTATGCGGCAGTCGAGAAAATCAGCTGGCGCGGCGAGTTTCACCGCTGCGACATCGGCTGGCGCGCGATAGCCAGATTGCCTTGATCGCTTGGGGCGCAAGCGCGTGCCTTTGGCTTGAACGACTTCTGTTCAGCTTGGCTGGTTAACGTGCAGTTCAACGTCACCACGCACACCCATGTCATGACCTCGCCCAACCATCGCCGCGCTCTGATTCCCCTGCTCTGCCTGTGCGCAGTGGGCGTTTTCCATTCCACCATCGCTTCGGCAGCGAAAGCACGGCGCGCCGCGCCGACCGTGCCATTCAGTGCCGAGGCGGTGGAAACCGCCAGCTTTAAGACCTCGCTGACCTCGAAGAGCAAAGGTCCAGCCGTATTGCGAGTGCAGATACTGCTCGACCGGGCGCACTTTTCGCCGGGCGAGATGGATGGCGCAATGGGCTTGAACACTGCCAAGGCGGTCAAGGGCTTTCAGCGTCAGCGCAAATTGCCTGAAAACGGTGTGGTCGATACCGCAACCTGGGCCGCGCTCCATGCAGATCAGGCACCCGTGCTGACCTCGCATACGGTCACCGAGGCCGACGTGGCAGGTCCATTCACGACGATTCCAACCAGCCTGATGGAGCAGGCCGCGTTGCCGGCCTTGGGCTATGCCTCTGTGGCGGAAGCCCTAGGCGAGCGGTTTCACATCAAGCCCGAGGCCTTGCAAGGTTTGAATGTCGGCAAGGACTTGGGGAAAGCCGGCGAGGTCTTAAGCGTGCCCAACGTGCTGGACTCGGCACCGCTCGCAACGGCTGCGAAGGTGGTGGTCGACGAGTCCGAAAGCACCGTTTCGCTGCTCGACGAAGCCGGCATCACGCTGGCGCAGTTTCCCGCCTCCACCGGTAGTCGGCGCGACCCTTTGCCAGTGGGCGAATGGAAGATCAATGGCGTCAGTCGCAATCCCAAGTTCAGCTACAACCCCAAGCTGTTCTGGGATGCTGACCCGACCCACTCGAAAGCCACCATTCCCCCCGGCCCGAACAACCCGGTCGGCGTGGTGTGGGTCGATCTCAGCAGGCCGCACTACGGCATCCATGGCACGCCTAAACCCGCCAACATCGGCCGCACCGAGTCGCATGGCTGCATTCGCCTGACGAATTGGGACGCGAAAAAACTGAGCGACGCCGTGCGCCCCGGCATGCCCGCCACGCTGCAGCAGTAGGCCGCTGCCGTGAACCGGCTGCTGATCTTCTTGCTCGGGCTGCTGATCGGCGCGGTAGGGGTCGGCATCGTGATGATGCGGCTCGACACCGCGCCGCCGACCGTGCCCCCTTTCGTTGCAAGCTGCCCGCCGACGCCAGTGCGGGCAGGGTGTCCAGTACCTGAGGTGACTGCTGCGGCTCCAGCACCTCAGAACGATCAGGCTTTGGCGGTCGTTGTCCCGGATGCCGATGCAATCGCTCCCGAAAGTCCATCCGTCGCTGCGCTCGCGCCGAACCCCGACCCGGCCCCCGAGACGCCGTCAGTACCGCCATCGACAGA
Organism: Stagnimonas sp.; assembly: GCA_046598075.1. Lineage (GTDB taxonomy): Bacteria > Pseudomonadota > Gammaproteobacteria > Nevskiales > Nevskiaceae > Stagnimonas. Next base: position 13,775 of record JBKJJE010000125.1, read on the forward strand.
CCAACCCACCTTGCTCATCCCCGTCGCCAACGTGCCGAGCGGCCAGCTGCAAGACACCTTCAACGATGCCCGTGGCAGCGGCCGCGTCCACGACGCCATCGACATCATGGCCCCCCGAGGCACGCCGGTACTGGCCGCCGTCGATGGCAAAGTGGTCAAGCTGTTCACCAGTGTTCCCGGCGGGCTGACGGTGTATCAGTTCGACGCCGACGAGCGTCACGCGTACTACTACGCTCACCTCGATGCCTATGCGCCGGGACTCGCCGAAGGCCAGCTGCTGAAGCGCGGCGACGTGCTGGGTACCGTGGGCTATACCGGCAATGCCAGCCCGAGTGCGCCGCACCTGCACTTCGCGATCTTCAGGCTCGGCCCCGAGAAAAAATGGTGGCAGGGCACTGCAATCAATCCATACCCGCTGCTCGTCAGCGGGCGCTCACCGTAGACGACGCTACGCGGCCGCACTGGAGAAAAGACGAGCTTTTCAGCCAAGCCTGATCGGGGTAGTAGGCGAACACATACTGCCCGTCCTTGATATCGTCGATCAGCGCTTGCGCAATCTCCTGACGCACCGCAGGGCAGCCCAGGCTGCGGCCAAGCCGGCCGGTGGTCTTGAAGAAGCGATCACTCACATACGCGGCGCCGTGCATCACGATGGCCCGCGACTCGGCACGATCGTTGATACCGGGTTCCAGCCCGGCCAGGCGCAGCGAGTAGCCATTGCTCCCCTGGTAGGCATTCACCGTGCGGAACAAGCCGAGGCTGGAAGCAAGACTGTCGATTTCGTTCGAAAACCGGCGCGCGTGGTTGTCGCCCGTGTTTCGGCCATGAGCCACCAGTTCTTCGAACAACAAACTGCGGCTGGCGAGATCGAACACCCAGAGCCGGGGTTTGGTCGATGGCTGCGAGTAGTCGATGACAGCGAGCCTGTTGGTGGAGATACCGTCCCGCGCATCCGCGCAGCGCGCGGCCTGCATCGCCAGGGCAATCACCTCGGCCCGGGCCTTGGGCGCGGCCCGCACGAGCGCATGCACCAGCGGATCGCGCGCCATCGCCGCCGATGCCTGCGTCGTGCACATCGCGGCCAGCAGCAGGGTACGAAAAAACAGGGAGACCCGAAATGGTTTGATGGGGATCACGATGCGCGATCGTTTGAGACTTGGCACATAGTAGTCACTGCACACCCTTCATAACGACCGCTCGAAAGTAATTGCGCCGATTGTTCTGGCAGGGATGCGCAAGACCCTACCCCACGCCAAGCCACCCGCATCCAACATCAACCTGGCCCGCCCCTTCATGAAACTTGCCACCTGGAATGTGAACTCCCTCAAGGTGCGCCTGCCGCATCTGCTGGACTGGCTGCGCGATGCAGAGCCGGATGTGGTGGCGCTGCAGGAGCTGAAATGCGTGGACGAGGTGTTCCCGCTGCAGGCCATCGAAGCGGCCGGTTACACCGCCGTCTGCAACGGTCAGAAGACCTACAACGGCGTCGCCCTGCTGGCGAAGAAGCCGCTGCGCCTGGACGACGTGGCGCGCAACCTGCCGGGTTTCGAGGACGAGCAGCGGCGGGTGATCGCCGCCACCGTCGCGGGGGTCCGGGTGATCAGCGTCTATGTGGTCAATGGCCAGGCGCTGGGCAGCGAGAAATACGACTACAAGCTGCGCTTTCTCTCGGCCCTGCACGATTATCTGCAAGGCGAGCTGCAGGCGCATCCGGAACTGGTGGTGATGGGCGACTACAACATTGCTCCCACCCCGGAGGACACTCACGACCCGGCGGTGTGGGAAGGCAACATCCTCTGCTCGCCGCCGGAGCGCGCCGCTCTGCAGGGCCTGTGCGCGCTGGGCCTGACCGATGCCTTCACCAAGCCGTTCCTGCCCGACGGCCGCTTTACCTGGTGGGATTACCGGATGGCGGGCTTCCGCCGCAATCTGGGTCTGCGCATCGACCATATCCTGCTGTCGGTGCCGCTGCTCGAACGGGTACGGGACTGGAAAGTGGACACCGCGCCGCGGCGGCTGGAGAGGCCCAGCGACCATGCGCCGGTGATCGTCAGCTTGTGACCGAGTTGGCGCTTGGTCGCTGGCGATGCTGACGGCGGCGGCTTAGCATCGGCACAGACCCGCTGATGGAGAGATCAGCCGTGAGGCGACGCAACCACTACGACGTGACCAATCGGGTCGAGATTGCCCGGCCGCAGGCCGTTGGCGAGGCGGTGTGCGCGCTGCTGGGCGAGCAGTATCCCGGCATTGATCTGGCACCAGTGCAGACCGCCTTCAAGGTGTTCACCCGTCTCTATGCAGGCACGCTGCGCGGCTACCACGGCTGTGACACCTGGTATCACGACGCCCAGCATTCGCTCGACTGCGCACTGGCCTTTGCGCGCCTATTACAGGGTCGCGAGCGCAGCGTGGCGACTGACGAGCAGCTCGGCGCTCGGCGCGCAGTGCTGGGGGTGATCAGTGCCCTGTTCCACGATGCGGGCTACATCCGCAGAAATACCGACCTCGCCGAGAACGGCGCCGAATTCACCTTTACCCACGTCGGCCGCAGCGGCGAGTTCCTGGCCGATTTCCTGCCGCTGATCGGCTTCGACCGGGAGGCCGGCATGGCCCGGCAGCTGGTGCATTTCACCGGCTACGAGCTGGAGCTGGATGCGATCCAGGTGCCTGATCCGAAAGACCGCCTGCTCGGCTTCATGCTCGGCAGCGCCGATGTGATGGCGCAGACCGCCGACCGCTGCTATCTCGAGAAATGCCGGGATTTCCTCTACAGCGAGTTCGAGATCTGCGGCATCGCGGGCGCGCCGCATCCCGGCATGAAGGCGCCGGTCTATGCCTCGCCCGAGGCCCTGCTGCGGCAGACCCCGCACTTCAGCGAGAAGATGTGGGCCGAGCGCATGGACGGCTACTTCCAGAGCGTGCATCGCTACATGGGCGCCCACTTTGCGGGGCGCGACCTCTACACCGAGAGCATCAGCGGACATCTGGACCGGGTGAAACTGCTGATCGAAACCGATGCCCTCGACGAGCTGCGGATGAAGCCTAAGGCGATCCGTGCGGCCGAGATGCTGGCGGTGGCTTAGGGGCACTCATTTCTGCGGCGTGCGCACCACCATCACCCTCGGCTCGGTCAGATGCTCGACTGCCCAGCGCACGCCCTCGCGACCTGAGCCGGAGTCCTTCACACCGCCATAGGGCATGTTGTCGACGCGGAAGCTCGGCACATCGCCGATCACCACGCCACCCACCTGCAGCACGTCCCAGGCGCGGGTGGCCTTGTGGATGTCGCGGGTGAAGATGCCGGCCTGCAGGCCGAAGACGCTGTCGTTGACTTGTGCGAGCGCCGCTTCGAAATCATCGAAGGCATCCATCACCGCGACCGGCCCAAAAGCCTCTTTCGCCACCAGCTCGCAGTCGCGCGGCACGTTCTCGAGCAGTGCCGGAGTCAGCATCGCGCCGCGGCGGACGCCGCCGCACAGCAGCCTGCCGCCGCGCTGCACTGCGGCGGCGATCCAGCCTTCCAGGCGCACCGCTTCCTTCTCGGCGATCAGCGGGCCGATGAAGGTGTTCTCTTCTCGCGGATCGCCGCAGACCAGGGCTCTGGTCGCCGCCACCAGCTGATCACGCAGGGTGGCGTAAAGCGAACGGTGAACCAGGATGCGCTGGACGCTGATGCAGCTCTGGCCGGACTGGTAGAAAGCCCCGAAAATGATGCGGGCGACGGCATCCTCGACATCGCTGCCCTCATCCACCACGCAGGCGGCATTGCCGCCAAGCTCGAGCACCACGGCTTTTTTACCGGCGCGATTCTTCATCTCCCAGCCGACGGCTGGCGAGCCGGTGAAGCTCAGCAGCTTCAGGCGTTCGTCGCTGACCAGCGCACCCGCCTCGGCCGAGTTCATCGGCAGAATCGAGAAGGCCCCCTTGGGCAGCCTGGTCTCGGCCAGCACCTCGCCGATCAGCAGCGCGCCAATCGGCGTGGCACTGGCAGGCTTCAACACGAAGGGGCAGCCGGCGACGATGGCGGGGGCGATCTTGTGGGCGGCGAGGTTGAGCGGAAAGTTGAACGGGCTGATGAACCCAACCGGGCCAACCGGCACCCGCTTGACTATCGACCAATAGCTTTTGGCGCGAGCGCTGATATCCAGTGGCAGCAGCTCGCCGCCCTGACGGGTGGCCTCACCGGCGGCGATCTTGAAAGTATCGATCAGCCGCGTGACTTCGCCGCGCGAGTCCTTGATGGGCTTGCCGGCCTCGATGCACAGCGCCACCGCCAGCTCCTCCTGCCGCTCGGTGAAGCGTCGCACACAGTGCTCCAGCACCTCGGCTTTTTCATAGCCGGCGAATTCCGCCATGGGCCTCGCCGCCTTCACCGCCCAGCTGATCGCGACATCGAGCACGGCGGCACTGGCCAGCGCGACTTCGGCGGCTTTGGCACCTGAGTACTTGTCGAACACCGGCAGCGTCGCGCTGCCCTCGGCGGGCGCATTGGCGAGATAGTAGGGGTAGCGGCTGCGCAGCATGAAACTCCTCCGTGGTGGCGTTGGCCTCACAATAGCGTCCGCCGCTCGACTCAACCATGAATATTCTCGACCGCTACCTGATCCGCGACGCCGCTGCCTCCTGGGCGGCGGTGGCGATCGTGTTGCTGGCGATCATGCTGTCGACCCGGTTCGCGTTTTTTCTCGCCCTCTCGGCCAAGGGCGATCTGCCGCCCGGTCTGCTGTTCAATGTGGTTGCCTTGTCCAGCCTGCGCTACATGGTGTTGCTGGTGCCGGTGTCGCTGCTGCTGGGCGTGATGCTGTCGCTGGGCCGGCTCTACAAGGACAACGAGATCGCCGCGCTCACCGGCTGCGGCGTGAGCCTGAAGCTGTTTTACCGGCCCTATGTGATTTTTGGAGGCGCACTCGCCATGTTCACGGCGGCGCTGGCGTTCCAGATCAGCCCCTGGGCAGCACGCCAGGCCGACTATCTGTTGAAGGATGCCAAACGCCTGGTGCAGTACACCCCGTTCGAATCGGGTCGCTTCAAGCCGGTGTCGGACGGCAAGGCGGTGTTCTATACCAGCAGCATCTCCGGTGATGGCACCGTGCTGGGGCAGGTGTTGGCCTTCATCGAGGAAAAAAGCGGCACCACGCTGATCACCGCACAGAGCGGTGCGCAGCGCATCGACCCGGAAAACGGTGAGCGCCAAGTCATCCTGCTCAGTGGCCAGCGCGCGCAGGCCACGGCTGGTCAGCTGGATACCGAGCGTACCGACTTCGGCGCGTTCTCCACCCGCATCACCCCGCCGGATTTCGAGTTCAGCAGCGGCAGTCGGGCGGTGCGCTCCACCCGCTCGCTGATCGACTCCCGGGACCCCAAGGATCGCGCCGAACTGCATTGGCGCATTGCGGCCCCGGTGTCCGCCCTGGTGCTGCTGCTGCTGGCAGTGCCGCTGGGTTATCTGCAACCGCGACAGGGGCGCTACAGCAGGCTGGTGTGGGGCATCCTCGCCTACCTCGCCTATTCGAATCTGCTCAGCCTGGGCCAGACCTGGCTCGCCAAGGGCACCGTGCCGCCGCTGGTCGGCCTGTGGTGGGTGCACCTGCTGTTTCTGGGCCTGGCGGGCGCACTGATCTGGCGACGCGACCGGGTGTAGGCCGAATACGGCAAAACGGACGCCGCGGCGTCCGTTTTGCTGGCCCCCGGAATCAGTCCCGGTGGTAACTCACCACTTTCTCCACCTCATTCCTGCTGCCCATGATCACCGGCACCCGCTGGTGCAGCCGGTGCGGCTGGATGTCCATTATCCGCTCGCGTCCGGTGGAGGCCATGCCACCGGCCTGCTCGACGATGAAGCCCATCGGATTGGCTTCGTACATCAGCCGCAGCTTGCCGCCCTGTTGCCGGGTCTTGGCATCCAGCGGATACATGAACACGCCGCCGCGGCTGACGATGCGATGCACGTCGGCCACCATCGAGGCCACCCAGCGCATGTTGAAATCCTTGGCCCTGGGACCTTCCTTGCCGAGCACGCATTCCTGGACATAACGCTGTACCGGAGCCTCCCAGTGCCGCGCGTTGCTGGTGTTGATGGCGAATTCATGGGTGTCTTCCGGGATCATGATGTCGCGCTCGGTGAGCACGAAGCTGCCCTGCTCGCGATCAAGCGTGAAGGCATGGACGCCGCTACCGACAGTGAGAATCAGCATGGTCGAAGGGCCGTACACCGCATAGCCGGCGGCGACCTGTGCGGTACCGGGCTGCAGGAAGGCTTGCTCGTCCGCGCCGCTCATCCCCTCGGGGCAGCGCAGCACCGAGAAAATGGTGCCGACACTGACATTCACGTCGATGTTGCTGGAGCCGTCGAGGGGATCGAACAGCAGTAGGTACCCGCCTTTGGGGTATTCATCCGGGATCGGCGAGGGTTCGTCCATTTCCTCGGACGCCAGTCCGGCCAGGTGCCCGCCCCAGGCATTGGCCTGCAGCAGGATCTCGTTGCTCAGCACGTCGAGTTTCTTCTGCGCCTCGTCCTGGACGTTGCTGGTGCCGGCATCGCCCAATATGCCGCCCAGAGCCCCCTTACCGACGGCAATGGAGATGCGCTTGCAGGCGCGGGCGACCACCTCGATCAGCAGCCGGAGGTCGGGCTTGATCTCGCCCCTGGCGCGCTGTTCTTCGATGAGAAACTGGGTGAGCGTGATGGTTTTCATGGGGTCAATGGTGGGCTTGGCTCGGCTAGTTTACCGGGGCCTGCGCGCGCCCACTAAAAAGCCCATCCAGGTGGATGGGCTTCGGGTGCCGCCTCAGGATGACTTACTTGGGATCGGGAGTGACGGCTTCTTTCACCGCCTCGCCCGCTTCGTCGATCGCTTTCGCGGCGTCTTCGCCGGCATCCTTCAGCTTCTCGTTCGGGCGCATGTCCAGGCCGTCTTTCACCTTGTCTTCGAGTTTCTCCGCCGCCGTTTCCGGCTTTTTCTCGCAGGCGGTCAAGCCAAGGCCTAGCGTCAGCGCGGCAACCATGAGGGCATTGTGCAGTTTCATGTCAACTCCTGTGTTTGATCCGAATGCGGACCGGGCGTTGTCTCGTCACGCCTGCAGCGCAGGAGACAGCCATATTTTTTGATGCCGGCCTGAATCGTGGCTGATCGTCTCAGCCGCCTTTTTTCAACAGGTCGCGGATTTCCGCCAGCAACACTTCCTGCGGACTCGGCACAACCGGTGCCGCGGGTGCGGCCTGTTCTTTCTTTTTCAGCGTGTTCATCGCCTTCACCAGCATGAAGATGGCCCAGGCGACGATCAGGAAATTGATGCCGGTCTGGATGAACTTGCCATAGCCGAACAACACCGGTGGCACTGCCGCGATCTGGCCGTCGGCACTGGCCGCCACGCCTTCGCGCAGCACGATCGCGGCTTTGGAGAAATCGACGCCGCCAGTCATCAGGCCCACCAGCGGCATGATCAGGTCGCCCACCAGCGAGGTGACGATGGCGCCGAATGCGCCGCCGATGACCACTCCGACGGCAAGATCGATGACATTGCCGCGCATCGCAAAGGCTTTGAATTCCTGAATCACGCTCATGGAGGGTTTCCCGATTGGCCTGCAGCCAAGTGTACTGGCGCTACCTGCGGTTATCGACGGCATTGATCGCTGGCAGCCACATCTCAACGGCAGTGCGGCAGGCCGTCGGCAAGCGTGGCATGGCGCGGCGACCAGCCCAGAGCGCGCAGCCGCAGCGGCTCGATGCGCCTGGACTCCTCGATGAACGACAGCAGCATCGGCGTGAAGCGGATGCGCGCCTCGGCCTGGCTCACCTGCGGTGGCGCCGGCAGCCCCAGCAAGCCTGCGCATTGCAGGAAGTAGTCGGTCATCGTCGTCGGCTGGCCGTCGCTGACGTTATACGCCGCACCTGCCGCGCCTCCTGCCAGTGCAATCACCGCGGCCTCGGCCAGATCGTCGGCATGGATGCGGTTGGTGTAGGGCGATTCTTCGGCACGCAGGATCGGCGCGCCGCTCGCCAGCCGCTCGATGGGCAGGCGCCCCGGCCCGTAGATGCCGGGCACCCGCAGCGTCACGGTTTTCGCGCCGGTGCGTGCCGCCCAAGCGCGTAAGTGCAGCTCCGCCGCCAGCCGGCGCAGGCCGCGTTCGCTTCTGGCCTTGAGCGGTTCGGTCTCGTCGATCCAGCGCCCCTGGCAATCGCCATAGACGCCAGTGGTCGAGATGTAGAGCAGGCCCTGCGCGGGTGCTTGCAGCGTCCCCAGCGAGGCCGCGAGACGCGGATCACCCATGCCCTGCACAGGGGGCGGCGCGCACCAGTAGACCGCATCGGCCGCCGGTACCGGCCATTGCTGATCAAGATCCGCCAGCAGCGGCGTGATGCCCCGTTGTTGCAGGCTGGCGGCCGCCTCGGTGCGGCGCAGTACGCCAGTCACCGTATCGCCGCGCGCCAGATGCCGCTCGGCGATGCGAATACCGATGTCACCGCAACCGACGATGAGGACTTTCCGGGTCATGCCAGCTGCCTGCCAATCGTTGAACGGCCGACTCCCGCTAACCCGGTGACTGCCATGGTGTCGATAGAGGGGATGAAAAAGCCCCGCAGTGCGGGGCTTTTCGAAGCTTTCAGGCGGTCGCCATCTGCATCCGCAGCAGGGCCACCCGCTGCCGCTGCATCTCCAGCGCGTTTTCCAGGGTCTTTTCGAGCACGATCAGCTTCTGCCGCATCTCGCTGGCCTCCCAGCGTTCCTGCAACTGGTGCTGGGCCTCGACGACTCGCTCGGCCATGTGCAGCTTGGCGATATCGAGCTTCTCGGATTGCAGTTTCGACCACTCGGCCACCGTCTGGCTGAACTGCTGCCACTCGGTCTCCAGCAGATGTTGCAACTCGGCCAGGCGTGAGGGATTGCTCCTCGCCCGCGCCAGCTTCTCGCGCGCACGCTCGAACTGCGCCTGCAGCATGGCGCGCTGGATCTTGAAGTTGGGTACCCGCTTCAGATCCTTGCTGAGTCCAATCCAGGAACAGGCAGCGATCAGCCATTTGGTGGGGTCGAAGTGCCACCAGCGGATGCCGTTGCGATAGTCCATCTGGAACAGATGATGATAGTTGTGATAACCCTCGCCATAGGTCAGCAAGGCGATGAAATCGTTGTCGCGCGCGGTGTTGGTGGTGGTGTACGGCTGGCGGCCCCACATGTGGGCAAGGCTGTTGATGAAGAAGGTGACGTGGTGATTCACCACCAGCCGCAGGAAGCCGGCGATCAGCACGAAGCTCCAGACATCGCCGTAGGCAAAGCCGAGCGCCACCGGAATGGCGATGTTGCTGCCGAAGGCAAACCACAAATAGTGCTTGTGCTGGAACGCCACCACCGGATCAGCCTGCAGATCCTTGGCATTGGTGTAGTCGAGCACCGCGGAGGGATAGTCGCGCAGCATCCAGCCCATGTGCGAGTACCAGAAGCCGCGCTTGGCGGAATAGGGATCGTGGTCGATGTGGTCAACGTGCTTGTGATGCACCCGGTGCATCGCCGCCCACACCAGGATCGAGTTCTGCACCGCCATGCCGCCGAACAGCGCCAGCAACCACTTCAGCAGCGGGTGCGCGGTGTATGTGCGGTGCGCCCACAGCCGGTGATAGCCGGCGGTGATGCCGAGGCCATTCAGCCAGAGCAGCACGAAAGCCCACAGCCAGGACCAGCCGTTGACCTCCTGGGTGAGCAGAAACCACGGCAGCACGGTGAATACCGGCAGGGTGGTGACGCCGAACATGATCGCTGCCGGCCAGTTGATCGGGGCCTTGCTCGAGGCGGGGATGACTTCGGGTGCAGATGAAGCGGGCGAATCCATGCGGCGCAACTCCGGTATGCAGCAGACCAGGCTTTAAGGCCCTCACCGACGCGGCGTGGCCCAGCACTGAATGTTGAGTGAACAGATGGTAACAAAGTGCGCATTCAGCGGAGCGCCCACCCACCGGTAAGACTGGCCTATTGAAATCCCTTTGCCAGGACCCGCAGCGCCAGCGGCAGGGCTGCGGCCATCAGCCGCGTCGCAGCAGGCGCGGCAAACCAGGGCGCCAGGGCCGCATCGAAGCGCGGCAGCCAGACCGGCTTGCTGCCGCGTCTGGTATCGAGCAGCAATGCCAGCTGCCAGGCATTGGCGGCCACCAGTCCCCCGGCCCGCTGCCAGACCTGCCGCCGGCGCGCCAGTGGCAGCGCCTCGATGTGGGCGAGCAGTGCCTCGATGAAGGGCGCGGGCTTAAGTCGGGTCGCTGCCCGCTGCTCGCGATAGAGCGCCGGCAGGCTGACCAGCCAGTCATCGAGGCCGGCAGCTTCGGCACCCACGATCAGCGCCATCAGCGCCAGCCGGGCGCGGTGACCTTCCACCTCGAAGCGCCGCGCCGCCGTGCCGATCACGCCCGGCAGCAGCAGGAACTGACCCTCTGCGAATACCCGGGCGGCTAGGCGCTGATCCTCGAAAAACGGCAGCGAGGCATCGAAGCCACCGAGTGCGGACAGCGTCCGGCGGTGGATCAGCAGGCCCTGATCGCCGTTCACCGTGCCGGGACGATTGCTCGCGCTCTTGGCTTCCAGCTGCCGGAACAATGCGTCGTGGCCCGGCTGACCGCGCAAGAAGCGCAGCGACCAGTGGCCTGCGACCAACGGGCTGCGCCGATACTCGGCACCCAGCAGCGTCAGCGCGCGGGCGAGTTGATCAGGCGCCGTCAGTCGCGAGTCGGCATGCAGGCAGCACAGCCAGGGCGCGCCTGCCGCCGCCACCGCGGCGTTGAGTTGCGCGGCGCGGCCGCGCGGCGCGTGAACCAGCTGCGCCCGGTAATGGCTGGCGACGGCAACCGTGCCGTCGCTGGAGCCGCCGTCGGCAACCAGCACCTCGATCCGCAGCCCTTGCTGTGCCGCGAGATCAGCCAGCAAGCCTGGCAGTGTCCCGGCCTCGTCGAGCGTCGGGATCAGCACCGACAGTTGCGGCGCCGACGCGACAGGCCGCGCCGGCGCCGATTTCACAGCGGCGCGGGCCAGCCCTTGATACCGTTGTTGGCGAGCGTGCTGGCGGCGTAGGCGCGCGCTTCCGCCTGGCTGGCGAAGCTGCCCACCGCGACCCGGTGCATGGTCAGACCATTGACGGTGGCGATGCGGGTTGTAGCGGGCAGGCCCTGCTGGACGAGCAGCTGCGCGCGGGCCGCGACCGGCTCCGGCCTGGACAGCGAGAGCACCACGACGGTCCAGCCGCCGCGCGCGCCGGCGCCAGCTGCGCGCGGCGCCGGAACCGTAGCCTTGACCGGTGCCGCGGCGGTTACCGAAACCACCGGCAGTTCCGCTGCCGGCACCCGGGCCAGCAGGGGGGGGATGCCGGCATCCATGCCCTCGAAGCGGGTGGCGGCGATGGCGCCGACGATCACCGCATCGCTGTCGGCGGCAAAGCGGCTGAGCTGGCCATCCGGCTCGCGGCGCAGGCAGCTGCCGGCGGTATCCAGCCGCTCGTCGGCGCCACCGCCGGTCTGCACGCTCACCGCGCCCGCCAGCACGCACAGGGTATCGCCCTCGGCGGTATTGGCAGCCCAGGCGTCGGCGTTGAACAGGCGGGTTTTCAGCGAGCCAATATTGAGGCGCACGTCCTGCGGCGGTTTACCGTTGATGGCGCGGCTGTCCACCCGCAAAGCCCCGGCCAGCAGCTTCAGCTTGGCGGTAGCCGGCAACTTGCCGCCAGCCGCCCTGGCCTCGAACACCTGCAGGTCGCCGAGGCTGGAAAGCGTCATCAGGCCGCTGCCGGCCAGCTGCATCGCCACCTTGCCGCGCGCGCCGGCCGAAACCACGTCGCCGGCGACGACGGCGCGGGTGGCGACCAGTGCCGTCGAGTTGCCCTGCTGCTGCACGGTGGCCGGCGGGTTGGCGCGGACGACCACGAAATCGGCTGCCGCGGCACAGGATCCGGTCAGCATGAGGCCGGCGGCCAGCAATCTGCGATATGTCATTTTCCCTTCCCCTTCTAACTCGGCAATCCTGAGGCGATGATCGTGCAGCGGGGGGTGGCGCGTCCATCCTTTTTGAGCAAGCCACCGCCTGTGCAGCGGGTGGATTAGCGGCTAGCATCAGCGCAGATAATTCGCTGCACAAAAAAACCGCCCCTCGTGCCGCCCAAACCTCTGTCCCGACTTGAGTCCTCGCCCCGTCCAGGGCATCCGCTGTGACCGGCATCGTCGTCGTCGATGACGCCCGTGACTGGCCGCTGTCGATTCCCGGGGTGGATGTGGTCACCGCCTGGCATTACCTGACGCTGGAGCCCTTCACCCGGCTGCGCGGCGTGAAGGTCTACAACCTCTGCCGCAGCTTCAGCTACCAGAGCACCGGCTATTACGTGTCGCTGCTGGCACACGCACGCGGCCACAAGCCGCTGCCGGACATCGCCACCGTGCAGGATCTGAAGCTCGCCGAGTCGCCCAGCGTGCTCAACGACGAGCTGGACGAGCTGATCGAAAAATCGCTGGCGCGCATCGGCAGCAACGAGTACGTGCTGAACGTCTACTTCGGCCAGAGTGCGACCAAGCGCCACGAACGGCTGGCGCGTGCGCTGTTCAACTTCTTTCCGGCACCGCTGCTGCAGGCCAAGTTCGAGTGGCGCGGCGATGCCTGGAAAGTCGACGCGCTCTCTGCCGTCGCACTCGGCGAGGTGCCGGCCTCGCATCACGAGTTCATGTACGAGGCGGCGCGTGAATACTTCGGCCGACGGCGGGCACCGACCAAGCGCCGCGATTCGGCCCGGTACGACCTCGCCATCCTGGTCAACGACAGCGAGAAAGAACCCCCCAGCAATGCCAAGGCGCTGAAAGCCTTTGAAAAAGCCGCCGAAGACCTGGGCTTTTCGGTGGATTTTCTCGACAAGTCCGACTACGGCCACGTGGCGGAATACGACGCACTCTTCATCCGCGAGACCACCGCGGTCAATCACCATACGTACCGCTTCGCGCGGCGTGCCGACCGCGAGGGGCTGGTAGTGGTCGACGATCCGGAATCGATCCTGCGCTGTGCCAACAAGGTCTACCTGGCGCAGCTGATGGAGCGTCATCGCATTCCGCAGCCGAAGACCATGCTGATCCACCGCGGCAATGTCAGCCACATCGCGCGCGAATTGGGTTTCCCCTGTGTTCTCAAGCAGCCGGACTCGCAGTTCTCCAAGGGTGTCATCAAGGTGGCGACCGAAGCCGAGCTGAAGCGTGAGTGCCGCGAACTGCTGGAACGCAGCGACCTGATCGTCGCCCAGAGTTTCGAGCCCACCGAGTACGACTGGCGTGTCGGTGTGCTCGACGGCCTGCCGCTCTACGCCTGCCGCTACTACATGGCTACCGACCACTGGCAGGTGGTCAGGCGCGACGCTGCCGGCAAGAAACATGAGGGTATCCACGAGACGCTGGCGATCGAGGACGTGCCGCCGCTGGTGGTGAAGGTGGCGGTGGAAGCCGCGCGTGCGATCGGCAACGGCCTGTATGGTGTCGATCTGAAGCAGTTCGGCAAGGTGGTCAAGGTGATCGAGGTCAACGACAACCCCAACATCGATTTCGGGGTGGAAGACCTCTACCTGAAAGCCACGCTCTACCAGCGGATCATGGGCTACTTCATCAAGCGGCTGGAAGCCCAGACCCGCCAGCGGCCCTAGCAAAACAAAATGGTCGCGCGCATCCGAGTTGCCACAGCTGCCGACATCGACGACATGCTGGCGCTGGAGACGCTGTTCCCCAGTGACCGCTTGAGCCGCGCCGCGCTGCGGCGCTTCCTGCGGGTGGACAGCGCGCGAATGTGGGTTGCCGTCGAGAACCGGGCGGTGGTCGGCGACGTCATCCTGCTGCTGCGACAGGGTGCCACGTTCGGCCGGGTGTATTCGCTGGTAGTCGCCCCCGCCGCACGCGGACAGGGCCTGGGAGATCGCCTCATCGCCACTGCCGAGCGGGCAGTGCGGGCTGCCCGCCGCAGCCGCCTGCGGCTGGAGGTGCGTTCCGACAACAGCGCCGCACGCGCGCTCTACGCCAGGCGCGGATATCTGACGGTAGCGGTGCTCGCCGATTACTACGAAGATGGCGCCGAGGGGCTGCGGCTGGAAAAACGCCTGCGCTGAACCGCATCCTTATCCAGCGTCATCGTACTGACGCGAAACCGCAATCTACTGCGGGCCTGATCAGAACTGCACCCGGAATCCATGAGCACCCAGCCCGCCACCGAATTTCTCAACCGCGAAATCTCGCTGCTGCAGTTCAATCGCCGGGTGCTGGCACAGTCGCTGGATGCGTCGGTGCCGCTGCTCGAGCGCCTGCGCTTCCTGTGCATCGCCTCCTCCAACCTCGACGAGTTTTTCGAGATCCGGGTCGCGGGTATCAAGCAGATGATGAAGGCCGGCAGCCTGGTGCGCACGCCGGATGGCCTGTCGCCCACACAGCTGTTCTCGGCCATCAGCAAGGAGGCGCATGCGCTGGTGGAGGAACAGTACACCGCCTTCAACGAAGTGGTGATGCCGGGGCTGGAGCAGGCCGGCATCCGCTTCCTGCGCCGCACCGCGTGGACCCCGCAGGTCGATGCCTGGCTGAAGCACTTCTTCCAGACCGAGCTGCTGCCGGTGCTCTCACCGATTGGACTGGATCCGGCGCATCCCTTCCCGCGACTGCTCAACAAATCGCTCAACTTCATCGTCTCGCTGAACGGCCGCGATGCCTTTGGCCGCGAGGCGCGGCTGGCCGTGGTGCAGGCCCCGCGCGCGCTACCGCGGCTGATCCGCATTCCGAAGAAAGTCAGCGATGGCGAGGACGACTTCGTGTTCCTGTCCTCAGTCATCCACGCCTATGTCGACGAGCTGTTCCCCGGCATGGAGGCCTCCGGCTGCTATCAGTTCCGCGTCACCCGCAATTCCGACCTCTTGGTGGACGAGCAGGATGCCGAAGACCTGCTGGAGGAGCTGGAAGACTCGCTGGAGCAGCGCCAGTGGGGGGACACCGTGCGACTGGAAATCGCCCACAACTGTCCGGGCGAGATGCAGCAGTTCCTGATGGAGGTACTGCAACTCAGCGAGGACGACATCTACCGCTGCAACGGCCCGGTCAACCTCATGCGGCTGATGCCGGTGCCGGAGATGATCGAGCGGCCGGACCTGAAATACCTCCCATTCACGCCGAAACTGCCGAAGTGGAGCCAGGGCGATCTGTTCGCCGCCATTCGCGAGCAGGATCGGCTGCTGCACCATCCCTACGACTCTTTCACGCCGGTGGTGGAGCTGCTGCGCCAGTCCGCGAAAGACCCGGCGGTGCTGGCGATCAAGCAGACGCTGTACCGCACGGGTGCCAAGTCGCCGGTGGTCGACACGCTGGTGCAGGCCGCCCGCAACGGCAAGGAAGTGACAGTGATCGTCGAGCTGCGTGCGCGTTTCGACGAGGCCGACAACATCGACCTCGCCGAACGCCTGCAGGAGGTCGGCGCCCATGTGGTGTATGGCGTGGTCGGCTACAAGACCCACGCCAAGATGATGCTGATCGTGCGCCGCGAGACCGACGGCCCCAATGCCGGCAAGCTGAAGAATTACGTGCATCTGGGCACCGGCAACTACCACCCGCGCACCAGCCGCATCTATACCGACTACGGCCTGATGACTGCGGATGTCGATATCTGCCGCGATGTCCACACGGTGTTCCTGCAACTCACCAGCCTCGGCAAGGTGACCCGGCTGCACCGGCTGATGCAGTCGCCGTTCTCGATGGTCAGCGGCATGCACGCCAAGATCGACCGCGAGATGGCGCACGCCAAGGCCGGCAAGCCCGCGCGCATCGTCGCCAAGATGAACGGGCTGGTGGAGCCGGAGATGATCGGCAAGCTCTACGCTGCGTCCGCTGCGGGCGTAAAGATCGACCTCATCGTGCGCGGCATGTGCAGCGTGCGGCCCGGCGTGAAAGGCCTGTCGGAGAACATCCGCGTGCATTCGGTGATCGGCCGGTTCCTGGAACATCACCGGGTGTTCTACTTCGAGAACAGCGGCGCTGACGGCGGCCATCCGGAGGTCTATCTCTCCAGTGCCGACTGGATGGAGCGCAACCTGTTCAAGCGGGTGGAGATCGCCTTCCCCCTGCTCGACAAGAAAATCCGTGCCCAGGTAATCGAGCAGTTGATGGCCTATCTCGCAGACACCGCGCAAAGCTGGATGCTGAACGAAGACGGCAGCTACGCCAGGGTGTCCGGCGGCGGCAAGCCGATCCAGACCCGGTTACTGGAGCAACTCACCGGCGCCGACGAGCCGGAACTTGCCAAGCCTGCATTGGCCTTGCTGCCGCGGGTAGCCAAGACCGCACGCCAGAAGAAATAAGCCTCAGGCGTAGCGCAGCCGCCAGCCGGTGGCCGCCAGGTACTCCGCCTCCTGCGCCAGATCGGCCCCGGTCAGCGGGTGCTTGGCAAGCCAGCCCTCGGGGAAACGCAGATCCAGCCCGTGCCGCATCGCGGTCAGCATGAACGGCAGGCGGATGCCGGGCGTGCGCGCGCGGTGCAGCAGCACCGACAGTCGCAGCAGCACGGCCAGGCGCTGGATCGGCTCCTGCCATTCCGCAGGCAGCTGCTTCCAGGCGCTGTCGGCAAACTTGCCGCGGTGCAGGCGCACCAGTGCGGCCAGCAGGCGCTGGTCGGTGAGCGAGAAGCCGCGCAGGTCGCCGTTGGCAAGGATGTATTCACCGTGCTTGTGGTGGTTGTCGTGGGCGATGACCAGACCGATCTCGTGCAGTTGTGCGGCCCAGCCGAGCAGGGTCGCGCTCAGCGTGCGTGGCAGCTCCCAGGCCGCCGCCACCTGCATCAGCGCCTTCAGGCTGGTGCGTTCCACGGCTCCGGCATGGGCGGCATCGGCGCCGTAGCGGCGGGCGGTGGCGGCGACCGCAGCGGCACGCACATCGCGATTGTCCAGGCGACCCAGCAGGTCATAGACCAGGCCTTCGCGCAGCGCGTATTCGCTGGTCTGCATCTCGCGGATTTCCAGTGCGTCGAACACGCCGGCCAGCACTGCCAGGCCGCCGACGAACACCGGCCGGCGGTCTTCGCGCAGGCCGGGATAGTCGATGCGCTCGATGCGACCGGTCTGCACCAGCAGGGCGACGGTCTTTTCGAGGGCCTCGCGGGTGATGCGCTCGTCGGTCCAGCCCTGGCCCATCATCACCCGCCAGGCGCCGCGGATGGTGCCGGAGGCACCGATGGCTACATCCCAGCCGGCTTCCCGGTAGTGCCGTTCGAGAAACTCCAGCTCCACCCGCGCGGCCAGCCGCGCCTGACGAAAGCGCGCACGGGTGATCTCGCCGTCGGCGAAGAAGCGGCTGGTGTGGACGACGCAGCCGAGTGCCACCGACTCCATCAGCTTCGGCTCGTCACGGTGGCCGATGATCAGTTCGGTGGAACCGCCACCGATGTCCACCACCAGCCGACGCGGCGTGGCGCGGCCCATGCCGTGAGTGACCCCGGAATACACCAGCCGCGCTTCTTCGACGCCGGAAATGGTCTCGATCTCATGGCCCAGCGCGCCCTCCGCCGCCTTGAGAAAGCGTTCGCCTTCCACCATCCGCCGCAGGGTGCTGGTGCCCACCACCCGCACTCGCGCGCCCGGCACTCCGCGCAGTCGCTCGCCGAAGCGCGTGAGGCAGGCGAGTGCTCGTATCTGCGCCTCCGCGCTCAGGTGGCGCTCGCCATCCAGGCCCGCAGCGAGCCGCACCGGATCGCGCAGGCGATCGACGATCTGCAACTGGCCACCGTCCTCCCGCGCCACCAGCATGTGAAAGCTGTTGGAGCCGAGATCGACGGCGGCGACGGTCTCGCCCGCCCCTGCTTTCCTGCGGCTCGCCATGACTAGAACACCGTGGTGACGACCTGGGTCAGCAGGGCCAGCGACAGCACGAACTGCGAGACATAGGTCAGTCCCGCCCCGGCACGGCGCGGCAGGGACAGCGCGGTGCGCGACAGCCCCCAGGCAAACAGCAGGCGCGCCAGCAGAAAGCTCGCGACCAGACCCATCAGCAGCGGGCTGGCGCCCAGGTAAATCTCGTAGCAGGCACATTGCAGCAGGAAAACCGGCACCTGCTCGACCGTATTGCCATGGACGCGGATGGCGCGCATCAGTTCCGCCACCCCGCCATCGCCCAGCGATACCTTGTGGTGCAGGCGCAGCAGCGACACCCGCATGGCGAGAAACAGCAGCAGCAGGCCGCAGACCGCGGCGGCAAAGCCCGTGACGGGGATGTGCATGGGAGGTTTCAATGACCAAGTGGGAACGACGGCACTATATCGCCACTGCCGCGTCGCCAGCTCCGGCCGCGTGGATGCAGGGGCGGACGGCAGGATTCATTGACGCAAAGGGCGGTTTTCCACGACCATAGGCGGCTTGCGGCGGGCCACCGGGTTCCGCCGCTTCACAGCCAACAAACGTCTTAAATCGGTTTTAACGGAGATTCAACGATGTTGACCGCGCGCCGCGCTGTCCTCGCCGCCCTTGCTCTCGCCTTTGCTGCCAGCGCCGACGCTGCCGGCGATGTCGAGGCGGGTCGCATCAAGGCCAACACCTGCATGGGCTGCCACGGCATTCCCAACTACAACAACGCCTATCCGACCTACCGGGTGCCACGCCTCGGCGGCCAGCACCCGGAATACATCGTTGCGGCCTTGAAGGAATACCGCGAAGGCAAGCGGCCGCACCTGACCATGCGGGCGCAGGCCAGCTCGATGAGCGACCAGGACATCGACGATATCGCCGCCTACCTGGCAAAGGCCCCGGCCCACAAATGAGCGCGCAGACCATGACCCGCATCCCAGCCCTTGCGCTGTTCACCGTGCTGGCGCCGTTTGCCGCCACCGCCGCCGACATCGCCATGCCGGACAAGGCCACCACCTGCGCCGCCTGCCACGGTGCAGCCGGAATCAGCACGATTGCGATGTATCCCAATCTCGCCGGCCAGTACGCCAACTATCTGGAGCACTCGCTCAAGGACTACCGCAGCGGCGCCCGCAAGAACGCCATCATGGGCGCGCAGGCAGCCAACCTCAGCGATGCGGAGATCAAGCAGCTCTCGCTCTGGTTCGCGGCGCAGAAAAGCCCGCTTTACGTGCCCAGCGTGCATGGTGCCCTGAAGCCCTGAGCCTCGGCAGATGCGACATCCATCCCGGTTTAGTGCCGCAAGCACCAGCCGGGATTTTTATTGCCCGCCGGTGACCCGCGCGCTCTGACTCAGAGTGGAATCTCCATCACCAGCCCCAGCCGCGCTCCTGCCACCCGGGCGTCGAGCCTGTTGACCGCATCGGCAATCTTGTAGTGGCGCTGGCGATAGCCGACTTCGAGCCCCACCGGACCCAGGAACTTCCACAGCAGACGCGCTTCCAGCTCGTCGGCGCGGTTGCCGCCGTAGCTGATGTAGTCGCCGCTCAGGCTCAGGCGCAGCGCGTCGGCGGGCTGCCACTGCACGGCCACGCTCAACTGCGGAAAGGTCTCGTTGATTTTCTGCGTCTGCGGCTGGCCGTTGTTCTCATCGGCCGCCGTCACGCTGCCCTTCAGCGTGGTCACCGTGAAGCCTCCCAGCAGGCTGAACGCACCGCGCCGCCAGGGCCAGCGGGCGGTCAGCTCGAAGTCGTTGACGTCGGTGCGGTCGTCCACCACGACGTCAGTCGAGGGCGGCAGCAGGCCCGCCACCGGCAACAGCGGAAACCGCTGCTGCCCATCCGCGGCAATGCGGGTGTAGCCGAACTCGATCGCCGGCAGCCAGCCAGTCTCGGCCGGGACATAGCCCACCGCATAGTCCTGCCGCGCGGTGGAGTGCAGGCCGAGATCGTCTTCCAGATCGAGTTCATCGGGATTGGCATAGCTGCCACTGATGTCGTAAGCCCAGCCGCCGACGAATCCATAGACGCGCCCGACTTCAGCCCTTGCAGGGCTGAAGCACAGCGTCAGCATTGCCGCCATCACCACTCGCCGCATCGTTAATCTCCCGCTCACCAAAAGGGTTTTCAATAAGTGACACCACGGTAGCAGCAGCAGGCCTTTGCTGGCGGATTTTCAAGCCAGCCATTCGTGGTGTCACCCCACCTTACGGAGAGTCAAAAATGAAAATCGTCAAACCTTTGCTGATCGCTGGCGCGCTGGCGGCACTGCCGTTGTCCGCCCTCGCCCAGAACCTCTCGTACAACTACCTGGAAGGCGGCTACCTGAAGGCCACGCAGGAAGATGGCGACGCCAATGACTTCGACTTCGACGGCTTCACGGTCGCCGGCTCGGGCAAGCTCGGCCAGAACTTCTACCTGTTCGGCGACTACCGCTATCTGCAGTCCGACACCACCAGCAGCGGCCTGCGCGTGGATTACAACACCGGCCGTGTCGGCCTGGGCTTCATCATTCCGGTCAATCCGAATCTCGACATCACGGCCGGCGGCGGTGCTGCTTTTGCCAAGTTCGACTACAAGGGTTCGGGCTCTGGCCTGACCCCGGACGACAACGACGACACCGGCTACTTCCTGCAATCCATCGTCCGTGCCAAGGTGCTGCCGGCCCTCGAGATCAACGGCGGCTATCGCTACGAGAAAGTCTTCAAGGAGAGCGAATCGACCGGACTGGTCGGCGCCGTGTTCAACTTCACGCCCGCCTTTGCCGCGGTCGGCAACTACGAGTTTGGCGACAACCTGAATCGCTACGTGCTTGGTGGCCGCTTCAACTTCGGCCTGTAACTTTCTGCTGCAAAAAAAGCCCCGCGATGCGGGGCTTTTTCTTGTTCGGTGTTTCCCTTATTCGTCCAGGAACGAACGCAGATAGTTGGCCCGGCTCGGGTGCCGCAGCTTGCGCAGTGCCTTGGCTTCGATCTGGCGGATGCGCTCGCGGGTGACATCGAACTGCTTGCCGACTTCTTCCAGCGTGTGGTCGGTGGTCATGTCGATGCCGAAACGCATGCGCAACACCTTTGCTTCGCGCGGGGTGAGGCTGGCGAGAATCTCGTGGGTGGCTTCGGCGAGCGACACCGAGGTGGCGGTTTCCAGCGGCGACACCGCCTGGTCGTCGGGGATGAAATCACCGAGATGCGAATCGTCGTCGTCGCCGATGGGGGTTTCCATCGAGATCGGCTCCTTGGCGATCTTCATCACCTTGCGGATCTTGTCCTCGGGCATTTCCATCCGCACGGCCAGTTCTTCCGGCGTCGGCTCGCGACCCATTTCCTGGATCATCGTGCGCGAGATGCGGTTGAGCTTGTTGATCGTCTCGATCATGTGCACCGGGATGCGAATGGTGCGGGCCTGATCGGCAATCGAGCGGGTGATGGCCTGACGAATCCACCACGTTGCATAGGTCGAAAACTTGAAGCCGCGACGGTGCTCGAACTTGTCGACCGCCTTCATCAGGCCGATGTTGCCTTCCTGGATCAGATCGAGGAACTGCAGGCCGCGGTTGGTGTATTTCTTGGCAATCGAGATCACCAGACGCAGGTTGGCCTCGACCATTTCCTTCTTCGCGCGGCGCGCCTTGGCTTCGCCCACCGTCATGCGGCGGTAGATGTCCTTGATCTCGTCGATGGTGATGAGATTGTCGCCCTCCATCAGGTGCAGGGCTTCCTGCATCTTGTGGATGTCATCGCGCTTGCCCTTGAGCGTGGCGGAGTACTTGCGCTTGGCGGTGATCGCCTTGTCGATCCAGTCGATGTCGGTCGGCCCGGCATCGCGGTAGCGCTGCAGGAACTCGGACTTGTCCATGCCGGCTTCATGCACGCAGATCTTCATGATGCCGCGCTCGATGGCACGCACCTGGTCGATCTTGTCGCGCAGGTTGTTGGTGATCTCGTCGACGATCTTCGGCGACAGCCTGAAAGTCATCAGATGGTCAGCGAGTGCGGCCCGCAGCTTCTCGGTTTTCTTGTCGCCGGAACCGATTTTTTCCAGCGCACTCCAGGCCTTGTCGAACAGGGTCTGCAACTCGGCAAAGTTCTCGGCGCAGAGCACCGGATCGGGGCCGGTATCGACTTTTTCCTCTTCTTCGTCGGTGGCGCCAGCAGCGCCTTCAACGGCGGCGATTTCCTCTTCGACAATCGCTGCCACCGCCTCTGGCGGAATCACCGGCGCGTTGGGGTCGAAGAAGCCCACCACCACTTCGGCGAGGCGCTTCTTGCCGGCCTTGGCCTGGTCATAGGCTTCGAGCAGGATCGCCACGGTCTCGGGGTACTGGGCCATCGCGTACATGGCCTCGATCAAACCCTCCTCGATGCGCTTGGCGATGCGGATTTCGCCCTCGCGATCAAGCAGCTCCACCGCGCCCATCTCGCGCATGTACATGCGCACCGGGTCAGTGGTACGACCGAACTGGTCGTCCAGCGCGGCGAGCGTGGCGGCGGCTTCTTCAGCGGCTTCCTCGTCGTCTTCACCGGCGACCACGGTCGGCTCGGTAAACAGCTGGGTATCGGTATCCGGCGCCTCGTCATGCACCTGGATGCCCATGCCCTGGATCATCACGATGACGTCGTCGATCTGCTCGGCGTCGGAGAGGTCCACCAGATGATCGGAAACCTCGGCGTAGGTCAGGAAGCCTTTTTCCTTGCCGAAAGCGATCAGCTTTTTGATCTGGCTCTGCTGATCGGCGGCCTTGATGACCTTGAAGACTTTCTGGGGGGCTTTTGCGGCTTTGCTCATTATTCAGTCCACGACAACATTGAGGTGTTCTAGTGCGGTGCGCCTGTGACACCGGCGGGAACCGTACAGTTTAATGGTTGTGGGGCTTGTTTGCCCAAAATCCAGCTTCGCAGGCTTCTTTTCCAGGCCATTTATCGGGTTTTTCCTGAATCAGGCCGTTCCGGTCTGGATTGCCGTCGGCCACGCAGCGCGGCCCCATGCAAGACATGCACCCGACGATTGGCTCGATCAGGCGCCAGTTGTTCAGTTCGAACCGGCCTTGATCGCCCTTCGCTCCGCTTGCAGGGCAAACAGTTGTTGCCGCTCGGCTTCATTCAAGGGTTGATCCACGCCGCGCTGGGCAAGCGTATCCAGTTGCGCCAGCAGTGCACGGTCCCTGATGTTGCGCAGCGCGCTGAAGAAGTCGGCTTCCAGAGCGGCCCCATTCAGTTCCAGCTGTTCCGTCATCCACAGCCGCGACAGGGCTTTGCCCTTGGGCGTGCCATCCCAGTGTTGTCCCAGCTGGGCGGCAGTGGCGTCGGGGTGATCCTGGAAGAACTCGATGGCTTCGGCGAGCTCCCGCGCGCCGGGTAGCGGAGCCCTGGCAATCTGGGCTAGGTGCTCGGTGCGGCTTGCAAGCCGCGTGTCTTCCAGGAGGATCCGCAAGGCGCGTCGCGGATGCCGGGCCGCCGGGTCGGTCTTTGCGGGCATCGGATCCCGCGGTTCGGCAGCACCGGCTTCCTCGAGCGGGGCCAGCGCCTCGATGGCCGCCCAGCTCAACCTGGTGAGTTTCGTCAAGTCGTCCTGCAGCAGCGAGCGTAGCGGGCCTTCTGCCAGCTTCTTCAAATACGGCTTGGCCAGATTGGCCAGCTTGGCCCTGCCATCACGGGTATCGAGATCAGCCTGCTTGCGCAGTTCATTGAGCAGAAATTCGGTCAAGGGCTCGGCTTTTTCGACCAGCACCCGAAACGCCTCTGCCCCGATCTCCTGCACATAGGTATCGGGGTCGTGGCCGTCAGGCAGGAACAGGAAGCGGCATTCGCGGGTGCCGTGGATTTCCGGCAGTGCCTGCTCCAGCGCCCGCCAGGCGGCAGAGCGGCCGGCGCGGTCGCCATCGAAGCAGAACACCACCTTGCCGGTCTGCTTGAAGATCAGGGTCAGGTGCTCGGCCGTGGTGGCCGTGCCCAGTGTCGCCACCGCCTCCCGAACGCCGTGCTGGGCCAGCATCACCACATCCATGTAGCCCTCGACGACGATCAGATACGGCAAGGCGGACTTTGCCGACTGCTTGGCTTCGTACAGGCCGTAGAGGTTGCGCCCCTTGTGGAACAGTGGCGTTTCCGGCGAATTGAGGTATTTGGCCGGATCGTTGGCGAGCGTGCGGCCGCCGAAACCAATCACCCGGCCGCGGGTGTCGCGGATCGGGAACATGATGCGGTTGCGGAAGCGGTCGTAGGCGCCGTCGCGCCCGTCACGCTCGATCAGCAGGCCGGCATCCAAGGCGTGTCTTGGATCAGGGAACAGGCGCGTCAGTGCATCCCATGATTCGGGGGCAAGGCCGATACCGAACAGTTTGGCGGTCTCGCCGTTGACACCGCGTTTCTGCAAATACGCCTTGGCGGGCTCGCTCTTTTTGAGCTGCTCCCTGAAGAAACGCTCGGCGGCGGCGAGGGCATCCAGCGGGCCGTCCAGCACCAGGCGCTGGTCAAAGCCGCCACCTTCGCGCGGCACCTCGACGCCAGCGCGCTGCGCCAGTTCTTCCACCGCCTCGACAAAGCTCAAGCGGTCGTAGTCCATCAAGAAGCTGATGACGGTGCCGTTCTTGCCCGACGAGAAATCGAAGAACATCTGCTTGGCGGGAGAAACGAAAAACGAAGGCGATTTTTCGTTGGAGAAAGGCGACAGGCCCTTGAACTCCTTGCCCGCGCGCTTCAGTTCTACCCGCTGCCCGATCACCTCGACGATGTCCGTGCGCGCGAGCAGGTCTTGGATGAAAGAGTCAGGGATGCGGCCGGCCATGTGGGGAGTGTCGTCCTGACCAGCCGCTGCCGTCCATGGCGGCGACTTTCAAAATTAGCGAAAGCTAAGCTAGCTTGGCCTTGATCTTGGCCGACAGCGCGCCCATGTCGGTTTTACCCGCTACTTTGGGCTTGATCGCCGCCATCACCTTGCCCATGTCCTTGGGGCCGGCGGCACCCGTCTCGGCAATGGTGGCGGCGAGGATCGCATCCAGCTCGGCCTCGCTCAGCTGCGCCGGCAGATAGGTCATCAGCAGGGCGATCTCGCCCGCTTCCCGGTCGGCCAGCTCAGGACGGTTGCCGGCGCGGAACTGCTGTTCGGAGTCCTTGCGCTGCTTCAGCATCTTTTCGATGGCGGTGATCACGGCGGCATCGGTGAGCACGATCTGCTCGACCACTTCGCGCTGCTTCAGCTCGGCGGTGAGCATCCGCAGCAGCGAGACGCGGTCCTTCTCGCCGGCCTTCATGGCGATCTTCACGTCTTCGGTGATGCGGGTCTTGAGATCAGTCATTTTTCAATCCTTGAAAACGAAAAAGCCTGCGGTGTTGCCAGCGCAGGCTTTTTGGCAACAGCGAAAAATCAATACATCCGGGTCTGGCGAGCGGTTTCGCGCAGCACCTTCTTTTCCTGGCGCTTCACGGCAGCAGCGCGCTTGCGCTTGCGCTCCATGCTCGGCTTCTCGAAGAATTCTTTCTTGCGAACATCGGTCAGGACACCGGCTTTTTCGCAGGTGCGCTTGAAACGACGGACAGCTACTTCAAACGGTTCGTTATCACGGACGCGGACTTCAGGCATGGGCTACTCGACTCTTATGCGTTGGGACGCCCATACGGGACGTCAAGATGAATGCCACGACTTAGCCGTCGGGACGAAAGGGCCGCGATTCTATGCGTATTTTTTGGCCGGTGCAAAGCTTTGTCGGCCACGTTTGCGACAATGACGCTATGTCCCTCCCCTTCGATACCCGGCCGGTGCTGGCCGTGGAGACTTCCTGCGACGAGACCGCGGTCGCCCTTTACGGGGCCTCCGGCCTCCTCGCCCACACCTTGCACTCGCAGATCAGGCTGCACGCCGAGTATGGCGGAGTGGTGCCGGAACTCGCCTCGCGCGACCACGTCACCCGCCTGCTGCCGCTGATCCGCCTGGTGCTGGCCGAGGCCGGCTTGAAGCCTGCCGATCTGGGCGGCATCGCCTACACCGCCGGACCGGGACTGATCGGCGCACTGATGGTGGGAGCCGCCGCCGCTGCCGGTCTGGCCGCTGCGCTCGAGCTGCCGCTGATCGGCATCCATCACATGGAGGGCCATCTGCTCGCGCCGATGCTGGAAGATCCCGCGCCGGCCTTTCCCTTCGTCGCCCTGCTGGTGTCGGGGGGCCACACCCTGCTGGTGGAGGTGCAGGGCATCGGCCGCTATGTATTACTGGGCGAGAGCCTCGACGATGCGGTGGGCGAAGCTTTCGACAAGACCGCCAAGCTGCTGGGCCTGCCCTACCCCGGCGGCCCGGAACTGGCGCGGCTCGCCGAGCAAGGTCGCGCGGGCGTGTTCAAGCTGCCGAAGCCGATGACCGACCGCCCTGGCCTCGACTTCAGCTTCTCGGGCCTGAAGACCGCTGTGCTCACTGCGCTGCCGCGTGCTGTCGATGCCCAGGGCAGGGCTGATCTGGCCCGGGGGTTCGAGGATGCCGTCACCGAAACTCTCGCCATCAAATGTGCCCGGGCACTGGATGCAACCGGCCATCGCAGCCTGGTGGTCGCCGGCGGGGTGGGCGCCAATCTGCGTCTGCGTGAGCGGCTCCAGGCCCTTGCCGCCCAGCGCAAGGGCCTAGTGTTCTTCCCGCGTCGGGAGTTTTGCACCGACAACGCCGCGATGATCGCCTACGCTGGCTGGGTGCGCCGCAGCGAGGGACTGCCTGTCGTTGCGGGCTTTCCAACCCGGGCGCGCTGGCCGCTCACCGAACTCGCTGCCGTCGCAAACACTTAAGATTGCCGGATGGACAAAGTCTTCATCCGCGCGCTCGAAATCCAGACCCATATCGGGGTCAACGCCTGGGAGCACCATATCCGCAGGCCGTTGATTCTCGACCTCGACCTGGGCGCGGATACCCGCGAGGCCGCAGCCAGCGACAACATCCGCGACGCCCTGGACTACCACGCGGTCTGCACCACCTTGCTGGCGCTGGTCGACGAGCAGCAGTTCCAGTTGCTGGAAACCTTCGCCGAGACTGCTGCGCGAAGGCTGTTCGAGCTGTTCCCCATCACCAGCCTGCGCCTCTGCGTCAGCAAGCCCGGAGCGGTGCCGGCAGCGAAAACCGTCGGGGTGGAGATCGAGCGGCGGCGTGAGGATTACGCTCGCTGCGGTCTGTAATCGAGACTAGGTCGCCAGCAACTGGTTGACGAAATCGCCGAGGTCATCGAACAAGGGCACGCCCTGGGCCTCGGGCAGCTGCGCAGTCACTGCGCCATTGCCGGTGCGAACCAGTGCCGGCTTCATGCCGGCTGCGCGGGCAGCGCCTAGGTCACTTGCGGAATCGCCGACAAACCAGAGCTCTTCCAGCGGCGCACCCAGACGCCGTGCCAGGTCTTTCAACATGCCGGGATTGGGTTTGCGCAGCTCGGTGGCAAGGTCGGGGTGCTCTGGTGCGAAGGCGATCGCGTCGATACGGCCACCGCGTTCGGCGAGCTGCTTTTGCATCTTGGCGTTCATCGCCGCAAAAGCGTCGTAGTCGAGCAACTTGCGGCCCAGGCCCGACTGATTGGTGGCCAGACAGACCCGCCAGCCTGCTTGCGTGAGGCGTGCAATCGCTTCCAGACTGCCGGTGATCGGCTGCCACTCAGCGGCGGACTTGATGTAGTTCGGCGAGTCGTGATTGACCACGCCATCGCGGTCGAGAACGATCCATTTCATGGCGGCGCTCATCCCGGCAACAACGAGATGTCGGCAACACTGCGGCAGAGTTTGTCGAGCTGCGCAAGCAGCGCCAGTCGGTTGCTGCGCACAGCGGCATCGTCGGCATTGACCATCACGGCCGCGAAGAAGGCGTCCACCGGCTCGCGCAGCGTCGCAAGTTGAGTCAGCTGCCTAGTGTAGTCGCCTTTGAGATCGAGTGCGTTCATGGCGGCGAACAGAGCGTGCTCCGCATGGTTGTCGAACAGCTTGGCGTCGATAGCGATGCCGACATCACTGGCTTGTTTGAGGATGTTGCGGATGCGCTTGTGGGCGGCTGCAAGTGCAGCCAGCGCAGGTGTTCCCGTAGACATTTTTAACGCTGACAGCCGGCCGTGAATATCAGCCAAGTCATAGGCCAAGGGATCAGCTATTTCACTTAACTCATCAACCTTGCTTCGCACGGCGAGAATCACATGGGGACTCGTGCCGGTCTGCTCTTCGTAACTAAAGAACCGCTCCAAGATCAGTCCAAGCGCATTGACTGCTGCTTCGCCCTTTCTCAAGTCGGATACAGCTTCTGGAAGATTGTTCGAAGCTGATTTGACCACCTGCTCAAGATCCAGTTTTAGCTTGCCTTCCACGCAGATTCGGGCAACACCTTGCGCAGCACGACGTAGTGCGAATGGATCTCTCGCCGAAGTTGGCCCGAGTCTTACCGCATATATGGAAACCAGTGAATCAATCTTGTCTGCAAGTGCAAGCACTTGCCCTTCTCGGGTCTTCGGCAACGCAGCTCCCGCCTGCGCGGGCGCATAGTGATCGCGTATTGCTGAGGCAACAGATGCTGGCTCGCCCCCCATGCTGGCGTAGTAAGCCCCCATGAGTCCCTGCAACTCAGGAAACTCGAAAACCATCTTGGTGACTAAATCATTTTTGCAAAGCGCCGCAGCCGCCGTCACCGCGCCAACATCTGCACCAATCAACGTCGCAATGCTTTTCGCCAAGGTCTGAATGCGCGCTACTCGCGCATCCTGGGTACCTAGCTCCTTCTGATACGTTGCTTCCTTGAGTTTTTCTCGATAGCTCGCAAACGGCTGCTTCTGGTCCTGCTCCCAGAAAAACATCGCATCGCTCAAGCGTGGCCGCACCACGCGCTCGTTGCCTTCGATGATCTGCGCCACGTCGCGCGATTCGATGTTGGCGATGGTGATGAAGACGGGCTTCAGGCGCGTCATCGCCGCATCTTCAAACACCGTGAAGTAACGCTGGTTGGTCTCCACCGTCGCCACGATCACTTCCGGCGGCAGCTCCAAGAAACGCTGCTCCATGTGGCCGGCGATCACCACCGGCCATTCGACGAGAGCAGTCACCTCGTCCAGCAAATCTTCGGTGATACGCGCATGGCCGTCGAACTTGGCGGCTTCGGCTTCGATCTGGCGCTTGATCTCGATTTTGCGGCTCTCGACCTCCGCCCACACCTTGGCGGCTTTGAGTTGGGCTTCGTAGTCGGCAGGCGTTGTGAGCGCAATGGCCTCCGGTGCGTGAAAGCGATGGCCGCGTGTGAGGTGCTGTGCGTCCAGCCCAAAGCGGTGCAGCGGCACCACATCGCCGCCCAACAGGCAGACGATCCAAGACACCGGCCGCACGAACGTCTCTTCACCACTGCCCCAACGCATGCGCTTGGGCACCAGCTCATCCATGCTCTTGAGCGTGTCTTCAAAAATGGTGGGGATCAGCTCCGCCGTGGGCTTGCCGGGTTCGGTCTTGGCATAGTGCAGCTTGCCGTCGCGCTGAGCCAAGGCGGCAAACTCGACGCCGCATTTCCTGGCAAAGCCCAATGCGGCGGGCGTGGGCGCGCCGTCCTTGAGGGCGACGCTGAGTGCAGGACCGGAGAGGTCGATGCTCTGTGTCGCCTGCTCGGCAGCAACGCCCGCCACCAGCACCGCAATGCGGCGCGGCGTGGCGAAGAGTCTGGCCTTTCCATGTGCAACGCCTCGCTTTTGCAGCCCGCCGATCACGCCCGCAAGCAGTGCCTCGGCCAGCGGCATGACGTAGCGGGCGGGTAAATCTTCGCAGCCGAGTTCGAGCAGAAAATCGGTGTTCATGAGCGGTTGCAAGTTGGGGGCGACCGCATCAGCACAGGCTAACGACCCAAGGGCTCATACTAGGCTTGGGGATCGAAGCGCATGGCCATCAAGGTCGCGGAATGTTTCTACAGTATAGCTACGGAGCGCCCAGATACTTCTCGATAAAAGCAAGCATTTTCTCGTGGAACTCAACGCGGTTGGCGTGCTTGTAGTAGCCGTGCCCCTCTCCGTACTTGGCGAGCCACTCGTGCGGGTGCTGCCTTTTTTCCAAGGCACTGCGCAGGCGCTTGGCTTGGTTGAAAGGTACGCGCTGATCGGCCTCGCCATGGGCGATGAAGACCGGAGCTTTGAGCTGGTCGAGGTATTCGATGGGCGATTGACGGCGCAGTTCGATGGTGTCCTGGCCCAGATATTTCTTGATGTAGTTCTTGCCGAAGCGATTCTCGGCCACGTCGGTGTCGCGTTTCCAGAGTGGCAGGTCGGAGATTCCGGCAAAGCTCACCACCGCCTTGTAGAGCAGCGGCTCGCGCACCGCGCTCATCAGTGCGGCATAGCCGCCGTAGCTGCTGCCGTAAATGGCGACACGCTGGGCGTCCGCCATGCCTTTGGCGATTACATGGCGGGTGGCATCGGTGATGTCGTCGATCATCCGCTCACCCCATTGCTTGATCCCGGCATCGCGAAAGCCACGGCCATAGCCGCCGGAGCCTCTGAAGTTGACCCGCAGGACTGCATAGCCGCGCGAGGCCAGCAGCTGTGATTCAGGGTCGAAATGCCAGCGGTCGCGAACACCAAAAGGCCCGCCATGCACCATCACCACCAGCGGCGGCTTGCTGCCCGCCTTGGGCAGAGGCAAGGTCAGATAGCCATGCAACAAGCGGCCATCGCGGGCGGCAAAGTTGAGCGCCTGCACGGGCTGCATCGGGGTTTTGGCGAGCGCAGGCAATTGCTCAAAGATCTTATTGGCGTCTTTGGTAAGGCGGTTGTAGAGGTAATAGGCAATCGGGCGGCGGTCGCTGCCGACTGCAAACAACCAGAGTTTGCCGTCAAGGCTGGACGACACCGGTAGCGCCAGTTGGCCGTTGAAGGTTTGCTGGAAGGCCAGCAGCAACTCGCCGTCTGGATGGATGTTCTCGAGAAAATCGAGTTGTGGCAACTCCGGTTCGTAGTACGCGGCCAGCGCCACGTTGCCATCGGCGGAGGTGAGCACGTCCACCAGGTCGTGACCCGCCTGGCAGGAGACGATTGCCAGCGGCGCACTGCCATCGAGCGGCTGTCGCGCGAGGCAATCCGAATCGCTGGGGCTGCCGGCAAGGCCTTCAACCGAGAAATACACCCAGCGGTTGTCCCGGGTTACGAACAGCGGCTCGAGTGATTTGGCACCATAGCTTGGCATCAGTTGCCAGGCTGTTTCGCCGCCCACATAACGGTAGTGTCTGATGGTTTGAGATTCGTCGGGCTCGGCACAGGTGGCAAAGCGCAAGCCGCCCTGGCGGTCGGTGACATAGCTGCAATAGGCCTCCGGGGCCACGGCGATATCGTGGCGGCGGCCAGTGACAGGGTTCATCTCGGTCAAATTCGCAAAGTTAGGAATATCCTCGCGGCCGTAAATGAGCTCCTGAATGAGAACAGTGTCGGCGTTTTCCGGCGTGGCATCCACCAGCCGGGCAAAACCGTCTCTCACCGTGCGTCTATTGAGCAGGCTTTGCGACTTGGCTCCGCTTATGGCCAACAAACTCATCACTTCACCCGTGGCTACCAGCTCGCCCTGCTCGCCACCGTGGATACCCAGACTAGCCACCAGCTCGGCAGGGCCAGACCAGGCGTAGTTGAGAATGGTACTACCTACTTCGAGCCTGAGGCCGTTCACAAACTCGCGGGTGAGGGTTTTGTAGATCACCAGCGAGGTCTGGTCGTCTTTAGTGACCAGCGCCGATACAAACTCGCCCGTGGGCGAAATTTGCACCTTGTCGATTTCGGCACTGCGGACGAACTCGGCCACCGGCAGGCGCACTTCCGCCGCCGCAGTGAAGGAGACTGCAAAAGCAGCTACGGCGGCAAAGCGGCGCGGGGTGGCAACGCACTTGCCCCCGCCCTGCGGCACGCCGCGCTTTTCCAACCCTACCCTCAAACGCGTGCGCAGGAATTCAGCCAGCCGCTGCACATGACGGGCGCGCATATCTTTACAGCCAAGTTCGATCAGAAAGTCGCAAGCCATGGGCAGCATTCACAAGGGCACATTGCGTAGTGTCCGAAATCGAACGCCTTTACGCCAACCGCAGTCGTATGCTGCGGCTGCCCCCCGTTTGGGGATGATTGGCCTTGGGCTATCGCAGCCGGTGAAACAATCAATGGCTGGAGCCGGCAGGTAGCGCTTAGAGTCCGGTAAGTCCAAGGTTTTGCCCAGCGCGTGCTGGGGCAGCTTGCACTGAACATTCCAAACAAAATATGGAGGAACCCATGTCTACAGAAGCCAAATGCCCCGTCAACCACGGCGCCAGCCCCACCCCCTTGCACAGCGGCCGCAGCAACCGCGACTGGTGGCCGCAGTCGCTCAATCTCTCGGTGCTGCACCAGCACTCGGAACTCTCAGACCCGATGGTCGAGGATTTCGACTACGCGGCAGAGTTCAAGACACTCGATCTCGATGCGGTTATCAAGGACCTGCATGCGCTGATGACAGACTCGCAGGACTGGTGGCCAGCAGACTATGGCCACTATGGGCCGCTGTTCATCCGCATGGCCTGGCATGCCGCCGGCACCTACCGCATCTACGACGGCCGTGGCGGTGCTTCCGCCGGTGAGCAGCGCTTCGCACCGCTCAACAGCTGGCCGGACAACGGCAACCTCGACAAGGCGCGCCGCCTGCTGTGGCCGATCAAGCAGAAATACGGCCGCAAGCTTTCGTGGGCGGACCTGATGATCCTCACCGGCAACGTCGCACTCGAATCGATGGGCTTCAAGACTTTCGGCTTCGGCGGCGGCCGCGAAGACATCTGGGAGCCGCTGCAGATCAACTGGGGTGCTGAGACCGAGTGGGTGGCCACCAGCGACAAGGAAAACAGCCGCTACTCCGGCGACCGCGAGCTGGCCAGTCCGCTGGCGGCGGTGCAGATGGGCCTGATCTATGTCAACCCGGAAGGCCCGGATGGCAAGCCGGATCCGCTGGGTTCGGCACGCGACATCCGCGAAACCTTCCGCCGCATGGCGATGGACGATGAAGAGACCGTCGCCCTGACTGCCGGCGGCCACACCTTTGGCAAGGCACATGGTGCGGGCGATGCGAGCCTAGTGAGCCATGCTCCCGAGGGCTCCAACATCGAGGAGCTCGGCTTTGGTTGGAAGAACAGTTTCGAGAGCGGCATCGGCGGCCACACCATCACCAGTGGCATCGAAGGTGCGTGGAAGCCCAACCCCACCACCTGGGACAACGGCTATTTCGAGACGCTGTTCAAATACGACTGGGAGCTGACCAAGAGTCCCGCTGGCGCACAACAGTGGCGGCCCAAGGGCGGTGCCGGTGCCGGCACCGTGGTGGATGCCCACGACCCCAGCAAGAGCCACCAACCGATGATGACCACGGCCGATCTCGCCATGCGCATGGACCCGGCCTACGAGAAGATCTCGCGCGACTTCATGGCCAACCCCGCCAAGTTTGCCGATGCCTTCGCGCGCGCCTGGTTCAAGCTCACCCACCGCGACATGGGCCCGGTCACCCGCTACCTGGGCCCGCTGGTGCCGAAGGAAGAACTGATCTGGCAGGACCCGATCCCTGCCGTGAACCA
>JBKJJE010000080.1:0-7102 GCA_046598075.1 Stagnimonas sp.
CTTGCCAACGTAGCAATGCCCCCAAACAGTCCGGCCCCGAGGGGTTGCGGCCAAAACCGCGCATTGCAGCGTCACGCGGCTTGCGAATGGAACAACCATTCGCTGCGCCCCGTTCCTCGCACTGCGCGGTTTTGACCTGCAACGCTGCGAGCATTTGTATGTCAACAGACCCTAATCCGCCGTTTCCAGATTTTCCAGCAGCTTGAGCATCAGCCGGTTGTTCTCGGCGAAGTTGGGCAGTGCGGCGAGGATCTCATCCGGCGCCTGCACGTAGCGGCTCGCCGCGGGTCGCTCGTGGGCAAACCAGTCGCGGGCGTTGGCGGCGGTGACTTCGAGGTGGAACTGGATGCCGGCCACCCTCGGCCCCTGCGTGAATGCCTGGTTGGCGCAGGCGGCACTAGCCATCAGCGGCGGCGAGCCGAGCGGCAGGGTGAAAGTGTCGCCATGCCAGTGGAAGGCGGTGAAGGTGTCGGGGAAATTTCTGAACGCCGCCGCCTCGCGCCCGGCGCTGCTGAGCGTGACCGCATGCCAGCCGATTTCCGGATCGGCATTGCCTGTCACCGGGCCACCCAGCTGATCGGCCAGCAGTTGTGCGCCGAGGCAGATGCCGAGCAGGCGCTTGTCGGCATTGAGCGCAGCGCGGATGGCCTGCTTTTCGGGCACCAGCCAGGGGTAGGCGGCGTGCTGGTAGATGTTCATCGGCCCGCCGAGCACGATCAGCCAGTCATAGGCGTCAGGTTCCGGGATGGCCTCGCCGCGTTGCAGCCGCGTGCAGCTGACGCTGTGGCCGCGCAGGGCAAGCCAGGGGGCGATGCAGCCGAGGTCTTCGTGTTCGGCGTGTTGCAGCCAGTGGACGCGCATTTTTTTGAAAGCGGAGATGAAAGGGGAGTAGCGTCGCCAAGAAAACACCGCGGGCAACAACATACAAGAAAGCAGCCGGCGCACAAGCTGAAGAAAACCAGGCCAGGTTTGTTAGCCTTGCCGCCATGCACATACTTTTGATCGCGGCCGCCACCTTCAGCGGCCTCGCCGCCATTGCCAGTGACCTGGGTGGTGTGCGGCGTCCGCTGTTCTACCTTGCCAAGCCGCTGACCACGGTGCTGATCCTGGCGCTGGCCTGGTATTCACCCGCGGCGGCAACGCCGTATCGCCTGTGGCTGATGGCCGCGCTGCTGTGCTGCCTGGGCGGCGACATTGCGCTGATGTTCAGCGGCTCGAGAGCCTTCGTGCTGGGACTGGCCAGCTTCCTGATCGGGCATCTGCTGCTGATTGCCGCGTTCGCCACCGATCTGCCGCTGACGCCCCTGTTCCTGCCGCCCGCCGTGCTGATCGCAGCCGGCGTTTTCGTGCTGCTGGTGGTCGGCTTCGCCCGCAGGCTGCTGCCGCTGGCGGGACGAATGAAACTGCCGGTGACGCTCTACATCAGCGCGCTCACCGTGATGGTGCTGGTGGCACTGCTGCGGGCCGCACTCAGCGGCTCTGCGGCGGCCTGGTGGGTGTGCGCCGGGGCGCTGCTGTTTGCGCTGTCCGACGCCGTGCTCGGCTATCGGAAATTCGTCGCGGCACCCCGCTGGGGCCAGCCGGTCACCCTGCTCAGCTATTACCTGGCCATCGGTCTGATCGCATGGGCGCAATGAACGCTTGGCTGCATCCGGGCCGGCGCCTGGCGCTGATGACCGCGGCGGTGCTGATCCCGGCCTGCTCGTACCTGCGGGCAGCACCGGAGGCAGCCGTCGCCAATCCGCAGCTGCTGGAACTGTCCGGGCTGAGCCGTTCGCTCGCCAGCGACGACTGGCTGTGGGGCCACAACGACAGCGGCGACAGCAGCCGGATTTTCCGGGTCGGGCTGGATGGCAGCGATGGTGGCACGGTGGCGGTGCCGGATGCCCTCGCCATCGACTGGGAAGACATCGCCGCCTTCCGCTGGCAGGGCGCGCCCGCGCTGCTGGTGGGGGATATCGGCGACAACACCGGGCAGCGCACGGCGGTGACCTTGTACGCGCTGCGCGATCCGGGTGCGACGGCCACCTCGGCGCCGCTGCTGTGGCAGCTCAACCTGCGCTATCCCGATGGTCCGCGCGACGCCGAGGGGCTTGCAGTGGATCCGCTCAGCGGCGACATCCTCATCCTCAGCAAGCGCGAACGGCCGCCGGTGATCTATCGCCTGGCGCTGCCCGACCAGCCGCCGGTGCCCGGCAGCATTGTCGTGGCCGAACGTCTCGGCGCGGTGCTGCATCTGCCTGCGCCCACAGCCGCCGATCTGGCCGACGATCCCAAGTTCGGCCTGGTCCGCGACTGGCCCACCGCACTCGACATCGCTCCCGACGGCCTGAGCGCCATCGTCACCACCTACAAGGATGCCCATCGCTACCGCCGCCACGCCGGCGAGGACTGGGCCAGCGCCTTTGCCCGGGTGCCGCAGCGCATCCGGCTGCCGCAGTGGAAGCAGACCGAGGCCGGCGCCTTCACCGCCGATGGCCGGCGGTTCTGCGCAGGCAGCGAGCAGCGGGCCGGCTTCGCCTGCGTGCCGCTGCCGCTGCCCGTTGAAGGCGCTTCATCCAGCACCGGCACCATCCCGTAAACCTGCTGTCTGAACTTTGTTCCCCATCATTCAGGGCCTGCCATGAACCGTCGCCTATTGATCAAAGCCCTCGGCTTGGTGCCTCTGGCTGCCTGCACCAATCAGCTCGACGCCAAGGAGAAATCAACCGTGCCCAGCAAACTCAACAAGGAAGACTGGAAAAAGATCTTGCCTGCGGAGAATTACCGCGTGCTGTTCGAGGAAGCCACTGAACGCGCCGGCACCAGTCCGCTCAACAAGGAGAAACGCGAGGGCGTGTTCGTCTGCGCCGCCTGCTACAACCCCTTGTTCGACAGCGACAAGAAGTTCGAGAGCGGTACCGGCTGGCCGAGTTTCTGGCAGCCGCGCCCGGAGGCGATCGCCAAGAAGCGAGACTTCCTGATGATCGTGCCGCGCACCGAGTACCACTGCGCCCATTGCGGCGGCCACCAGGGCCATGTCTTCGACGACGGCCCGAAGCCCACCGGCCTTCGCTACTGCAACAACGGCGTGGCGCTGCGCTTCGTGCCCAAGGAAGAACCGCTGCCAGCCTTGCGGGCCTGACCCCCCCTGCACTTGCTGATCGCTATAGTGATTTGCCTGCTGCCGGCATTTGCAGCCGCCACCAAGCTCGCGAAGGCCTAGTTGCTGGCGGCCAACCACAGCGCCGCAAGCTGCTCCAGTCCGGCGCGATCCTCCGCATCGAATCGCGCAGCCAGCGGCGAATCGAGATCCAGCACGCCCAGCAGCAGGCCGTCGCGGACCAGCGGCAGCACGATCTCGGATTTGCTGGCGCTGTCGCAGGCGATATGGCCGGGGAAGGCGTGGACGTCTTCCACCAGCTGCGTGGTGCGGGTTGCCGCCGCCGTGCCGCATACACCACGGCCTAGCGCGATGCGTACGCAGGCCGGTTTGCCCATGAAGGGTCCCAGCACCAGCTCGTGACCATCGAACAGGTAGAAGCCGGCCCAGTTGAGGCCAGGCAGCGAGTGCCAGATCAGGGCCGCGAGATTGGCGGCGTTGGCGATGCGGTCGCGCTCGCCGTGCAGCAGGGCTTCGGCCTGCTGCTGTAACAGGGCGTAGGTTTCGGCCTTGCTGCTGGTGGCGGCGGTGTTGAGTTCAAACATGAGCTGCTCCGGTGCGGGGCGGAAGTTTAAGCCCCGCACACCGGCGCCCTAAACGTTTTGGCCTGCTGCGGTGTCTACTGTGGTCACGCTACGATGGCGTCGTATCCCTTTTCTGGAGCCTCTATGAACCGCTTTGCCCTGAGTGCCATCGCACTCGCAGCCCTTGCCGCCTGCGGCAAGAAAGAAGCCGCACCGGCCGCGCCAGCGGCACCTGTTGCGGCGGTCGCGCCGGCACCGAAAGTGCTGACATCCGGCATCGACAGCAGCCATTTCGATACTGCCACCCGCGCCCAGGACGACCTGTTTCGCGCCGTCAATGGCAAGTGGCTGGACAGCTTCGTGATTCCCGCCGACAAGTCCAACTACGGCAGTTTCACCAAGCTCGATGACGATGCCGAGGCCCAGCTCAAGGTCATCATCGAGGAGATGGCCGCCAGGAAGGAGCTGGCCGCAGGCAGCGAGGAGCAGAAGATCCGCGACTTCTACAACGCCTTCATGGACGAGGCCAAGCTGGAGGCGCTCGGCGTCAAGCCGCTGGAAGCCACCTTCGCGAAAATCGACGCACTGAGCACCAAGGCCGCACTCGGCGAGCTGATGGCCGGCCTCGCCCGCGAGGGCTTCGAGACACCCATCGCCCCCTATGTGCACCAGGACAACCGCAACGCCACCCAGTACATCGGCGACCTCTATCAGTCTGGCCTGGGCCTGCCCGACCGCGACTACTACCTGCTCAACGATGCCAAGTTCAAGAGCATCCGCGAAGGCTATGTCGCCCACGTCGAGAAGATGCTGAGCCTGGCCGGCATGAAGGATGCCGGCAAGGCCGCGAAAGACATCATGGCGCTGGAAACCCGCATCGCCAAAGCCCACTGGGACAAGGTGGAAAACCGCGATCCGGTGAAGGGCTACAACAAGCTCGACGCCGCCGCGCTGAAGAAACTCACCAGCGAAATCGACTGGGGGGCGTATTTGAAAGGGGTGGGCTTCGACGCCCTGCCGGCGATCATCGTGTCGCAGCCGACCTACATCACCGGGCTGGGCCGAGAGATCAAGAGCACCGCACTCGATACCTGGAAGATCTACCTCAAGTGGCAGGCGCTCAGCAGTGCCGCGCCCTATCTCAACAAGGCCATCGTCGACGAGAACTTTGCCTTCAACGGCAAGACCCTCAACGGCATCCAGGAAATCCGCCCGCGCTGGAAGCGCGGCGTCGAAGCCACCGAAGGCGCGCTGGGCGAAGCACTCGGCAAGGTCTATGTCGGCAAGCACTTTCCGCCCGAGAACAAGGCACGCATGGAGGCCCTGGTCGCCAATCTGCGCAAGGCCTACGAGCAGAGCATCAACTCGCTGACCTGGATGAGCGACGAGACCAAAGTTAAGGCGCAGGAGAAACTCAAGAGCTTCACAGTGAAGATCGGCTACCCCAACCAGTGGCGCGACTACTCGGCACTCGAAGTGAGGCCGGGCGACCTCGCCGGCAACCTGATGCGCGCCACCACCTTCGAGTACAACCGCAACCTCGCCAAGCTCGGCAAGCCGATCGACCGCAACGAGTGGGGCATGACGCCGCAAACCGTCAACGCCTACTACAACCCTGAGATGAACGAGATCGTCTTTCCCGCCGCCATCCTGCAGCCGCCGTTTTTCGACGTGAATGCCGACGATGCGGTGAACTACGGCGGCATCGGCGCAGTGATCGGCCATGAGATCAGCCATGGCTTCGACGACCAGGGCAGCCAGTACGACGGCAAGGGCAACCTCAGCATGTGGTGGACGAAGGAAGACCGCGCCAAGTTCGACGCCTTGGGTGCCCGCCTCGCCGCCCAGTACGACCAGTACGAGCCGGTCAAGGGTTACAAGGTCAACGGCAAGTTCACGCTCGGCGAAAACATCGGCGACCTGGGTGGCCTCACCGTCGCACACAAGGCCTATGTGCTGTCGCTGGCTGGCAAAGAGGCACCGGTGCTCGACGGGCTCACGGGCGACCAGCGCTTCTTCTACGGCTGGAGCCAGGTCTGGGCCCGCAAGTACCGCGAAGAGAACCTGCTGACGCGACTGAAGACCGACCCGCACAGCCCCAGCGAGCAGCGCGCCAACGGCACGCCGGTCAACATCCCCGCGTTCTACAGCGCCTTTGGCGTCAAGGAAGGCGACAAGATGTTCAAGCCGGAAGCCGAGCGCATCACCATCTGGTGAGTTCTCAGGCAGCAAGAAAAGGCCGACTTGTTCGGCCTTTTTCTTGCCCGCAGGGTTCTGTGCCTGCGTTCCCCGCGTCCGCGCGCTACGCTAGACTACATACCAAATAGTATGTGGAGTCTGCCATGTCGCTGCGTTCGTTCTCCGAGATTCTCCAGCCCATCGCCGAAAGTACCGACTCGCTGCGCTTTTTCATCAGCGAGGACTGGCTGCAGGGCCGCTCCTCGTTCGGCGGCCTCCAGTCGGCTTTTGCGCTGTTGGCCATGCGCCGCCTCACTGGCGCAACAGCACCCTTGCGGGTGCTGCAGACCACCTTCATCGCCCCGGTCGGCGGCGGCGAAGTACAGGTCAGCGCGCGCACCCTGCGGGCCGGCAAGTCGGTGACCCATGTCGAGGCGCGGCTGATGCAAGGCGAGGACACGCTCTGCTTGGTGGTCGGTATTTTCGGCGCGGCGCGCGAATCGCAGATTGCCATTCCGATCGCCGTGCGCGAGCCTCCCCAGGGGCCGGATGGCCTCAAGGATCTGCCTTTCTTTGCCGGCATCGCACCCAACTTTACCCAGCATTTCGTCTGGCGCTGGAGCGGCGGCGGCTACCCGTATAGCGGCAGCGCCGAACCCTATACGCGCATCTGGCTCAAGCACCGCACACCCACCGGCAGCGAGGCCTACGACGCCGAGATCGCCCTGGTTGCCCTGGCCGATGCTGTGCCGTCGCCCTCGATCTCGATGATGAAGAGCCCGAAGGCCAGCAGCTCGCTCACCTGGACACTGGAGCTGCTGCGCGCCGCTCCGCCGCAGGGCGATGCCTTCTGGCGAATCGATTCCGACATCCACCAGGCGCAGGATGGCTACGTGGCGCAGACCGCCGTGGTTGTCGGGCCCGCCAACCAGCCGGTGGCGCTGTCGCGGCAGGCGGTGGTGGTGTTCGCCTGATGCCGTTTATCTCTTCGACGTAAACACTCCTGGTGGCCAGCTTCGGCCTTGCTTGAAGTGTCCGTGCCAACGGGGTAGAACCCCCGAGGACGATGCGATGTGTCGCGCGCCCTAGAATCGGGGACACTGCACACAGGCATCACCGGGAGTACGGTCATGGAGCTGCGAGCAACACGCCGCGATGGGGTCTTGACCTTGCGACCGCAGGGCCGCATCAACCACACCAATGCCGAGGCTTTTCAGATGGCGATGGCTCCGCACCTCGCGGCCTGTGCGGAGCAGGG
>JBKJJE010000029.1:0-6301 GCA_046598075.1 Stagnimonas sp.
CTCGCAGGAAACCATCGAGCCATCTAGCAGCGGCAGGCCCGGCACCAGCTGCGCCAATGCCTGCGCCTGCACGCTGGTGGAGCAGCTCTGCACCTTGCTGTCCGGCACATTGGGCACGGTGGTGATGTCGGCGTAATAGGCCTTCTGGCCGGGGCCGGTGGCGATGGTGTTGACCCAGGGCACGGCGACCGTCTCGGCCTGGATCTGCTTGAACTCCTCGAAGCTGGTGGCGAGATTCCAGCGGAAGAAGTGGTTGATGAGGCGATCATTCTCGTAGTTGGCATCGCGCAGGGTGTAGGCCTTGGCATTGGTCCACGGCAGGATCTGCACGCCGCTGGCGGCGAGCGTGAGCATCGGCCCGAACTTGCTGCGATAGAGCGTGCGGGTCATTGCCGTCAGCTTGCCGTCAGCACCCAGTACATCGATTGAGAGCGGCACTTTTTCCATCGCCAGGCTGGCGCCGTCGTAGATGTATTTGGTGGGGTCCGTCGGGTCGAGGGTGAGTTCGTAGAACGTGAAGCGATAGGCGCTGGACACCGTGTGGCTCCAGGCGAACTTGGGCGTGAAGCCGATCAGGATTGCCGGCACGCCGTAGAGCGAACTGCCCATGATGTCCATCTTGCCGGGCACGGTGAGATGGCTGATGTAGAGCCGCTCGGTGCCGCCCCAGGGAAAGTGCGGATTGCCGAACAGGATCGGCACACCGTTCTCGGTCGCATCCGGCCCCAGCGCATACATATTGCTGCCGAGCGGACGGTCGTCATTGAAGAAGGCGAGCGGACCGGGATCGCGCTTCATCGCCGCGACCATCGCGGCGGCGCTCGGCGTGGCGCCCACCGGGGCGCCCAGTGCCGGCGGCTGGGCAGTGCCGATCTCGCCGACGAACACCGATGAGCTGGCGAGCACGCCCAGCCGCAGATAGCGGCGGTACATGTCGTCCTCGGTCACGTCCACCAGCCAGGGCATGCCGGCACAGGCGGCGTGGCGACCGGGATAGGCGCCGGCCTTCAACTCGCGCAGATAGCGGTTGAAACCGTCCTTGTAGCCGGCGGTCGCGCGCTGCGCATCGGGTGCCAGGCCCTGCTTGAGGCGTGCGATCGCCTCCGGCGTGCTGGTCAGCTTCCAGAAAAAGTCGCTGTCGATATTGTTGCTGCGGTTGCCGTTGGCAAAGATGGTGTAACTGCCGGTGCCGCCGAAATAGCGGCTGCGCTCGCCTCGGATGGTGACCAGGTCTTCCAGCAGCAGGCAGAGGTTGTCCTCGGCAAAGGCGTAGCCCAGGCCGTAGCCCATGCTGCCCAGGTCACTAGCCTTGATATGCGGAATGCCCAGCGCCGTGCGGGTGACCTGCACATCGTATTTGAGCGCGCTGTTCGCGCCACCGCCACCGGCATCGCTGCCTATCAGCGGCGCGTCGGAATTGCCGCAATGGGCCAGCGTCAGGGGGGCCGCCAGAAAAGCGGCAAGCCGCAGCATCTTGTTCATCTGAAAAATCTCCTCGAGCGGCCCCGCAGGGCCGGGTCATTTTGTGTGGTGACTCTACGCGGCGCGGTCAGGGGTGCAGGGTACTGGGCCGTATTTCCCACCCCCGAACTGTAGCTGCTGGCATGGTTGGGTGATCTCCCCTTGCCGGGCAATTCAGCAGCCAACAAAAAGCCCGCACGAGGCGGGCTTTTGTCGGGACTACCGGCTTTACAGATCGAAAGACGGATCGAGTGCCTCGAGTTCCATCTTCGGGGCCTGGATGGCCGGCAGCTCCTGCTCGTCCAGCACGCTTTCGGTGACATGCCCGGCGGCGATTTCCTGCAGCGCCAGCACGGTGGACTTGTGCGTGCTCCAGGGCAGATGTGCTTCGGCACCGCGGGCCAGCTGGCGGGCGCGCTTGGCGGCGACCAGAGTCAGCTGGAACTGGTTGGGGATTTCGTGGAGGCAGTCTTCGACGGTGACACGGGCCATAGCAGAAACTCTCGGCGCTGAAACTTGGGTCGCGGAGGATAGCCGAACAGTGCTCAGTTTTCCAGCAATTCAGCAATCAGCCCGCTGTGGCGGGCCTGCTGGCGTGACAGCGACAGGCGCGGCGCGAGAAACAGCGCCACCAGCTGATCGAGTGCGGTCTCGAAATCCTGGTTGACCACCAGCGACTGGTATTCGGCGTAGTGGCTCATTTCATCCCTGGCCAGCGCCATGCGTTCGGCGATCACGCTGTCGGCATCGGTGCCGCGCCCGCGCAGGCGGCGTTCCAGCTCCAGCCGCGACGGCGGCAGGATGAACACGCTGCGCGCCTGCGGCATGGCTGAACGCACCTGCCGCGCACCCTGCCAGTCGATGTCGAGCACGACATCGATACCCTGCTCGAGCAGCGCCTGCGTCTCGGCGCGCGCAGTACCGTAGCGCCGCCCGAAAACCTGCGCATGCTCGAGGAATGCCTGGGCGGCAATGCGCTCGACGAAGCCTGCCTCGTCGATGAAGTGGTAGTGCACGCCGTCCTGCTCGCCGGCGCGCGCTGCACGGGTGGTGTGGCTGACCGAAATCCGGGCCGGCACGCCAAGTGCGGCCAGACGCGGCAGCAGCGCCCGGCTCAGGCTGGTCTTGCCGCCGCCGGAGGGTGCAGAGACGATCCAGAGATGGCCGCTGTTCATGCGGAGAGCGTCGCGGCGTGATGCCGCAGATGATCGGCCATGAAAGTCTGGACGAAGTAATAGCCGTGGTCGTAGCCGGCATGGCGACGCAGGGTCAGCGACTGGCCGACTGCCCTGGCGGTGGCCTCCAGAACCTCCGGCTGCAACTGCGAGAGAAACGGATCGTCCATGCCCTGATCGACCAGGACGTGGCCGGGATAGGGCGCCCTGCGCAACAGCTCGCAACTGTCGTATGCCCTCCACGCTGACCGATCCGCACCCAGATAGCGGCTGAAAGCGTTCTCGCCCCAGGCGGCGGCGCTGGGGTTGGCAATCGGCGACAACACCGACAGCGAATGCCAGCGGCCCGGATGCCGCAGGGCGCTCACCAGCGCGCCATGGCCGCCCATGCTGTGACCGAACAGGCCGCGCCGATCCTTGCGTGCGGCAAACTGGTTTTCGATCAGCGTCGGCAGCTCGACATTGACGTAGCTGCCCATGCGGTAATGCGGCGCCCAGGGCGCTTCGGTGGCATCCAGATAGAAACCGGCGGCGAGCCCGAAGTCCCAGCTGTCGGCCTCGCCCGGCAGGTTCAGACCACGTGGCGAGGTGTCACAGCTGACCAGCATCAGCCCCAGCTCCGCCGCCAGCCGCTGGGCACCGGCCTTGATGGCGAAGGTTTCCTCCGTACACGTGAGCCCCGCCAGATAGTACAGCGCAGGCACTGGCCCCTCGGCCGCCTGTGGCGGGGTGAACACGGCGAAGTTCATCACCGTACCTGTGCTGCTGCTGGCGTGGCTGTAGAAGCCCTGACGGCCGCCGAAGCAGGCGTGCAGGCTGCGGGTGGTGATGCTCATGCTCAAGGGGCTGGGGTTGGACGCTGGCCGACCAGCCGCATGAACAGCGCCACGCCGATTCCCCAGGCACCGTTGAGCAGCAGCGCGCCGACCACGATCTTCGGGTTGACGGCCAGGCCCTTGAGCGGGAATACCAGCAGCATCGCCACCAGCGTCGGGCCGATGGCGCCGAACACGAAGGCCTTGAGCCAGTACGCAACGCCAGCGTCATTGCGGATCAGCCAGGCCACCGGCGGCCCCCAGAGCCCGCCGAAGAACGCCAGTGAGATCACCGCTGGAACCCCCAGCGGCGGCACCGGCGTCAAATTGAACGCAGCTGCTGGCACCAGCCCTGCGGCGTGAAACACCGCGAACAGCCCCTGATGAAAAACCAGCGTGGCGACGAAACCGGCGGCAAACGCTTTGAGAATCCACATGGTCATGCTCCTGTTGTAAGGCTGGGTCTATTCCAGATTGGCGATCTGCTCGCGCATCTGTTCGATCAACACTTTCATCTCCACCACGTAATTGGTCATCTCGGCGTCCTGCGACTTGCTGCCGGTGGTGTTCACCTCGCGGTTGAACTCCTGCATGAGGAAGTCGAGGCGGCGACCGACCGCGTCCTTGCCGGCCAGCGCGGCACGCAGCTCGACGAGGTGGCTGGCGAGGCGCGAGAGCTCTTCATCGACATCCAGACGCTGTGCAGCCATCGCGGCTTCCTGTGCCAGTCGTTGCGGGTCAACCTCGATACCGAGATCAGCCACTTTCACGCGCAGCTTTTCGATCCAGCCATCGCGCACCAGCGGCGCGCGTGCCTTGACCTGTGCAGCGAACGTTTCGA
Source organism: Stagnimonas sp. (assembly GCA_046598075.1). Classification (GTDB taxonomy): domain Bacteria; phylum Pseudomonadota; class Gammaproteobacteria; order Nevskiales; family Nevskiaceae; genus Stagnimonas. The sequence goes on from JBKJJE010000029.1 coordinate 4,293, forward strand.
GCGCATTGGCGCGCTCGTGCAGGTCGGTGGCGGTGCGTGCGCCTTCGCGTTCGCGGGCCTTGTTGAACTCGTCCAGCGCCGCGTTGAAACCCTTCAGCGCCTCGGCGTGCAGGGCGGTGAAATCAAACGCCTGCTGCTGCAACACGCCCGGGAACGACAACACCCGTAGCGGATCGGGGGTGGTGCTGGCACCCAGCGTCGCCGCAACAGTGTCGAGCGCGACACCGATCGCGGCCAGCCGCGCGGTATCGACATGCAACACACTTTGCGCAGCGCCATCCAACGTGTAGCGCAGGCCCACTTCCAGCTTGCCGCGCGAAACCTTGGCTTGCGTCAGCTGCCGCAGCTCGCTTTCGAGCACGCGAAACTCTTCCGGCAGTTTCAGGGTCAGGTCGAGGTAGCGGCTGTTCACCGCGCGCAGTTCCCAAGCCAGCTTGGCGCCGGGTGCGATGCGTTCCACGCGGGCGAAGCCCGTCATACTGCGAATCATGAAATTCTTCTTGGTTTGGATCGTCGGCATTGTAGCGACGGGCCTCGCACTCACGCTGCCGGCCGCGCGGGCCGCAGCGCCACTGCTGCGCTGGACACTGGTAGCGCAATATCCGCATAGCACCAGCGATTTCACCCAGGGACTGGTCTGGCAGCAGGGCCGTTTGTTCGAGAGCGAGGGCCAGTACGGGGCGTCGCGCATCAGCGAAAAAAAACTGGCCACCGGCAAGGTGCTGCGCACGACAAGGCAATCGCCCCGAGAGTTTGGTGAAGGCCTGGCGCTGCTCAATGGCGCGCTCTGGCAACTCACCTGGCGCGAGGGTGTGATCAACCGCTACAACCTGCAACTCAAGCCCACGGGCGGCTTCTGTATTGGTGCGGAGTTGTGGGGTGCGGCCAGCGACGGTAAAGCACTCATCCTGAGTGATGGCTCCAGCAATCTGTACTGGGCGCAGCCCGCGCCCTTTGCCGTGACCCGCCAGGTAACCGTGCGCGATGGCGACACGGCCATCGAGCGCCTCAACGAACTCGAATGGGTCGATGGCGCAGTGTTTGCCAACATCTGGCTGAGCGACCGCATCGCTCGCATCGACCCGACGACGGGCGCGGTCACCGGCTGGCTCGATTTGTCTGCACTCAAACAGCAGGCCGGCATCAGCCGCCAGCGCGAAGCCGAGGGTGCCGTGCTCAATGGCATCGCCTACCGGCCCGAAACCGGCACCCTGCTCGTCACCGGCAAGTGGTGGCCGAAGCTGTTTGAAATCAGGCTGCTCGACGGCAGGCCCTAGCTACGGTTATCTGCATTTCCAATTCGATATTGATCTGACTGCACAGCGCAAGGCGGTAGTTGACCAGAATCGCTGCGCAGCGATATAAAGTGGCCCTTGTATTCAAGCGGCACTTTCTGGAGCAGAGCAGAAATGATTATTACCCAAGAGCACCGCGAGATTTACGAAGGTGTCAAGAAGTTCGTCATCAACGAGCTCAACCCGCATGTCTCGCAATGGGAAAAAGACGGCGTCTGGCCGGCCCGCGAGGTCTGCAAAAAGATGGGCGCACTGGGTTATCTCGGCATCAACAAACCCGAGGATGTCGGGGGCTTGGGCCTCGACTACAGCTACGAGGTGATGTTCGCGCAGGCGATGGGCAACGCCAATTGCGGCAGCCTGCCGATGGCGATTGGCGTGATCACCGACATGGCCACGCCCGCCCTCGCCCGCTTCGGCAGCAAGGCGTTGAAGGAGGAGTTTTTGAAGCCGGTGGTGGCGGGCGAGATGATCTGCTCCATCGCCGTTTCCGAAGCCAGCGCCGGCAGTGACGTCGCGGGCATCAAGACCACCGCCGTGAAAGATGGCGACGACTATGTGATCAACGGCAGCAAGATGTGGATCACCAACGGCACCCAAGCCGACTGGGCCTGCGTGCTTTGCAACACCAGCGAGGGCAAGGTTCACCAGAACAAATCTCTGATCATCGTGCCGCTCGATACCCGTGGCGTGACCCGCAATACCAAGCTGGAC
>JBKJJE010000041.1:0-5743 GCA_046598075.1 Stagnimonas sp.
CGCGGAAAGGGGTTGAGATCCATGGACACAACCTGAAAAAAATCTGCCGCTGCAGGGTGCAGACCGGGCCGCACGCCGATCAAGCTGCCGACGGCTCGCTTGGCGTGATCAATGGCACGCTCGCTGCTACCGTGTCCGCGCATACTTCGCAGGCTTGATCCAAAACCCACCCATGACCGAACCGATGTTGCCAGCGCGCGCTGGGTACTGGCTGCGCATGCTCGGTCTGCTGCTGATCCTGCTGGGGCTGGCGGTGAGCGCCGGCTGGCTGATGCGAATCCCGGAATTGACCCTTGGGGTGCCGGATTTGCGCCGCATGGTGCTGAACACCGCGCTCTGCTTCTTGTTGCTGGGTCAGGCCGTTCGCCTGCTGCCAACAAGCTCCTCCGTCAAGCAGCGGCAAGGGCTGACGCTGCTGGTCGCTCTGCTGTGCATCCTCAACCTGTTACAGCTGGCGCTGGGGCAGTCGCTGGGTATCGATCTGTCGGCGCTGCATGCTTGGGCCGATGACGGCAATCCGCATCCCGGCCGCATGGCCTTGCCGACTACCATCGGCCTGCTGCTGGCCTGCGGCAGCCTGCTGCTGCTGCCGGGACAGCCGCGCTGGCAGAAGACCGCTGGCCGCCTGCTGGCCGGTGCACTGCTGTTGCTGGGCGGCTTTTCGGCGCTGGGCTACCTGCTCAATCTGGAAGCACTGTTCGGTGCCTACCCGCTGGCCGGCATGGCGCTGGAGACCGCGGCGGGCTTGATCATTCTGGCCGTGGCGCTGTCGCTGGCCTGGCACTGGCACATCGCGGCCGCAGAGACCCCTGCCAGCAGCCGCCTGCTGCTGCTGGCAACCTGGGCGCCGGCCCTGGTGGCACTCATCGCCGGGATGACCGGCATCGCCATCTTCAAGAGTCCTGCCGACCAGAACCAGCTCGAAGGCCTGCGCGGCGCTTTCGGGGCGCAGATCGAACGGATCGACACCATCCTGCAACTGCAGGGCGCGCAGGCCTGGATTCTCGCCACCCAGCCCGGCCTGCTCGACGATGCCGACACTGCGCAGCGCGAGCTGCAAGGGTTTCTGGCGCACGGGTTCAGCCATGTCGAACTGCGCTCGCCGCAGGGCGCTGTCCTGTTCAGCGTCGGCAGCGTCGGGGCGACCCAGCTGGAGCTGCCATTCCGGCTCAGGGAGATGGACGGGCAGGCGACGCTGGTATGGACCGGCCAGGGTTTGCTGCTGCGCTTTCGCAGCCGCATCGAGGACGGCCTGGGTGCGGTGGGCATGCTCAGCAGCGAACAACCGCTGCCAACGCTGGAGAGCCTGCTCGACGCCACCCTGATGGACAGTCGCAGCGGCCGTTTGCAGCTGTGTGCGCCAGAACCTGACCGCATCGTCTGCCTGCCGACACGATTTTCACCACAGGCCGAAGTACTGCCGCTGCACACACCGGATCGAGACAATGTCGCTCCGCTCCAGCTCGCCGCAGCCGGCAGACGCGGCGCAGGCACCTTCAGGGATGCCGCGGGCGGTCTGAGCGTGTCGGTCTATGCGCCGGCAGGTTCCAGCGGGCTGGTCAGCGCCTTCGTCATCGATGCCGAGGAGATCAACGCCGCCATCCGCCGCCAGCTGATGCTGGGCATGTTGCTGATCTTGCTGGTGACCGCCCTGGGCACCAGCGTGCTGCGCCGACTCATCCGCGACCAGACCGGCGAGCTGCTGCAGGTGCGCAAGCAGCACACGCTGGTGCTGGACTCGCTGCAGGAAGGCGTGATGCTGATGGACAGTAAGGGCAACATCCTGACTACCAACCCCGCTGCCGGCCGCATCTTCGGCCTGAGCCACGACGACATCACCGACCGCACCATCATGGACCCGCGCTGGCAGGCGGTGCGCGAAGACGGCAGCCCCTGGCCGGCAGAGGATTTCCCCGCCAACCGCGCCCTGCGCAGCGGCAAACCCGAAACCGATGTGATCATGGGCCTGCGCCGGCCCGACGACCGGCTGGTCTGGCTCAGCATCAACACCGTGCCGGCGGGCCGCGACGGCGTGGTGCTGTCGCTCACCGACATCACCGAACGCAAGCGCCGTGAGGAATACATCCTGCATGCGGCCCAGCACGACCATCTCACCGGCCTGCCCAACCGCAGCCTGCTGACCGATCGCCTGCAACAGGCGCTGCAGGCGTCGCAGGTCGGCGGCAAGACGGTGGCCCTGCTGATGATCGACCTCGATCATTTCAAGCGGGTCAACGATTCGCTCGGCCATCATGTCGGCGACCAGCTGCTGGTGGCCCTGGCCAGGCGCCTGCAGGCCAGTGTGCGCACCGACGACACCGTGGCGCGCATGAGCGGCGACGAGTTCGTGGTGGTGTTGCCGGACGCCAGAGATGTCGCCCGGGTGGAGCACATCGCCCAGAAGATCCTCGAAACCATCTCGCAGGTCATCACCGTCGGCAGCCATGAGCTGCATGTCACGCCGAGCATCGGCGTCAGCGTCTACCCGCGCGACGGGGCCGACGCCAACGCGCTGCTGCGCAATGCCGATACCGCGATGTACCAGGTCAAGGGCGCGGGCCGTAACGGCGTGCGCCTGTTCAGCGCCGAAATGGCGCACGCCGCACTCGACAGGCTGCAGCTGGAGAGCGCCCTGCACCGGGCACTGCGCGACGGCGAGTTCCGGCTGCACTACCAGCCTCAGATCTGTCTGCGCAGCGGCCAGGTGCTGGGCATGGAGGCACTGCTGCGCTGGCCCGATCCCGCTGGCGGCATGATCTCGCCCGACCGCTTCATTCCGGTGGCGGAAGAATCCGGTCTGATGCTGCTGATCGGCGACTGGGTGCTGCGCACGGCCTGCAGGCAAGCTCTGGCGCTGCAACAGCAGAGCGGCAAGCCGCTGCAGATCGCCGTGAACATCTCGCCGCGCCAGTTCCGTCGGCCGGAGTTCGTGACATCGCTGATCGCGATCCTGGCCGAGACCGGTCTCAACCCGAGCACCCTGGAACTGGAGATCACCGAGGGCCTGCTGATGGAGCAGACCGACGATTCGATCGCCCGCCTGCACGAGATTCGTGCGCTCGGGGTTGGCGTCGCCATCGATGACTTCGGTGTCGGCTACGCCAGCCTCTCCTACCTGGCCCGCTTCCCGATCTCGACGCTGAAGATCGATCGCTGCTTCGTCAGCAAGATACCGGGCAGCGCCAGCGACGCGGCGGTGGTGCACACCATCATCGCGCTGGCCTCCAGCCTGCAAATGCGGGTGATCGCCGAGGGCGTGGAGACTGCCGAGCAGCTGCGCTTTCTGCGCCAACACGATTGCCACAGCGCCCAGGGCCATTACTTCTGCCCGGCAGTGCCGCCGGAGCAGTTCCTGACGCGGAATCAGCACCACCGCCTCGGCGCCGCCTTCGAGCATCTCGGTGAAACCCTGCCACGCTAGGGAGTGCGCCTGCTGCTGCGATAATGCCTTCCCGCGAGCGCCTCGGACCTGCCCTGGCGCCACCGCCGTCGCCACATTCCCCGATTTCCATGCCCCGCAAACCCGCTCACCTTCAGGAAGACACGCTCGGCGCCCTGCGCGACGAGGCGTTCGCGCTGTTCGGCCGCTATGGCTACGAGGGCGTGTCGATCGGTGATATCGCCAAGCGGGCGAAACTCAGCAAGGGCGCGCTCTACTGGCATTTCGACGGCAAGGAGGCACTTTATCTCGACTGCCTCAAGCACCTGCACGGCATCTTTAACGAAGACATATTCGACCCGATGCGCAGCGCCGCGGACGGCGCCACCGGCATGCTGCTGATGTTCCAGGGCCTGCTGCGGCTGTTTGCCGACCCGCGCCTGCAGAAAGGCGTGGCGGGCTACTGGCTGATTGCCGATACGCCCGAAATGACCGGCATCCTCGCCACCCAGCGCGGCTTCGAAGCGGCCAGCAAGGAGGTGATCGCAGGCTGCCTGCGCCGGGGCGTAGCCGCCGGTCAATTCGACCTCGGCGACGACCTTGACGACATGGCGCGCGCCATCATCTCGATCATCGAGGCGATCATCCTGCCCATGCGACACCAGACTCCGGAAGAAATCCGCCCGCAGGTGGGCGTGCTGGCGCGCACGCTGTTCCGCGCCTATGCCAGGGACGAGACACTGCGCAAGCTGGTCAGCGCACTGTAAAAACAAGCTGCAAACATCGCTTCATCGCCGCGCCTTGCGCTGCATCACACCATCAATCACAGCACGGAGAAAAACCATGGCAATGGACGTCATCGACTACAAGCTCTACGGCGAAGACATGCAGTTTGTCGAGATTGAACTCGACCCCGGCGAAGCCGCCATCGGCGAAGCGGGTGCGATGATGTTCATGGAGGACGGCATCGCCATGGATACCATCTTCGGCGACGGCTCGATGGCGCAGAAAAGCGTCTGGGGCAAGCTGCTCGGTGCGGGCAAGCGGCTGGTCACCGGCGAGGGGCTGTTCACCACCGTGTTCACGCATCAGGGCACCAGCGGCAAGCGCAAGGTCGCCTTCGCCGCCCCCTACCCCGGCACCATCGTGCCGGTGAACCTGCCGGAAGTCGGCGGCACCCTGATCTGCCAGAAGGATTCTTTCCTTTGCGCTGCCAAGGGGGTGTCGCTCGGCATCGCCTTCCAGCGCAAGCTGGGGGTGGGCCTGTTCGGTGGCGAGGGCTTCATCATGCAGAAGCTCGAAGGCGACGGGCTGGCTTTCGTGCACGCCGGCGGCACCCTCTACAAGCGCGACCTGGCACCCGGCGAGACGCTGCGGGTGGATACCGGCTGCATCGTCGCCATGCAGACCTCGGTGAGCTTCGACATCCAGTACGTCGGCAAGCTGAAGAGCGCGCTGTTCAGTGGCGAAGGCCTGTTCTACGCGGTACTGCAAGGGCCGGGCACGGTGTGGCTGCAATCGCTGCCGCTGTCGCGCATGGCCAATCGCATCGTCATGGCCGCACCCGCGCTCGGGGGTCGTTCGCAGGATCAGGGCTCGCTGCTCGGCGGCCTGGCTACCGGCGGTTTGCTCGGCGGCATGCTGGGTGGCGACGAATAGTTTTCGATGCAGTTCACAAGCCTTGCCTACGGCCCCGGCCTGCCGCCCAGCGGCAGCCGGCTGGCGGTGCGCCTCGACAGCTTTCACCTCACGCTCACGCTCGCCGACGGCCGCCCGCTGAGCGTGTCGCTGACGCAGGTGCAGGTGGCGGCAGGCGGGTTCAACGACACGGTGTGGCGCTTCGAGTGGAGCGACGGGCAAGGCCGCTGGGCAGTGATCCTGGATGACGCCGCGACACAACAAGCCCTGCTCGCACAGCCACCCGCCGCACTGGCGCAAGCCTTGGCTGGTGTAGGCAGGAAGCAGCGCCGCGCACGCACCCGCACGCACCTGGGGCTGGGCGCGCTCGGCCTATGGTTTGCCCTGCCCGCGCTGCTGCTGATCGCGCTGATCTGGAACGCCAGCAGCCTCACCGGCTGGGTCGCTGCCAAGGTGCCGCTGAAGACCGAGCAGAAACTCGGCGAGATGGTGTGGAAGGCGCAGAAGGCCCAGCTGCGGCTGGTCGAGAACACTGCAGCGAATGCGGCGGTGGCGACCATCGGCGCCAAGCTCACGCAGGGCTCGCAGTATTCCTACCGCTGGTTCGTTGCGCGCGACTCAAGCATCAATGCCTTCGCCATCCCGGGCGGCACCGTAGTGGTCCACACCGGCCTGATCGAAGCCGCGAAGACACCGGAACAACTGGCGGGCGTGCTCGCCCACGAG
>JBKJJE010000088.1:0-13171 GCA_046598075.1 Stagnimonas sp.
CTTGCCGACCACGGTGTAGTAGTCGCGCAGCACTTCGATGGTGCGCGAACTGGGGTGGGCGGTGGAAAACGCGGTGAAGCCGCGCAGGTCGCAAGCCACCACGCTGATCTCGATATGTGCCTGCTGCATGGCGGCCTTCAGGCCCCGCGAGTTGACGATCTCAGCCACCTGCGGCGACAGGAAGCGGCTGAGGAACTGGCCGCGCTGGCCTTGCAGGACGTGGTACTGAACTGCGCCCATCAGCACCGCCATCAGGCCCACCATCACCGACAGCGCGCCGAGTGCCACCGGCAGCACGAAGCTGGCGATGAGAAAGGGTGCTGCAAGGATGAAGCCCAGCACCCGGATGCGCTCGCTGGCATCCGGCTTGCGGCGCATCAGCAGCAAGGTGGAGGTGGCTCCCATCAGGGTGGAGAACAGCACCGGTGCCGCGAACTGCCAGAAGCCGGGGCGTGACAGCCCCACCAGGCCCTGCGAGCCGATGCCGATGAAATCGCGGAGGCGGATCTCAGGCCAGATCAGTGCCTCGATCACGTAGATCACCGCCGCCGCCTGCCCGAGCCGCAGCATCCGGTCGCCGCCGGTGGTGTCGAAGTTGTGGGCTGGCAGAGTGCGACGCACGCGCAGCAGCCATTCGAGATAGAAGCCGATCGCCATGCCGTCGGTGATCGACAGCACGCCGGAATACGCGGGCAACACCGCACCGCCACGGGTGAGGCCAACGTTGAGGAAGATGCCGACGCCCAGCGACAGCAGCGTCGCCGCCAGTGCCCGCGAGGTGGCCGAGCGCCGGTCGGCGGCCAGAAACGCCGCCGCCATGCCGGCGGAGACCACCGCGACCAGGGTGTGCGGCAGCGAGAACAGCAGCAGTTCGATCATGGTCTCACTGCCGAAGCCCGGCGCCGATCCCACTCGCACGTCATTCCCGCGAAAGCAGGAATCCATCTCTGTGGCGGCGTAGACCCGGTACGCATGGATTCCCGCCTTCGCGGGAATGAGGGAGTGGTTCGGGTCTTCGCCGAACTCATGGCACGACTGCTTCCGGCTCGTCGCCGGCACTGGCGGCATCGGCCTCGAACAGCTGTTCGAGTTCCTCGGCGTACTGGGCGACGCTGGCGCGCTGAGCGGCCTCGTCCGGCACGCTGGCCTGCTGGCGCAGCAGGAAATCCTCGTCCTTGCTGCGGAACAGATCAACGCTGCTGGCCGCGGCGCGCGGCGTATAGTTGAGTGCCACCAGCACCCGGCGCGTCATCTCCAGGCTGGAGAAATAGCTGCGGCGGATCAGGTCCTGCGGCTTCAGGCCCAGCGCCATCAGCTTGACGGCGTGCTGGCGGTTGCGGGCAACAGCCATGATCCGCACGCCGGGTGCATGCCGGCGCACCGCCTCGGTGACTCTGAGGTTCTCGGCCTCGTCGGCGATTGCCACCACGAATAGCCTCGCCTGCGCCGCATGGGCGGCGCGCAGCACCTCTACCCGGGCGGCATCGGAATAGAACACGGCATTGCCGAATGTGCGGACGAAATCGACATGGGCGGCGTTCTTGTCGAGCACCGTGAAGGGGATTTTCTTCAACCGCAGGATGCGGCCGATGATCTGCCCGAACGGGCCGAACCCGGCGATGACCACCGGCGTCTCGGCGGTGTGAATCTCGTCGAACGGCGGCGGGCTGGCGGCCTCGCTGCGGCTCAGCCAGTGACTGAGCAGCAGATACAGCGGCGCAGTGGCGATCATCGACAGGGTGACGGCTACGATCAGCACTTCGCGGCTGGCGTTGTCAACCAGCCCGGCGGTGCCGATGACAGCGAACAGCACAAAAGCGAATTCGCCGCCCTGGGAGAGCGCGACGCCCAGCTTCAGGGCGCTGCCGTGCTGCTGGCCACTGGCGCGGGCGATGGCGTAGAGCACGCTGCTCTTGAGCAGAAGGATGGTGAGTGTGAGAGCTGCGATCAGCAGCGGCTGCTGCCATACCAGACCCAGTTTTGCACCCATACCGACGGCGATGAAGAACAGCCCCAGCAGCAGGCCCTTGAATGGCTCGAGATCGGCCTGCAGCTCGTGGCGGTACTCGGAATCGGCCAGCAGCACGCCGGCCAGAAAGGCGCCCAGCGAGGCGGTGAGGCCCACCGACTGCATCAGCAGCGAGACGCCGATCACCAGCAGCAGGGCGGCAGCGGTGAACACTTCCGGCACCTCGGTGGTGGCCAGCACGCGCAGCACCGGTCGCAGCAGGTAGCGGCCGATCACGATTACCGCCGCGATGGCAGCGAGCGCGGCGAGCGCCATGCGCCAGTCCGCAGGCGTGCCACCGGCCTCGGGGCTGAGCAGCGGCACCAGCGCCAAAAAGGGGATCACGGCCAGATCCTGGAACAGCAGTACCGCAAACGCGGCGCGGCCATGATGGGCAGTCAGCTCGTGACGCTCGCCCAGCAGTTGCAGCACCAGCGCGGTTGAGGACATCGACAGCGCAAAGGCGACCACCAGTGCCGTGTTCCAGGGCAGGCCGGCGAGATGCGCAGCGAGCGTGAACAGCGCGGTGGTGAGCAGCACCTGAGCGCCGCCGAAGCCGAACACCTCGCGCCGCAGGCGCCAGAGCCTTGCGGGCTGCAGTTCCAGCCCGATCACGAACAGCAACAGGATCACCCCGAACTCGGAGACATGCAGCACCGCCTCGGCATCTTCGGCCCAGCCGAAGCCCGAGGGCCCGATCACCAGCCCGGCGGCGAGATAGCCCAGCACCGCCCCCATCCGCGCACGCTTGAACAGGGGCACGAACAGCACGGCGGCAGCGAGGAACAGGGCGGCTTCTTGCAGCATGGCGTGTGGATTCGCGCTCTCTTTCAGTGGTCGGCATTTTATGCGCTTATGCTTGCCACACTTCGACCTCCGCCACGGCCATCCCCACCTCATGACCGCCCGCTTCACTCCGACAGGCCTTTGCCTGTCCTTCATCCTGTCCACCGCTCTTGCCGCCGGCGCCGCCTGGGGTCAGTCATCAAGCTCTCCCACGCTGCCGGCAGCCGCCACACCGCTGCCCCAGGCGGTACCGGTTGCACCCGGTGACATCCCGCTGCAAAACCCGGCGCCGGCGCCGGCGGATGCACCAGCCAATTCCGCCAGCACCACGCCGGTCACCAATGTGACGTCGCCGGTGGTGGTGCCTGCCAGCAGCCCCGACCTGGCACCTACCCTGCTGACGCCGGGCAGGGTGCAGACCGGCTGCTCGCTGCGCGACTACGGCATTTCGGTGGAACGCGGCCAGCTGGCGGCGGCGATCTACAACACCTGTTCGGGCCTGTCGCTGCACAAGCCGTTCTTTCTGATGCCGTTCACCTACTCGCCCCGCTATGACGGCCGCGAGAGCGAGTTCGTGTTCCAGATCTCAGCCAAGATGCAGCTCTGGGACTACGGCCCCGGCGCGCTCTACTTCGGCTATTCGCAGAAATCCTTCTTCCAGGTCTACAACACGGACAGGAGCAAGCCTTTCCGCGAAAACAACTTCAATCCGGAAGTGTTCACCCGCATCCCCAGGCCTTTCGATTTTCTGCCCAACTGGTCGTTCGATCTGGGCGCCGAGCACGAATCCAACGGCAACGACCTGCCGGATTCGCGCAGCTACAACCGCCTGTACTTCCAGCCGTACTGGACCCGTGGCCGCGAAGTCTGGCAACTCAAGACCTGGTATCGCCTGCCGGAAAAAAGCAACCGGGATGCTGCCGACCCCAAGCGCGACGACAATCCTGATCTCAGCGACTACACCGGCTACGCGGAGTTGCGCTACCGCCGCGATTTTCCCTGGCGCAACAGCCTGCTGGACGTGATGGTGCGCGCCAACAGCAACACCGGGCGGGGTGCGATCCAGGCCGATTACAGCGTCGAGATCGGCCCGGTCGGCGCCCTGTTCATCCGCGTCTTCAACGGCTACGCCGAGAGCCTGATCGACTACAACCGCAGCGTCACCCGGATTGGCGTCGGCATCGCGCTGCAACGTTAGGAAACCGACATGCCTCGTTTACTTGCACGCGCTGCGCTGCTGACAGGCTGCCTGCTTACTCCCGGGCTAGTGGCAGCCGTCGACCCCGGCCAGCAGGCGCCGGATATCTTTGGCCGCAGCCCGGTCGAGGACCGCAAATACCGGGTCTCGGATTTTCGCGGCAAGGTGCTGATCGTCGATTTCTGGGCGAGCTGGTGCGGTCCCTGCATCGTCTCCATGCCGGAGCTAGACACCCTGCGCCGCCGAATGGTCGAGGCCGGTCATGGCGACCGTTTCGAGATTCTCGGCGTCAATCTCGACGACGACTCCGAGCGGGCGGTCGCCTTCCTGAAACAGCACCCGGTCAGCTATCCGGTGATCACCGACCTGCTCGGCCTGGGTGCCCGCGAGTTCGCACCGCGCAAGCTGCCCAGTGCCTACCTGATCTCGCCGACCGGGCGCGTCTCGTTCATCTACTACGGCTATGGCAAGGGCTACGGGGAGGAACTGGAAGCGCGCGTGCTCGAGGAGTTGCAGGCCAAGGGCGATCCCCGCTGACTCAGGCCTCGTTGGCGCATATGGTCTCGGCGTCTTCCCGCTGCATGCCATATTTGCGCAGCTTTTCCACCAGCGTGGTGCGGCGGGTATTGAGCAGCTTGGCGGCGTGCGCCACCACCCCGCCGGACTGCGCCAGCGCCTGCTTGATCAGGCTGGCCTCGATGTGCTCGATGTGGTCTTTCAGGTCCACCCCGGCCGGCGGCAACACCGGTTCGAGCCGGCTGCGGGCCAGCAACTCCGACAGCGCCATCTCGCTGGCGATCAACCGGCTGCTGCCAGCCGCCGCGCCGGCAACGCTGGGCCGCAGCGGTGATTCCGCGGCTTTCGAGCCGGCGGATTTGTAGCGGCCCGGCAGGTCTTGCGGATGCACCACGGCGCCCGGATGCAGTACCGCGAGGCGTTCGATCAGGTTGGAAAGCTCGCGCACATTGCCCGGCCAGGGATAGCTGCGCAGCAGGTTCACCGTGTCTGCCGACAGCCGTACCGAGCCACGCGCGCTGCGCTCCATCTGATCGATCAGCTCATCGATCAGCATCGGCAGGTCCTCCAGCCGCTCGCGCATCGGCGGAGTTTCGATGGGGAACACATTCAGCCGGTAATACAGGTCCTCGCGGAAGCTGCCCTTGGCGATGGCATCTTCCAGATTGCGGTGGGTGGCGGCGATCACCCGCACATCGCAGCGTAGCCGCTCGACCCCGCCAACCCGCTGGAAGCTGCGTTCCTGCAACACGCGCAGGATCTTCATCTGCATCGACAGGCTCATGTCGCCGACTTCGTCGAGGAACAGGGTGCCACCATCGGCAAGCTCGAAACGGCCCTTGAGAGGGCCGGCACCAGCCAGGCCCGCTGATTGGTGACCGAACAGCTCGCTTTCCAGCAACTCCGGCGGGATCGCCCCGCAGTGCACCGCGACAAAGGCTTTGTCGGCGCGACGCGACTGGCTGTGGATGGCACGCGCCACCACTTCCTTGCCGACACCGGACGCGCCGGTGACCAGTACCGTGGTGTCGAACCCGGCGACCTGTTCGACCATGCGACGCACCCTGCGTATCGCGCTGGAATTGCCGGTAGGCCCCTTGCTGGCGAGTACTTCGCGCTCCATGCGGCTGAGTCCGGCGCGCTTCAGCAGCTCGTTGAGCTGCGCATACTTCAATGGCATTTCCAGCGCGTTGCAGGTGCTGCCGTGCAGACCAAAGCGGGCAGCGGCATCGGTCTGTTGCTCCGGCAACAGCAGCAGCGGCGGGTGCAGAGGATCCTGCTTGAGCCAGTGCACGAAACCATCCAGCGCCGCTTCGTCGAGCACCTTGCCGACGATCACTGCCAGCCAGTCGGCGGGCTTCGCCCCGCTGCCGGCCAGCGCGCCACAGTGCGTCTGCACCACCGGCGCGTAGTCGATGAACTGCAACAGCTGACGCAAGCCCTGGGCCCGCTCCTGGTCTGCATCCAGCACCAGCACCCGGGCTTCAGCCACCGCTGGTCTCCACCCCCACCTGGTCGAGAAGGGCATCGATGGTCAGATCGAAATCCTGCTTTGAGAGAAAGCCATCCGCCCCCGCACGCGCCGAATGCTCGCGGTGCTCGGCATCGTTGTAGTGACTGGCGATGAAGATGATCGGTGGCAGGTCCTGCGCCTTGATCAGGCGGGTGGCCTGCAAGCCGCCCATGCCGGGCATCGACAGATCCATCAGGATCAGATCGGGCTTCAGGCTTTCGGCGAGCCGTACGGCATCGAAGCCAGAGCCGCCGCGACCGATGATCTCGATGCGCGGGTTGGCTTTCAGCAGATGCACGGCGAGGGTCAGAAACGCCTCGTTGTCATCAATCAACAGGGTCCTGAAACGGCTTGTCTCTGTATTCATCGCCACCACTCCTTGCCTGGATCGCCGCCAACTACATGCACCGCCGTGACCGGCACTCGCCGTCCGCTGTGGCCACCATGCAGGCGTCCAAGCGGCCGGCGACCGTCAGGTTTTTACCCGGCGAGCGTGCACTGACCGGGCCGGGCTTGGGGGTGTCGCCGGATTTCCGGCGTCAATAAGCTGACGAATAGCATGCCGCGCCGGCTTTTTCGGCGCGGCGGGCAGGCAGCGCCGCTACTGCAAGGCCTCGGCAGCCGGCTGGTAGGGATAGCCCAGCACCTCGGCTACTGCCTTGTAGGTCACCTTGCCGAGATGCACGTTGAGTCCATCGCAGAGGTGCCGATCATCGAGCAGGGCCTTCTTGTAGCCCTTGTTGGCGAGTGCCAGCGCGAACGGAAGCGTCGCGTTGGTGAGTGCAAACGTGGAGGTGCGCGCGACGCCGCCCGGCATGTTGGCGACGCAGTAATGGACGATGTTCTCCTCCACATAGGTCGGGTTCTGATGGGTGGTGGCGTGGCTGGTCTCGAAGCAACCGCCCTGGTCGATGGCGACATCGCACATGACCGTGCCCGGCTTCATGAGGCCAAGCATGGCGCGCGTCACCAGCTTGGGCGCTGCAGCACCCGGCACCAGCACCGCGCCGATCACCAGATCAGCGGTGGAGATGCAGTTTTCCAGCGCATCAGCAGTCGAGTAGAGCGTTTTCAGCCGGCCATCGAAAGTCGTATCCAGCCAGTTCAGGCGTGGGATCGAGCGATCGAGAATGGTGACGTTCGCGCCCATGCCCACCGCCACCCTCGCGGCGTTGTAACCCACCACGCCGCCGCCGATCACCAGCACCTCGGCAGGGGCCACACCCGGCACGCCGCCCATCAGCACGCCATTGCCGCCCTGCGCCTTTTCCATTGCATGGGCGCCAGCCTGAATCGACATGCGCCCGGCTACCTCGCTCATCGGTGCGAGCAGCGGCAGGCCGCCGGCGCGATCCGTCACCGTCTCGTAGGCGATGGCGACACAGCCAGAATCGATGAGGCCCCTGGTCTGTTCGGGATCCGGCGCAAGATGCAGGTAGGTGAACAGGACCTGGCCCCGGCGCAGCATGCTGCACTCAATGGCCTGCGGTTCCTTCACCTTGATGATCATCTCCGCACGCTCGAAAATTTCGGCAGCGGTCTCGACCATTTCGGCACCGGCGGCGATGTAGGCCGCGTCAGCCACGCCGATGCCCAGGCCGGCACCCTTCTGAATCAGCACCTGATGGCCATGGACCTTGAGTTCACGCGCACCCGCGGGCGTCAAGCCCACCCGGTATTCGTGGTTTTTGATTTCTTTGGGGGTGCCGATCAGCATGGAGGAATCTCGATGGGTGGCGGCTTGGCCGCGATAGACCAGTTTAGCGCAGCCACCACACGTGCTTGCAGGTCTGGCGTAGCCACCTGTGATGTCGAGTGATGCAAACAACAAGGCCCGCAACGGCGGGCCTTGTTGTTTCTACATCCAAACCATCAACCGTGGCTTTCACCACGGCAAACCACCTTCAGGGCGTCACGTCGTTGAGCACCAGCCTGATCTGGTAGATCGTGGAGCGTCCGCTGGGCACCGTCACGGTCAGCGTCAAGGCACCGAACTGATCACCCGAGACAAAGACCTCATCAGTCAGCGACCAGGTAAAGGTATTGCCCTCGGGAGAGGCATCGATAGTCTGGGGAACCATGTATGAGGCACTGGGCGTGATGGTGATGTCGCCACCTTCGTTGGTCAACGAGATCGTCGTGCCGGAAGGCATCGGCTGATCGTTCGCATCGCGAACGACGATGCGCAGGTTCGCCGTCTGTCCACCACCATTGCCGGTGTCCTGCGTATCGATGGTGACAGTCGGCGAGCCATTGCTGGGCGTGGTGCAGGTGGGGTTGGTGAAGCTGCCACCCTCGATGCTCACATCTGTCGTCGGCGGGCAGAGGTCGATCACCGAGGCTGAACCGGACATCGTCAATACCACGGTATCCGAGACATACAGATTCTTGGCGGTATCGCAGTTGTTCGGCCCGTCACACAGCGTGCCGGTGAACTTCTTGGTCGACTCGAAGCCGGATGCTCCCACCGTGTTCGGGTCGGTGCGCAGACCATCGCCGTTGAAGTCCTGGAACTCCTCCGAAGCCGCGTCGTACACCCCGTCGAGATCGTCGTCACGGAACGGTTCGGCGAGACTGCCAAAGGGTTCGCCATCATCGTAGCGACCGTCACCATTGAGATCGGTGAAGCTCTCTTCGCCAATCGCATACGCCAGGATCGCAACCCGCGGCGTTCTTGGGTTCTGGCTGCGCCAGATCACCGAGCAGGCACCGGTCACAGTGACGCAATCTCCACCAATCGCGCCACCGGAGGTGGTGAATGCGAATGCCGTGCCATCAGGCACAGGGTTGTTGAAGCGATCGGCCGCGCGGATGGTCGCCGTGACTTCCGTACCATCCAGCATGAAGCCCTCGGGGTTGGGGTTCGATAGCGACAGCGAAACACTGTTCTGGTCCGGCAGACCGGTGGTGATGGTCAAGGTGCTAGAAGGTGCCGACACCGTCTTGCTACCGTTGGTTGCGGTTGCCGTCAGACGCACGCTGGTATGCACCGTGCCTGACTTGACGATCGCAGTGACCAGCCCGCTGGAGTCGGTGATGCCGTTGTTGCCCGGCGTGAAGGTGATGCCACCGACGGTGGTGCTCAGCACAAATGAGACCTGCTGGTTCTGGATCGGCACCCCGGTATCGGAAACGACCTGGAACTGGACCGTCGAGGTGTCGTCTAGACCGCTGCCCTGAAGGCCGATCGTGGTGGGATCCGCCGAGATGAACTTGATCGAGCCCAGGTTGCCGGCAGGCGGCGGGGTAGTCGGCGGAGTGCCTGAAAACCGGACCGGTACCGAGGCGACCGTCGTCGTGCCGCTCGGGCTCCTGACAGTGACGGTGAATACCCCCGAGGCCGGCGTGGTGCCGGTCGGCGGCATCAGGAAAAAGCCATAGCTGAAGGCGCCGGGCTCTGTCGTGCAGGGCTGCGTGAAGGAGTTGCTGCCGACGACGGTGCCGACACTGGTCGCGGCGGAGATCGTGGTGCCGCCAGCCATTGGCTGATTGGCGTTATCACCGACGTTGACCAAAACCTGCACGCCGCCACCGCTGAGATCGATGTCGGTTGGCGAGGTGCTGATGACGGCGGTCGAGCCGGACATGATGATGGTTGACTGGGCACGGACGTTGAGTGAAGTCGCTGTATCGCAGCCAGAATCGCAGAGCACGCCGGTGAAATTGCCGCTCGGCGCGTTGAAGGTGCCGCTGCTGTTGAAATCGACAAACACTTCGCCACCGTCACGCGCGCCGCTTTCGTTGGAATCGATGAAGGCTTCGCCCAGATCGGTGAACGACTCACCCGAGTCGTAGCGACCATCGCCGTTGATATCGGTAAAGCTCTCCTCGCCAATGGCGGTGGCCAGCAGCGTCACCCGGTGGTCGCTGACGCGGGGATTCTGCGAAGTGAACTGCACCGAGCAGGCACCGCCGGTGGTCGAGCATTGCGGCGCAATCGAACCACCTTCAGAACGGAAGGCGATGGCAGTGCCGTCCGGAACCGGGTTGTTGAAGCGGTCTGCAGCACGCAGCGTCACGCTGGTCTGGGTGCCATCAATATCGCCGCCTTCGATGTTGAAACAGCCGACGCTGAGCGAGAAGCTGTCCTGATCGGCCAGGGCCGTGGAAATCACCAGCGAATCGGATTGCGCCGGCGAGATCCCGGCGGGCGTCACCACGGAGGCGGTTACCCGCACGCTGGTCTGCACGGTGCCCGAACGGACAGTGGTCTGTACCAGGCCGTTGGCATCGCTGGTCGCGGTGGCCGGGGTTAGCGTGATGCCGCCCACAGTAGTGTCCAGCGAGAAATTGACCGGCACATTGGGCGCCGGCCCACCAGCGTTATTGGTAAGGGAAAACACCACCACCGAGGTTTCCGGAGCGCCGGTACCGCGGATGCGGATTGCGTTGGGGGTCGTCGACCTGAACTGGATCGCGCTGAGTGGTGCCGACTGCACCGTGACGCTGCCGGTCGCCTGCAGGGCGCTACCGTCTGGGGCGGTGGCGGTCGCGGTGATGGTGTCGATACCGCTGCACCCCCTGGCCTGGTAGGTGGACGTGGCAGAACCGCCGCTGGTCACCACTGGCGAGGTGATGAGCGCCGTGTTTGCAGCCGAGCACGGCGAGGCGAAGGTAACGGAGCGGGTGCTGGTAACCAGCGCATTGCCATTGGCGGTATCGACGACATCGACCTTCAGGCTGGTGCTGCCGCCTACACCGAGATTGGCGTTTGCGACCTGGATGGCATTGGGCGTGAAAGTGGAACCGCTGAGCGTACCCATGCGGAACACCGGCGTCACCGTTGTGCCACCGCCACCTGGGTTGGGGGTGCCGGTATCAGTGCCAATGTTGCCGCCGCTGCCGCAAGCTGCGAGCGCGAAAGACAGCAAAGCGGCAGAAACGGACCTCGAAGCAGACTTGAACATGACGCTCCCCTAAGTGCCTGATGGCGGCATTGACTCCCTTGATCGTAACCGTGAAAGTCAAGCAAAACAAGAAACTCGCGCACGATTTAAAAGCAGTTTCGCAGCTTTGTCCGATACTTGAGACCGTTCGCCGGAAACTTGGGGCAGACCTGCTCCCTGCTATCACCCCCCCTGGAGAACTCCATCCTGTCGCCTCAGCCCTCCATGCCAAAAACCCGCTTCTCGGCCATCCCTGCCCTGCTGTTTTCAGTGGGACTGGGTCTGGTCTTCTATTACGGCAGCCTCTGGGCGCAGTTGCCGGTATATTCGCCTGCTGAAATCGCGCAGTCGGTGGAGATCAATCTGGCACTCGATCTGCAACGCCGTGGCGCCACCATGGCCGCGGATTCGCTTGAGGCGCAGCGCCTGCGCGAGGCCCTCCACACCGAACTGCTGGCGGAGATACAGCGCGAACGGCGCGAGGCGCAGAGGCTGGTCGGAGCCGGACTGGTCGCCCTGTTGATGGGTCTGACGCAAATGTTTCTGCTGCGCCGAATGACAGCACGATAAAATCCGCACCATGCGCCAGTAGCTCAGCTGGATAGAGCGCGCCCCTCCTAAGGGCGAGGTCGCAGGTTCGAATCCTGCCTGGTGCACCAATCTACGTCACAGCTGGGCACCCATTGCGGGCACTTGCTGTCGTTTTGAGTGTAAGCATCTGCCAAGGCAGCCTCCGGCCCGCGAATCTCGATCTGCTGGCCATTGGCCCGAATCTCTCCGACGAGTGCCTGCACATAGCGCTTCTGCAACGGCGACTCTCGATCCAGCAGCACCTTACTCAGCGCGGCAGAAACCTTCTCGGCCTTCCGTGCACTGATCTCACCGACTGGCATGCTCTGCTGGTTCGTCAGCCGCCCGATGTGCAGCAGCAGCTCTTGTCGGCGAGCGCGCAGTTTGTGGTTTCGCTCTTGCAGCAGCTCACCCGCTTCGAGATAACCTTTCTCGACAGCCTCAAAAAGACGGTTTGCCGAGGAGTGGTTTTCGTCGAGTTCCGTTCTCAACACTTGAAGTTGCTCTTTGTTTTGGTCGTTCGCAGCACGCATCCGCTCCGAGAGCTTCGCCAACAGCCGTTGCAGATTGCCCGGCTCCACCACCCGCGTCGTCAGCGACTCGGTCACCAGCAGATTGAGCTTTTCCATCGGTATGCTGCTGCTCTTGCACAGGTGCACACCCTTCGTGTGCTTGGTCACGCACTTGTAGTAGCGATACCGACCACCCTTGCCGGTCGCCACCACCATTCCTGCGCCGCATTCCCCACACTTCAGAATGCCGGTGAGCAGGGTTGGAGAGCTGAGACGGCGAGGCGCGATCACATCGGGGCGCCGATGGGCGCGCGTCGCTGACGCGCGCACCCACGTCGCCCCGCTGATGATCGGCTCGACCTGGACGCGCACCCATTCTGATTCGGGCTTCTCTTCCCGTGTCTTGGCGCAGCGCCGGTTGAAGATGAACTCACCGCGATAAGTCTCGTTCTGTAAGACCACTGCGACCAGCGTCCCCGTCCACAGCCTCGCCGAGTGCAGTAGTCCCGCATCTGCTTCAGCTGATCGGGAATTGATAACTCCTTCTCAGCCTGCCGTAGTGTGGAGACACGTGCATAGAGGGCGACGGCCATTGCTCAATCCTCAGTGGTTTCGCTTAGCAACATTTCTTTAACCAGATCGCCTGCAAACAGCTGCAGCAGATCGGCCAGCCGGTGGAGGGCAGCTTCATTGATCACGTCTTCGTGGAGCGCGACTTCATAGTCGGTGGTTGAGTGTGTATTCACTCATAGCGCACCTCCTTTTTTGCATGGTCTATTCCCGCCCATGCCGCTCCAATCCCTGTTTCTGCGGGGCCAGTATCCGCACCAGTTCACCTTCCAAACCCTTTTGGCCCAGCTCGTCTAACAACAGCGTCCGAAACGCAACGAACTGACTCTGCGACAGCGACGATTGCGCGATCAGCAGCAGCTTGTTCTTGCGCGCGCTCAGCGCCTCCAATATGGCTGGGAGCATCAGCGTTCTCCCAACCTCAAACCATCTATGCGTTTCCGTACGTCCGCGCGCCAGGTCATGGGGTCGTGGATGTCCGCGAAGTAAGGCTTTAGGCTTTCAACAGTGGCGTCGGGCGTGAACGCCCTGCCGCCTGAAATAATCTGCTGCAGCGCGGATGCTTTTTTGAGATAACCGAACACGCTGATAGCTAGTCGGCTCAACTGCTCT
>JBKJJE010000133.1:0-4216 GCA_046598075.1 Stagnimonas sp.
CACGGCGGCAAGCCGTTTGCGCGCTACTGGCTGCACAACGGCTTTCTGAACATGCACGGCGAGAAGATGAGCAAGTCGCTGGGCAACGTCACCCTGGTGCACGACCTGGTCAAGCTCTTGCCCGGCGAGGTGATCCGCCTGGTGCTGCTCACCGGGCATTACCGCCAGCCGCTCGACTGGACCGACGACGTGGTGAGCGATGCGCGGAAAAAACTCGACCGCCTGTACGGCGCGCTGCGCGAGTTGGGGGATGTTGGCGCAGCAGAGGGGGTGACCGCGCCACAGGCTTTCATCGACGCCCTGGAAGACGACCTCAACACCCCGATGGCGCTGGCCGAGCTGTTCGAGCTGGCGCGGCAGGCCAACAAGGCCACCGCTGCCGACGACAAGTCCCGCATCAAGGCCGCCCTGCTGGACGCCGGCGCCCTGCTGGGGCTGCTGCAGCAGGGTCATGAAGCCTGGTTTGCCTATGCGCCGCCGCAGGCCGAGGGCGCGCTGCAACCCGCCGCCATCGAAGCCCTGATCGCCGAGCGCAGCGCCGCCCGCGCGGCAAAGAACTGGGCGGAATCGGACCGCATCCGCGACTACCTCAAGACCCGGGGCGTGACTATCGAAGACGCCAGGGACGGCATGCGCTGGCGGGTTTCCTGAACGGTACGCTATCGCGCCGCGCATTCAGGCGAGGGCTGTTAGAGTCCCCATCCGCGGCGAAATCGCCCTCTATTCCCGTCCAGGATGACTGACCGAACAGACCACCTGCAGGCGGAACGGAACCAGCTGGTTTCCGACCAGAACTCCACCGCCAATTTCTGGCGTTACATGCAGTTTTTCTCGATGGTGGTGGTGGTGCTGATGATCGGCATCGGCACCATCATCTTCGTGCTGAACCAGAAGGTCGCCGCCCAGCAGGAGCGGCTGGCGCTGGACAACCGCCTGCTGGCGGACGTCAACATGGTCGGTCAGCTGGTCAACGAGCTGGAAACCTCCCAGCGCGGTTATTTCATCACCGGCAAGACCAGCTACCTGGAGCCCTACGAGAAAGGGGTGGGGCAGATCAAGCCGATCATGGCCAACATTGCCACCCACCTCTACACCGAGGAAACCCAGATGCTGTTCAGGCGCATCGAGCAGAGCCTGGGCAACAAGCTGGTGGTGATGGAGCGCAACCTGGAGCTGGAGCGCACCCAGAGCCGTGAGGCTGCCCTCGAGTTCATTCGCACCGATGTCGGCAAGGCCCTGATGGATGATCTGCGGGTCGACCTGCAGGCCCTGCGCATCACCATCAGCCGGGGCGCCTACGGCCGCATGAAAGCCGTCGTTGACCTCTCGGAAACCCGCGACGGCATCCTGCTGTCGCTGATTCTGGTGGCAGCCCTGGTCAGCCTCGCCAGCCTGTTTCTGCTGCGCGCGCAGGCAAGGGCACAGAAGGTGCTGCTGATCGAGCGCATCCGTTCCGAGGAGGCCAATCTCGCCAATCGCGAGAAGAGCACCTTCCTGGCCAACATGAGCCACGAGATCCGCACGCCGATGAACGCGATCTTCGGCTTTGCCCAGCTACTGAAGGAAATCGTCAAGGGCGAGCGCGAGAAATTCTACGTGCAGGCCATCACCCAGAGCGGCCAGGTGCTGCTGGGCCTGATCAACGACATCCTCGACATGAGCAAGATCGAGGCCGGCAAGCTGGAACTGCACCCGGAGCCCAGCGACCTGCGCGAGATCTTCCGCAGCTGCGAGACGCTGTTCTCGCACATGGGTGCCGAGAAGGGCCTGCGGCTGGAAATGAGCCTGCCCGACAACCTGCCGCAGCGCGCCACCGTCGATGCGCTACGACTCAGACAGGTGATCATCAACCTGATCGGCAATGGCCTGAAATACACCCACGCGGGCAGCGTCATCACCCGGGTCAGCGTCGAACCGCAAAACACGCAGTACGTGACGCTGGTGATTGCCGTCACCGACACCGGGGTCGGCATCCCCGACAACAAGCTGGTGAAAATCTTCGAACCCTTTATTCAGCTGCACCACGGCGATGTCTCGGCCCCCGGCGCCGGGCTGGGCCTGTCCATCGTCAAGCGCATCGTCGAGTTGATGCACGGCAGCATCGAGGTCAGCTCGAAAGTGGGCAAGGGTTCGACCTTCACCGTGCGGCTGCCGCAGGTGCACATCGATAGCTCGGCAGGCAGCGGCTTCGCCAGCGCAGCCCCCCACGAACCCGGGACCGAGCTGCGGCCGCTAAAGATCGTGGTGGTGGACGATGTCGAGTTGAACCGCCGCCTGATCGAAGGGCTGTTCATCGACAGCGAGCACCAGGTGTTCATGGCCGATGGCGGCGTCAGCGGCGTGGCAATGACCGTACGCGAAGTTCCCGATGTGGTGCTGATGGATATCCGCATGCCCGACATCGATGGCGTAGAGGCGCTGCGCCGTATCCGTGCCAACCCGGACCTCGACGGGGTACGGGTGATTGCCGCCACCGCTTCCAGCATGCTGAGTGAAGAAGGGCGGCTGAGGCTTAAGTTCGACGGCTATCTGCGCAAGCCCATCACCCGCGAGACTCTGGAAGCAGAGCTGGCCCGGTTCTTCCGCGCCGACGGCGTCGCCTTGCCCGAAGCGGTGTTGATACCCGGCGACGACGACATGGACGCTGCCACCCTCGCCCGCTGGCGCGAAGAGTTGCCAACGCTGTGCGAATTCATCACCCGCGCCGCGCGCACCCTCTCCAGCGACGACGTGGCGGCGTTGGTCAACCACATGCGGACACTCGGTGCAGACCTGGCCTTTTCCAGCCTCGTCGCCAAGGCCGACCAGATCAGCAATACCGCTGCGGTGTTCGACATCGTCAACCTCGAAGCCCACATCAAGCGCCTGCAAGAGCTTTGCGATCAGCTGCTCGCGCGGCGATAACCATCATTCGGGGAGGCCGCCATGACCCACACCGCCAAACAACTCGCTGACGCTGTCGAAGTAGCCGTCGCAAAACTGCTGATCCTGGTCGTCGACGACCAGCCGCCCAACATCCAGGCCGTGGGTGCCCTGCTGGTCAACGCCGGCTACGACGTGATGCCGGCGCTTTCCGGCGTGCAGGCGCTGCAACGCTGCGAACAGCGCACCCCCAATCTGATACTGCTGGACATGCGCATGGCGGGCATGGACGGTTTCGAGGTTTGCATCGAGCTGCGCAAGCAGCCGCGCACCTGCGATGTGCCGGTGATCTTTCTCACCGCCGCGCACGAGCGCGATGTGCTGGTGAAAGCCTTCGAGTGCGGTGCCGTGGACTACGTCACCAAGCCTTTCGTTGCCGAAGAACTGCTGGCGCGGGTGAAGACCCACCTCGATCTCAAGAGCACCCGGGACCGCCTGGCCCAGCTGGCGCAGGAGCGTGCGGAGCTGACCCAGGTGGTCGCCCACGATCTCAAGAATCCGCTGGCCGGCATCTTGATGGCTACCGAAACACTGGCCAGGGTCAGTCTGCCGCCACCCCAGGCCGCTGCCCTGCAGGCCATCGGCGACAGCGCCAACCGCTGTCTCTCCTTCATCGACGACTATCTCGGCCGCTGGGCACAGAGTGAAACCCTGCGCACGGTGGATGTCAGCGCGATGGCGATCAAGCCGATCCTGCAGGACGCACTCGCCGCCCTGCGACCAGTGGCCGAGGCGCAGGGCATTTCGCTGCACCTGGCGATGCACGATGACCCGGAAGTACTCGCCAACGCCCGCTCGCTGCGCCACATCATCGACAACCTGGTCTCCAATGCCATCAAGTACGGTGGCAATGCAGGCACCGTCGAAATCGAGGCAGCTGTCGGCCGCTCGGGCATGTTGCGCATCACCATCGGCGACCGCGGACCGGGCGTGCCGGCTGACCAGCACGAAAACCTGTTCAAGCGCTATGTGCGGCTACCGGGCAAGCAGGCTGCGCATTCCAGCGGCCTGGGCCTGGCGATCTCCAAGGAGGAAGCCGAGCGCATGGGCGGCCACCTCTGGTACGAGGACCGCGATGGCGGCGGCGCGCTGTTTTCGCTGGTGCTGCCGCTGGCCGACGCAGATGCTCAGCCCGGGTAATCGGGGTGCCAGGCACAGCGCAGCAGGTGATCGTTCACCACGCCCACCGCCTGCAAGTAGGCATAGACAATGGTGCTGCCGACAAAGGTGAAGCCGCGTTTCTTCAGGTCCTTGCTGAGCGCATCCGACAGCGGCGTAGTGGCTGGCACCTGCT
>JBKJJE010000203.1:0-39460 GCA_046598075.1 Stagnimonas sp.
CAACGCCATGTCCAAAGGCCAAACCCTGCAAGAGCCCTTTCTCAATGCCCTGCGCAAAGAGCGTATTCCGGTCTCTATCTATCTCGTCAATGGCATCAAGCTGCAAGGCCATGTCGAATCTTTCGACCAGTTCGTCGTGTTGCTGCGTAATACCGTCAGCCAGATGGTCTACAAGCACGCCATTTCCACCATCGTGCCAGCGCGCGCAGTGCGGCTGTCCGAGGAAGACGGTGGCGAGCCGGTTGCGGCAGTAGCCGCCGCCTAAAGTCCGAGGCTGCTCCACTGAAGTTCATCGAGCGCCCGCGCGGCGGGCAAAAAGCCGTGCTCGTCCACCTGGACTTTCACACGGGCGACTTCGCGTCCGACCGCGTCGAGTTTCTGGACTTGGCACGGTCGGCTGGCGCCGAGGTGGTGGCCGTGCTGGGCGGCTCGCGGAGCAGACCCGATGCCGGGCTGTACATTGGCTCCGGCAAGGCAGCTGAAGCGGCTGCGGCCTGTGCCGCGGGCAAGGCGGAAGTGGCGATCTTCAACCACGACCTCTCACCCAGCCAGGAACGCAATCTCGAAAAGCTGCTGCAGTGCCGGGTACTGTCGCGTGCCGGCCTGATCCTAGACATCTTCGCCAAGCGCGCCCGCACGCACGAGGGCAAGTTGCAGGTCGAGCTGGCACAGCTGAAACACCTGTCCACCCGGCTGGTGCGTGGCTGGACCCATCTGGAGCGTCAGGCCGGCGGCGGCATCGGCCTGGCTGGCCCTGGTGAAACCCAGCTTGAACTCGACCGCCGTCTGGTCAAGGAACGCATGGCGCACCTGAAGCGTCTGCTCGAGGACGTGCGCCGCCATCGCGCGCTGTCGCGCAACGCCCGCAAGCGCAACGAGACACCGCTGGTCTCCATTGTCGGCTACACCAACGCGGGCAAGTCGACGCTGTTCAACGCCATGACCGGTGCGGCCGCCTACGCTGCGGATCAGCTGTTCGCGACGCTGGACACCACTATCCGCAAGCTGGAGCTGCCAGCGGATCAGGAGATACTGCTGGCCGACACGGTGGGTTTCATCCGTGACCTGCCGCATGACCTGGTTGCCGCTTTCCGCGCCACGCTGGAAGAAGCTCGCGAGGCTGATCTGCTGGTGCATGTTGTCGATGTCGCAGACCCTGAACACGAGACCCGCATCGAACAGGTGCAGGCGGTGCTCAAGGAGATCGAGGCAGACGCGCTGCCGGTGCTGTATGTCTTTAACAAGATCGATCTGCTGCTCGGCGAAAAACCGCGGGTCGAGCGCGATCCCGATGGCATCCCGCGCCGGGTGTTTCTGTCTGCCCAGACCGGCGATGGCATTGACGCCTTGCGCCTGGTGCTGTCCGAACTGATTTTCACCGACCTGTTCGAGGCCGAGATTGCCGTGACGCCACAGCAGGGCAAGCTGCGCGGGCTGCTGTTTGCGGCCAACGCGGTGCAGCAGGAGCGGGTCGACAATCAGGGGGTCTCGCATCTGCGATTGCGCCTGCCGATGGCACGCTACGAACGCGTCTGTCGCGAGGCAGGTGTGCCGATGGCGCAGCCAGGGCCTGCGCTAGAATCATGGGAACGGCTCGCCTCCGCAGGCAAGCCCTCGAAACGCACGAAGAAATCCCTCGCTTGAATGCTGCGTTGGCGTCCTCACCTCAATCACACAAGATTTTTTGGAGCAGCTGATGGCTTGGAACGAGCCTGGGTCGAACAACCGCGACCCTTGGAACCAGAACGGCGGCAACAAGGGCGGCGGCAACAATCAGGGCCCGCCTGATCTCGACGAGATCATCAGACGCTTCAAGGCGCGGCTGTCCGGCAAGGGCGGCAGGAAAGGCCCGACTGGCGCTGGTCCGCAGATGCCCAGGCTGCCGGGCGGCGCTGCGGTGATCGCTTTCGCGGTGCTGGCCCTGCTCTGGGTGGCGGCCGGTTTCTACACCATCGACGAGCAGGAGCGCGGCGTGGTGTTCCGGTTCGGCGCGTACACCGCGACCACCGAGCCCGGCTTGCGCTGGCATCTGCCCTGGCCGGTCGAGAAAGTCGAGAAGGTCAACCTCACCGGCGTGCGCAGTGTCACCGATCGCGCCGTGATGCTGACCCAGGACGAGAACATCATCGACGTCGAACTGGCGGTGCAGTACCGGGTCAGTTCCGCCTACGAGTATCTGGTGAATGTCGACGATCCCGACCTCACCTTGCGCCAGGCCACCAAGGCGGTGGTGCGCGAGGTGGTGGGTTCCAGCCTGATGGACTTCGTGCTCAACGAAGGCCGTCAGGCAGTAGCTGATCGCGCCAAAATCTCCTTGCAGGAGCGTCTCGACGAATACAAGTCGGGCCTGATCGTCACCGAAGTGAACCTGAAGCAGGTGCAGCCGCCGGAAGCTGTGCAGGCCGCTTTCGCCGATGTCATCAAGGCGCGCGAAGACCTCGAGCGCCAGAAGAACGAAGCCCAGGCCTACGCCAACGACCGGCTGCCGAAAGCGCGCGGTGCCGCCGCCCGCGACCTCGCCGAAGCCGCCGCCTACAAGGACCAGATCGTCGCCAAGGCCGAGGGTGATGCGGCGCGCTTCACCTCGCTGGTCACCGAGTACAAGAAAGCGCCGGCAGTCACCCGCCAGCGTCTCTATCTGGACACCATGAGCGAGGTCTACCGCCGCAGCAGCAAGGTGGTGGTGGATATCGACAAGGGCTCGCCGATGATCTATCTGCCGCTCGACCAACTGCTGAAAAACATGCCGAAGACCGTGGCGCCAGAAGTCGCCGATGTCCCCAGCAGCAGCAGCCCGCGCGCCAGCGGCAGCGACCCCAGCCGCTCGCGCAGCCGCTAAGGAACAGCCATGCAAGACCGCACCATGCCGTTTTTTCTCATCGTCGCATTTGTTCTGCTCGCGATTGCCAACACCGCCTTCATCGTCGATCAACGGGAAAAAGCCGTGCTGTTCCAGCTCGGTGAGCTGAAACGCGCCGACTTCACGCCCGGCCTGCACTTCAAGATGCCGTTCATGCAGTCGGTGACGCGCTTCGATGCGCGCATCCAGGAGATGGAAAACCCGACCGAAAACTTCCTGACCGCCGAGAAGAAGAACGTCGAGGTCGATAGCTACGTGAAGTGGCGCATCGCCGACCCCACCCAGTACTACCGCGCCACCGGCGGGCAGGAGATCGTGGCGGCGGATCGCCTGTCCGGCATCCTCAACTCCGGCCTGCGCAGCCAGTTTGGTTCGCGCACCATCCAGCAGGCGATCAATACCGACCGCATCACCATGATGGAGGCACTGGAAGCCGAGGCGAAGCAGAAGGTGAAGGAGCTGGGCATCGAGATCATCGACGTGCGCATCAAGTCCATCAACCTGCCGCGCGAGGTCAGCGATTCGGTCTACGACCGCATGCGCGCCGAGCGCACCCGGGTAGCCAGCGAGCTGCGTGCGCGGGGCGCCGAAGAGGGCGAAAAGATCCGCGCCAACGCTGACCGCGACGCCCAGGTGACTGTCGCCGACGCCTATCGCGATGCCGAAAAACTGCGCGGCGAGGGCGATGCAAAGGCGGCCGAGATTTATGCCAAGGCCTATGGTGCTGACGCCGAGTTCTACAAGTTCTATCGCTCGATGGGTGCCTACCGTGATTCCATCGGCGGCCCCAACGATGTGCTGGTGATCGAGCCGAAAGGCGAGTTCTTCCGGGCCTTCAATGGTGGCGCTGCCCCGTGACCAGGCTGTGGATGCTGCCGGATGGCATGGAGGAATCCCTGCCCAAAGCCGCCTGGCGTGCCGAGGCGCTGCGCCGCACGCTGCTCGACCACTATCGCGCCGCCCGCTATGAGCTGATCCTGCCGCCCTTTCTGGAGCACCTCGACTCGCTGCTGACCGGTGTGGGGGCCGACCTGGACAGCGTCACTTTCAAGCTCACCGACCCGGCGAGTGGGCGTCTGCTGGGTCTGCGCAGCGACATGACGCCACAGGCCGCACGTATTGCCGCCAGGCACTTTGCGGATCAGGCCGTGGTGCGCCTCTGCTATCTCGGCACCGTGCTGAGAACAAGGCCGGATGCGCTCGGCGGGCCGCGTTCGCCGCGCCAGGTCGGCTGCGAACTGTTCGGCGAGCCGACCCTGGCCGCTGACCTTGAAGTGCTGAATCTGATGCTCGACACGCTGCGGCTGGCGGCGGTGGCTGAGGTGCACCTCGATCTCGGACATGTGGGTGTCTATCGCGCGGTCACTGCCGGTATCGATCTGGCTGTCGATGACGAGGCGGATCTCTTTGATCTCTTGCAGCGCAAGTCCTTGCCGGAGCTGGCTGGCTTCGTCGCCGCACGCGGTCTGAGTGCACAGGCGCAAGCCGCACTCGCAACCTTGATGACGCTGCACGGCGACGTCAGCGTGCTGCAAAGCGCGCGGGACAGGCTCTCGTCGTTCGGCGACGGCGTTGCCGGAGCGGTGGTGTCGCTGGAGCAGGTCATCGCCATGCTGCAGAAGAGTCAGCCGGAACTGCCGATCCACCTCGACCTCGCCGAGCTGCGAGGCGCGCGCTACCACACCGGGCTGGTGTTCGCCGCCTTCGTGCCCGGCCACGGTCGTGAGCTGGCGCGCGGCGGTCGCTACGACGGCGTCGGCGGCGAGTTCGGTTTGAGCCGTCCCGCCACGGGGTTTTCGGCAGATGTGAATGAATTGTTGCGGCTTGGCGTAGAGCCAGTCGTTTAGCGAGGGAAAAAAATGGGCAAGACCGTAGTCGTGATTGGCGCGCAATGGGGTGACGAGGGCAAGGGCAAGGTGGTTGACCTGCTCACCGACCGTGCGCAGGCGGTGGTGCGCTTCCAGGGCGGTCACAATGCCGGCCACACGCTGGTCATCAAGGGCAAGAAGACCGCGCTCAATCTGATCCCCAGCGGCGTGATGCGCGAAGGCGCGCCCTGCTACATCGGCAACGGCGTGGTGCTGTCGCTGGCACACATCTGCGGCAACCGTCGGCTGGGCATCAAGAGCGAGCTGGAGACGGTGGAAGCCACCGGCATGGAGGTGCGTTCGCGCCTGAAGATCAGCGAGGCCGCACCTCTGGTGCTGCCCATTCACGCGCGGCTGGATCAGGCGCGCGAGAAAGCGCGCGGCGAAGCCAAGATCGGCACTACCGGCAAGGGCATCGGCCCGGCTTACGAAGACAAGGTGGCCCGCCGCGCGGTGCGCGTCGGCGATCTCTATCAGCGCGACCTGCTGGCCGCCAAGCTCGGCGAGCTGATGGCGTACCACAACTTCGTGCTGGTCAACTATTACAAGGAAGCGCCGGAAGATTTCCAGGCCACGCTGGATGACCTCATCGCCTATGCCGAAGTCATCCGCCCGATGGTCTGCGACGTCACCGAGCATCTGCGCCAGCATCTCAAGCGTGGCGATAACGTGTTGTTCGAAGGCGCCCAGGGTGCGCTGCTCGACATCGATCACGGCACCTATCCATATGTCACCAGCAGCAACACCACTGCCGGCGGGGCAGCCACCGGTACCGGCGTCGGTCCGCGCGAACTCGATTACGTGCTGGGCATCGTCAAGGCCTACGCCACCCGCGTCGGCTCCGGGCCGTTTCCGACCGAACTCGACGACAGCGAGGGCTCAATCGGTGCGCACATCCGCAAGGTCGGTGACGAGTTCGGCACCGTCACCCGCCGCCCGCGCCGCTGCGGCTGGTTCGATGCCGTGGCCGCCCGCCGCAGCATCTTCAACAACTCGGTCTCGGGCCTGGTGGTCACCAAGCTGGACGTGCTCGACGAGCTGGAGACCATCCGCATCTGCACCCACTACAAGCTCGACGGCGAGCTGATCGAGAATCCACCCATCGGTGCCGAAGGCTTCGAGAAGGTGGAGCCGGTGTTCGAGGACCTGCCGGGTTGGCAGAGCTCGACCTTCGGCATCAGCAAGTACGAAGACCTGCCGGTGAATGCGCGTCGCTATCTCGACCGCATGAAAGAAGTGACCGGTGTCGAGATCGCCATCGTCTCCACCGGCCCCGACCGCGAGCACACCATCGTGCTGCACCATCCGTTTGATTGAGACTGGCTTGCTGAACTTGCTCTTGCCGTCCGTGGCGAAACTTAAGCCTCTTGATCTACCTGCTGGGTGGACATCCATGTCCACCCGCAAAACGGGCCCAAGTGCCATTCAAGGCACTTGGGCACAGCTCCGTTTTGCCCCCGGCGAGGGGGCGATGATTTCGCAACGCGAAATCATGGGGCGACCAAAACCTCACGCCGCTTGGCGCCAGACACAAAAAACCCGGCTTTCGCCGGGTTGTTTTGTGTCTGGTGCCGAGGAGAGGACTCGAACCTCCACGGGTCGCCCCGCTAGTACCTGAAACTAGTGCGTCTACCAATTCCGCCACCACGGCTTTTCTAAATCCCGATTAGCGAAACCTTTTGGCCTCACAATCGAGCGGCGCGCAGTATCGTGTCGCTCTCCAGGCTTGTCAATGAAAAAAAGAAAGAACCCCTACGACCGCAGTCGCCGCAACGAGAACGATGAGCAGGAGCCCTGGAAACAGGACTTCGTGCCTGGGCTTGTGCAGACGACATCTGCTGCCAGATCGCAGCCAGCACTGCCGCGCAGCCATCAGGTGCCGACTGGGGACGCTATCCTGGCCCGCCTCAAGGCGCAGCCCTCCTCGCTGGATGACCTGATCGGTTTCTTCGACCTGAAGAAACTGCCGGACCAGAATGCGCTGGAAAAACGCCTGCTGGAACTGGTGCGGGGCGGGCAGACCGTGCTTGATCGCCGTGGCCGCCTGGTACCGGCAGCCTCCGGCGCTGCGGGCCTGCCGCAGGTGCCCACGCCGATCAAGGCGCTATCGCCGCCTGCGGCAAGCCGACCGGCGCAGAAACCTGTGACGAAGCCGGCGGAGCCCCCCAAGCCGGCAATGGCAGTGGCGGCAGTAGCCCCCAGGGTGGTTGAAGCCAGTCGCGCAGCCAAGACCAGGGCGCCGGTCCCGGTGCTCCTGCCGGTTCCGGTGAAAGAGCAGCAGACCTTCCTGCCAAAGCTCGCCACCGCGCCCGTCGCGGCAGCGGTCGCTGCCGGCAAGACCAAATCCGCCGCCCGTGTCGGCCTCGAGCTGACCGGCAAGGTCAGCGCCCACCGCGATGGCTTCGGCTTCGTGGTGCCTGAGCCAAAGCTCGATGGTGGTGAGGATGTGTTCCTGCCCGCCCGCGAGATGCGCGGCCTGATGACCGGTGACCGTGCCCGCGTGCGCATCGTCGAGGTCGACCACAGCGGCCGGCTGGCGGGCGAGTTCATCGCGATGGTCAGCACCGCGCCGCGCTTTGCGGTCGGTCGCCTGCGCCAGGAGGGTGGACGCTGGTGGCTCACCCCCGACAACCAGAAAGCCCAGCCTTTCGAGTTGCAGATCCAGACCGGCGACCTCGCCGGCGCCAAGGTGGGGCAGGTGGTACGCGCCGAGATCATCACCGTGCCCGGTGGCCGCGGCACCATGATCGGCCGGGTCACCGAGGTGATCGGCGAACATCTGGCGCCGGGGCTGGAGATCGAGATCGCCCTGCGCCGCCACGACCTGCCGTACGAATGGCCGGCGGAGGTGGAGGCGGAGGCCAAGGCCATCGCGCCCACCGTCAGCGAGGCCGATGCCAGCAGCAAGGGCCGCGTCGACATCCGCAAGCTGCCGCTGGTCACCATTGATGGTGCCGATGCCCGCGACTTCGACGACGCCGTGTATGCCAGCAAGGAGAGGATCCGCGGCGGCTACAAGCTGGTGGTTGCCATCGCCGACGTGTCCTCCTACGTGAAGGTGGGCAGCGCGCTGGACGAGGAAGCGCAGAAGCGTGGCACCTCGGTGTACTTTCCGCGCCGGGTGATCCCGATGCTGCCGGAGAAGCTCAGCAACGGCCTGTGCTCGCTGAACCCGCATGTCGACCGCCTCTGTATGGTCTGCGAGATGCGTATCAGCAAGGACGGCGAGATCACCGCGGCCAAGTTCTACGAGGGCGTGATGAACAGCCACGCGCGGCTGATCTACGACGATGTCGCCGACATGCTGGCGAATCCGGACGCGCGAAGCACCTCGCCGCGTAGCAGCGAGCAAGCGCAGCGCGTCCATGCGTCGGCTCCCGCACCCACGCTTCGCGGCACCGTGTCGCCGACGCGGGGCGAGCAGGCGGCGGCGAACAAGACGCTGCTGCCGCACCTGAAGGCGCTGGAAGAAGTGTTCGAGGCGCTGTTCCGCGCCCGCGTCAAACGCGGTGCCATCGACTTCGAGGGCCAGGAGACCAAGTTCGTGTTCTCCGAGGATTCGAAGATCGAAAGCATCGTGCCGGTGGTGCGCAACAAGGCACACCGCATGATCGAGGAATGCATGATTGCCGCTAACGTGCAGGCGGCCCTGTTCGTCGCCGGCAAGGAAACGCCGACCCTGCACCGCGTGCACGAGCAACCCGACCCGATCCGCGTGACCATGCTGCGCGAGTTCCTGGCTGGTCGTGGCTTGAGCCTGGGCGGCGGTGAAAAGCCTGCCGCCGGCGACTTTGCGAAAGTCACCGAGCAGGCCAAGGGCCGGCCGGACACCGGCCTGATCCACATGATGGTGCTGCGCACCATGTCGCAGGCGCGCTATGCACCGGAAGCCCTCGGCCACTTCGGCCTGGCGCTCGGCCACTACGCTCACTTCACCTCGCCGATCCGCCGCTATCCCGACCTCTTGCTGCACCGGGCGATAAAACACGTGCTGAAGCGCGGCAAGCTAAAGGATTTCGACTACAGCCTGGAGACCATGGAAGCGCTCGGTCTGCATTGCTCGGGCACCGAGCGGCGCGCCGATGAGGCGACCCGGGATGTGTCGAGCTGGCTCAAGTGCGAGTTCATGAGCCACCGCGTTGGCGACGTGTTCGATGGTGTGGTCAGCAGTGTCACCAGCTTCGGCCTGTTCGTGGATCTCACCGGCCTTTATATCGATGGCCTGGTGCATGTCAGCAGCCTGGGCGAAGACAGCTTCGTGTTCGACAAGGCCACGCAGAGACTGGTGGGCAAGCGCAATGGCCGGGCCTTTGCGCTCGGCCAGCCGATCAGGGTGCAGGTCGCCAGAGTCAACCTGGAAGAGCGCAAGATCGACCTGGTACCGGCCGAGCCGGGAGGTGGAAAAGGCGGCGGAACCCGCAGTTCAGAGCAGGTTCAGCCCGGCCGCAAAGACTCTCAACAACCCAAGGCCGGTCGGCAGTCACCACCGGGCAAGGGCAAGCCGCCACGTTTCGAGGCATCCTCGCAGCGTCCCGGCAAATCAAACAAGAAGCGGAGATAACCCCATGTTGCTCAAGAAAACTCTGATTGCTGCAATGGTTGTTGCCACCATCAGCGGCTGTGTCACCGACGACCCCAACCGCAGCGGCAAGATCGGTGCGGGCGGCGGTGCGGTTGCCGGCGCGATCATAGGCAAGCAGGTGAGCGGTGCCGACGGCGCCCCCATCGTCGGTGCCCTGATCGGCGCGCTCGCCGGTGGTGCGGTCGGCAACTACATGGATCGCCAGCGCGCCGAACTCAAGCGCAAGCTGGCAGCCGAGGAAGCCAACCGTCAGCTGACGGTCAGCACCATGGCCGATGGTTCACTCAACGTCGCAGTGGCTGCCGATGTCACCTACGACCTCGGTTCGGCCGTGCTCAAGCCGCAGGCGATGGCCGCACTCGACAAGCTCGCCAGCACCATCACCGACTACAACTCCACCGTCATCCACGTCGTCGGCCACACCGACAGCGTCGGCAGCGACAGCCTCAACCAGTCGCTCAGCGAGCGCCGCGCCGCCAGCGTTGCCAGCTACTTGGCCAGTCGTGGCGTGCCTTCCCAGCGCATTCGTCAGGAAGGTCGTGGCGAGCGCGAGCTGCTGGTGCGCACCGCCGACAATGTCGACGAGCCGCGCAACCGCCGGGTCGACATCGTGCTCAAGGCCATCGTGCAGGGCAACGAGCAGGCCGCTTACACCCCGCCCGGATATCTGGGCGGCTAAAGCTGACGGAGGGGCTTGCTGCGTATAAGCTCTCGTTACCGTATCCAGCGGGGTTGGCCTAACGGCCAATCCCGCTTTCTTGTTTGGAAAAGCACCCCATGTCCGAAACCTATATCGGCGGCTTTCACGCCGTGGAAGCCGCACTCGACGACGCCGAGAAGAAACCGCGCGAGGTGCTGGTCCTCGGCGGCCGCAAGGATGCCCGCATCGCCGCCCTGCTGCTGCTCGCCCAGCGTCGCAACGTCACCGTCCGCACCGTCTCCAAGGACCAGCTCGATCTCTACGCGCCCGGCCTGCGGCATCAGGGCGTGATCGCGGCGGTGGAAGCGGCCGGCTACCAGGGCGAGGAAGCGCTCGAACTGCCGGCCACGCCGGACCGTCTGGTGCTGGCGCTCGACGGCGTGCAGGACCCGCACAATCTCGGCGCCTGCCTGCGCACCGCGGAAGCCGCAGGAGTGACTGCGGTGCTGATTCCCAAGGATCGCGCCGTCGGGCTGACCCCGGTGGCGCGCAAGGCCGCCGCCGGTGCCGCCGAGCGGGTGCCGGTGATCGCGGTCACCAATCTGGTCCGCTCGCTGGAGCGTTTGAAGGAACTGGGCTACTGGATCACCGGCCTCGACGGCGAGGCCGAGCAGTCGCTCTACCAGAGCGACCTCACCGGGCCGACGGTGATCGTCATGGGCGGCGAAGGCGAGGGCATGCGCAGGCTCACCCGCGAAACCTGCGACAAGCTGATCAAGATCCCGATGGCAGGCAAGATCGAATCGCTCAATGTCTCGGTTGCGGCTGCCGTGTGTCTCTACGAATCGGTGCGCCAGCGCGCCCAGCCGAAGCCGGTCAAGCGCAAGTAGTCGTCAGTGTTCTAGGTCTGGCGTCAGCGCCGCCACGTCCGCCAGTGAGGTCTTGCCCTGCAAGGCCGAGCGCGCCGCTGCCAGCCGCAGCGGCGTCATCCCGCCGGCCCGGCCGATCTTGTGCAACTGCACGCGATCCGATTCGCCGTCCATCGCGGCGCGCAGGGCCTCGTCGACGGCGAGGATCTCGTAAGCCCCGACCCGCCCCAGATAGCCGGTCTCGCGGCACTCCAGGCAGCCCACCGGCTCGTACACCTGGCCGGCTTCCGGCTGCGGCAACTGCCCTGAGGTGAGACGCGTCCAGAGTTCGGGGTCGACCGTGGCGGGGCGCTTGCAGTGCGGGCACAGCTGCCGCACCAGGCGCTGCGCCATGACGCCCAGCACGCTGGCCTTGATCAGGTAGGAAGGCACGCCCAGATCCAGCAGCCGGATGATCGCGCTGGGTGCGTCGTTGGTGTGCAGGGTCGACAGCACCAGGTGGCCGGTCAGCGCCGCCTGCACGGCATTCTCGGCGGTTTCCAGATCGCGGATCTCGCCGACCATGATGATGTCGGGATCCTGCCGCAACAGGGCGCGCACGCCATCGGCGAAGCCCAGGTTGATGTTGGTCTGCACCTGCATCTGGTTGAACGCCGGTTCCACCAGTTCGATCGGGTCTTCGATGGTGCAGACGTTGACCTCGCTGGTGGCGAGTAGCTTCAAGGTGGAATACAGGGTGGTGGTCTTGCCGCTGCCGGTTGGTCCGGTGACCAGGATGATGCCGTGCGGCTGGCTGATCAGCTCACGCCAGCGGGCCTCGTCCTCGGGGTTGAAGCCGAGGGCGGCAAAGTCCTTCACCAGCACATCCGGGTCGAAGATGCGCAGCACCAGTTTCTCGCCGAAGGCGGTGGGCAGGCTGGACACCCGCAGTTCCACTTCGCGGCCTTCCGGACTGCGGGTCTTCACCCGGCCATCCTGCGGCTTGCGTTTTTCGGCGAGGTCCATACGCGCCAGCATTTTCAGCCGGCTGGTGACGGGGGCGATCAGCGATACCGGTAACTGGTAGACCTCGTGCAGCGTGCCGTCGATGCGGAAACGCACCGTGCCCTGTTCACGGCGCGGTTCCAGATGGATGTCGCTGGCGCGCTGGTCGAAGGCGAATTGCAGCAGCCAGTCGACGATGCCGATGACGTGGGAGTCGTCCGCAGTCAGCGTGCCGGACTTGCCAAGCTGGGTCAGCTGTTCGAAGTTCTGCAGCGCGCTGGGTGCACGGCCCTGGCTGTTCTGACTGGCTTTCACCGAACGGGCCAGCGCGTAGAACTCCACCGAATAACGCTCGATGTCCTTGGGGTTGGCAAGCACCAGCTTGAGCTGCTGCTTGATGCGCGGACTCAGCTCTTTCTCCCACTCCAGCGCATAGGGATCGGAGACGGCGATGACCGCCTCGGCCAGCGTCACTTTCACCGGCAGAATCTTCAGCCGGGCGGCATAGGCGTAGGGGATCAGCGCGGTGACCTTGCCGACTTCGATGCTGAGCGGGTCGATGCGCAGGTACTGCATGCCGCTGCGGGCGGCAAGCCAGGTGGTGAGAGCTTCCAGCGTCAGCTTGCGGTTGGGTTCGCGGGCGTGGGGGAAGTCCATGTCCGCCACCGCCACCAGCGGATGCACCGTGGTGTTCTCGCGCACCCGCATCAGCAGGCTGGCGATCTGCTCCTGGGTCAGCAGGCCGTCGGACTTCAGCGCATCGAGCAGGTAGCGCAGGGTCAGGCGGGGTGGCGGGGCGACGGGTAGATTCATGTGCGAAACCTTAGCACCACGCCGCCCGGCCGGATAAGCTCGGATCACAAGCGGTAGACAAACAATGCGCTCGAGCGGAGGAGACCCGATGGAAGCGGATTTCGTGATCGTAGGCGGCGGCTCGGCAGGCTGCGTTCTGGCCAACCGCCTGAGTGCCGATGGCCGACATACGGTGGTGCTGATCGAGGCCGGCCCGCCGGACAAGAGCCCGTTCATCCACATGCCGGCAGGCATCATCCCGGTGATCCGCAGCGATACCTACAACTGGAAGTACTGGACCGCACCCGAGCCGCAGATGGGCAATCGCGCCATGTTCTGGCCGCGTGGCCGCACTCTGGGCGGCAGCAGTTCGATCAATGCCATGTGCTATGTCCGCGGCCATGCCTGGGACTACGACCACTGGGCCGAACTGGGTTGCGCCGGCTGGGGCTACCAGGATGTGCTGCCGGTGTTCCGTCAGATGGAGAACTTCGAGCCGGCCAACGGTGCGCCGGACGCCTACCACGGTGTCGGCGGGCCGCTGAATGTCGCTGCGCACCGCTACCTCAATCCGCTGATGAAGGCGTTCGTCACGGCAGCCCAGGAAGCCGGCCACACCTTCAACCCCGATTTCAACGGGGTGCAGCAGGAGGGTGTCGGCTACTACCACGTGATGCAGAAAGGCGGGCAGCGCTGCAGCAATGCCAAGGCGTACCTTGAACCAGCCAGGGCGCGCGATAACCTCACCATCCTCACCGACGCGCATGTGGTGGGCCTGCGCTTCGAGGGCCGGCGGGCAGTGGGCGTGTCGCTCAACAGCGCGCCGGGCGAGATTACCGCGCGCCGCGAAGTGATTCTGGCCGCCGGCGCAATCGGCTCGCCGCAGTTGCTGCTACTCAGTGGCGTTGGCCCTGCCAGGCACTTGCAGGAGATCGGCATACCGCTGGTGCAGGACAATGCCGGCGTCGGCGAGAACCTGCAGGATCATCTCGACATCGTGGTGTCGGTCAAGGAGCGCACCCATCATGCGGTGTCGCTCAACCCGCTGGGGCTGCCGCGCTCGATCAGAAGCCTTTGGCAGTACGCGACGAAGAAGCAGGGCGAGATGACCAGCAACTTCGCCCAAGCGGGCGGCTTCATCAAGAGCAATCCGCAGGAGCCGATTCCCGACATCCAGCTGCATTTCCTGCCGTTCGTGTACGCCAACCACGGGCTGGATCTGGGGCCGATCATCCGCCACTGGGGCTATTCGCTGATGGCCTGCGACTTGAGGCCCCGAAGCCGTGGCCGCATCACCCTCGCCAGCACCGATGCGCTGGTGCACCCCCGGATCGAAGCCGGCTATCTGCAGCACGAGAGCGAGATGCAGCGGCTGCTGACGGCGGTGATGAAGGGGCGCGAGATTCTCAGCCAGCCGGCGTTCAAGGCGCATCGCGGCGAAGAAATGCTGCCGGGTGCCGAGTTGCGGAGCGACGACGAGCTGCGCGAATGGATCCGGCAGAAGGCCGAGACCATCTACCACCCGGTCGGCACTTGTAAGATGGGTGTCGACGAGGCGGCAGTGGTGGACCTGCAGCTGAAGGTGCGTGGCGTGCAGGGCTTGAGGGTGGTGGACGCCTCGGTGATGCCGACGCTGATCGGCGGCAATACCAATGCGCCGACCACTATGATCGCGGAGCGAGGTGCTGCGATGATTCTGGCCGAGCATCGCTAGCCAAGGTTTGGACTAAGGAGTCGTGATGTCGAGGTTTACAGGCAGGACCGCAATGATCGCCGCCCTGATCGGGCTGAACGCCTGCGCGCAGCTGACCACCGGCGCCGAGACGGTGGCGCAGTTGCCGCGCATGGCAGTGGAGGGCACGGTGGGTTTCTTCGAGCTGGTCTTCACCCGTCCCGATCTGGCGGTGCAGGCCATCGAGATCAGCCGCCTGCCGCACTGCAACTCGATCGGCCGCGAACCCGCGCTGGAAGTGTTCACCGATCCGGCCGAGATCAAGACCTGGGAAGAGGCGCGCGGTATCAGGCTGACTCCCACCAATGGCGATCTGCCGGCCGGCGTCTATGCCATTGCCGAGATGGGCGAGCGCAACACCGGCGGCTATGCGCTGGCGGTCAGCAGGCAGGCGGCGGTGAAGGACGACGTGCTCTACATCAAGGCCAGTTTCCTGGTGCCTGGCAACACCGGCATGGTGACCCAGGCGGTTACCAGCCCCTGTTCGCTGGTGCTGGTGCCCACCCGCCGGTACCGCCGCGTGATGCTGGTCGACCAGGCCAACAAGGTGCGCGCCAGCTGGGTGGCACCGGGAGTAAAGAGCTAACCATGTTCGGTATCCTGCGTGCCATCGTGGTTGCCCTGCTGTTCGCACTCAACACGGTGTTCTGGTTCATCCCCATCATCATCCTTTCGGTGATCAAGCGGCTGATGCCGGTACGCATCCTGCAACGCCCGCTGGCGCGGCTGGCCGATGCCTGTGCGCAGACCTGGGTGGGCTGCAACAAGCTGGTCTCCGATGCCGTGCTGCCGACCCGTTTCGACATCCGCGGCGTCGAAAATCTGGACATCAAGGCCCAGTACTTCATCTGCAGCAACCACCAGACCTGGAACGACATCCATGTCCTGCAGAAGACCTTCTACGGCAAGGCGCCGTTCTTCAAGTTTTTCCTGAAGCAGGAGCTGATCTGGGTGCCGGTGCTGGGGCTTGCCTGGTGGGGGCTGGACTTTCCCTTCATGCGTCGCTCCACCCCGGCCGAGATCGCCAAGAACCCGGCCCTGCGCGGCAAGGACATCGAGACCACCCGCAAGACCTGCGAGCGCTACGAGGGGGTACCGGTGGCGATTTTCAATTTTCTCGAAGGCACCCGTTTCACGCCGGCCAAGCATGACCGCCAGGGCTCGCCGTACCGGCATCTGCTGAAGCCCAAGGCCGGTGGTTTTGCCTTCACGCTCTCGGCCATGGGCGGACGGCTGCACTCCTTGCTGGACGTCACCATCGTCTACCCGGAGGGGGCGAAAACTTTCGGGCAGTTTCTCTGCGGCAAGGTCGGCAAGGTGATCGTCGAGGTGCGGCAGCGGGAAATTCCGCCGGCGTTCTGGCAGGGTGATTACGAGGCTGACCCGGCATTCCGCAAAGGCATACAGGACTACGTCGCCGGTCTCTGGGCGGAGAAGGACCTGCGCATCTCGCAGCTGCTGGACGAGGCGCGCACCGCCTCTTGAATTGCCCGTCGAGACCCTTAATGTGCGGTTTCAGGCCCTGCCGGGAATCGCCGCCATGACTTTCAACCGCCCTCTGTTCGTCGCCAAACTGAAGGCGCTCGCCGCCCATCTCCTGATCAGTGTGGTGCTGGTCGGGATCGCCCTCGCGCTGATGTGGTGGCACTGGTTTCCGGCGCCGCTGTTCGTCACCGACGGTGGCGGCGTCGGCCTGAAACTGCTGCTGCTGGTCGATCTGGTGCTGGGGCCCCTGCTCACCCTGGTGGTGTTCAATCCGGCCAAGGGGCGTCGCCAGATCGCGCTCGATCTGGGCGTGATTGCCTTGCTTCAGCTGGCGGCCTACGGCGC
The DNA here is from genome assembly GCA_046598075.1 of Stagnimonas sp. Classification (GTDB taxonomy): domain Bacteria; phylum Pseudomonadota; class Gammaproteobacteria; order Nevskiales; family Nevskiaceae; genus Stagnimonas. Next base: position 16,158 of record JBKJJE010000203.1, read on the forward strand.
CGGCCTGTGGTCGATCCACAGCGTGCGGGTGCAGGCGGTGGCGTTCCATCAGGGCATCTTTCAGGCGGTGACCGCACCGCTCTACAAGGATCAGACCATCGCCCCCGAGAGCTGGGATGCGCTGGGTGCGGGCGCGCCGTATCTCGTCAATGTCCGGGAGCCCGAGCCGGGCGACGAGGCCGGTGGCGTCACCGCATTCGGCTTCATGTCGGGCCTGGAGCCCTACCAACTGCAATTTCTCTATCAGCCGCTGTCGGCGGTACTACCGCAGGTACGCGCGCAGGGCTGGACGCTGGCGGCGCTGCAGGCTTCGCACCCCGAGCTTGCAGTCCGCGCCGGACAGTGGCTGCAACGGCACGCCGAGGTCGCGGCGGATCAGGCGCGTTTCTATCGCCTTGAAGGCTATTACGGCCATGCCGTGCTGGTGCTCGATGGTCAGGGCCGCTGGCAGGGTGGCTTCCGGGGTGAGTTGCCAAAGCTCACGGCTTCTTCGCCGTCACCCAGATCGTGATGACGGCATCGAAGACTTTCTCGCCGCGGGTGTCGAACACATCGACATTCACCGGCAACTCGAAACCGGCACTGCCATAGACCGTCGCCGGGTCGATGGTCGCCACTGCGCGCAGGTTGGTCTCTGCTTTTTTGAGATAGCGCACGCTCATGCTCTTGGGCAGCCAGCGGTGGCTGGCGGGCAGGGTGACCTCGGCGGCAATGCCCATCGCTGCCTCCGCCATGTTGCAGATCGCGATCGCATGGAAAGTGCCGATGTGGTTATGCACGGCGCGGCGCTTCTGCGCAGTGAGCTCGGCGCGGCCCGGCGCCACCATCTCGAAGCGCGGCCGCACGGTGCCGAAGTAGGGGGCCTTGCGGCTGATCGCCTGCGAGAACAGCCACTTGCCGCCAGGCTTGGCGGCGAGGCTGTTCCAGAGCTTGAGAACCGGGCTGGGCTTGGACAAGGGTGACTCCGGAAAAATAATGTGGGTAGGAAGATCATCCCCGTGATGCGGCCCAAGCCGCAAGCACCGCTACAGTAGCGAACACCATAGCTGCCGCCTTCATGAGCGGCGGAGGAGATCACCGATGCACCCTGCCTGCCTGCCAGCCCTGCGCTGCCTGCTGCCCTTTGCCCTGCTCGCAGGCCTTGCCGGCTGTGGCAATTCCTCGGCGCCGCTGGCGACCCCCGGGGACCGGCCGGTGACGCCTGCTGATCCCGCGACGCTGGTGCTGAAAGCCGAAACCGTGCTTGGCCCGGGCCAGTCCGGCTTCGTCTCCAGTGCCGGCCAGCTGCGGGGTACGGTCACCGGCACGCCATCGGACTACGGCGCGCATCTGGACGACCAGCGCGCGCTCTACTGGAGTTTCGATGCCAAGCCCGCGACCCTGGGAAGCAAGCCCGGGACGCCGGTCTCGCCGATCGCCGGCGTGCAGATCTACCGCGACAGCTATGGCGTGCCCATCGTCTACGGCGATACCGTGCGCAGTCTCTGGTACGGGGTCGGCTATGCGATTGCCGAAGACCGGCTGTTCCTGATGGACGCCGTGCGCCGCATGGGCGCCGGCACCTTTGCCGAGCTGACCGGTTGCGGTGGTGTCGCCGCCGACATCCAGCAGCGCACCATCGCCTACTCCGATGCCGAGTACCAGCAGTTCTTCGATCGCCTCAGCGAGGATTCCAAAGACTCGGTGCTGGGCTACGTCGATGGTGCCAACGCCTGGCGTGCGCAGGTGATGACCAATCCCGCCTTGCTACCTGCCGAGTACGCCCTGCTCACCACCACGCCTGCTGTCTTCACGGTGAAGGACGTGCTCGCCTCGGGCGTATTCATCACCCGCTTCGTGGCCAGCGAGGGCGGCAACGAGTTCCAGAACATCGCCATGCTGAAGGCGCTGGAAACCGAGCTGGGTTCGCGCGCAGCCGCCCTCGATGCGTTTCAGGACATGGTCTGGCTGGAAGACCCCAAGGCGGTGGTGACGGTGCCGCGCAGCGAGGGGGTGTTCCCCAACCAGCCCACGCCCGAAGCCAGCCGCGAGGCGGTGTACCGGCAGGTGGCCGAGTGGTCGCTGGGCCTGCCCGCCAGCCTCGCCACCGGCCCCGGCACCGGTGCCACGCCCGCGCCCAGTCCCTGCGGCCAGCCCAGCCTGCCTGGCCCGGCGGGTGGGGCGGGTGGCGACGGCGCCACCGATGTGAAGCTGATCCCGCCACTCGCCATCGGCAAGGCGCAGGGTGCAGCCCGGCTGCTGGCTGCCAAGGCCAGCACCCGGAGAGTCGCCGCAAAGGCCTTGCAGGAGCGGGCAGGGCGCGCAACGAAGCTGATCGCCAGCACCCTGCATGCGCTTTACGAGTTTCGCCAGCATCTGCACGGCGGCTCGTTCGCGCTCGCACTGGCGCCCAGCCGCACCCGCGATCGCGGCACCCTGCTGATCAGCGGCCCGCAGCTGGGCTACAGCTATCCCGAACTGCTGGTGGAATACGAGATCCACGGCCCGAAGGGCTACGACGCGCGCGGCAGCTCGGTGCCGATCCTGCCGGTGGTGGGCATCGGTTACACCAACAACAGCGCCTGGGGCCTGACCACCGGCTACACCAAGACCATCGACAGCTTCATCGAGAAGACCTGTTCGACCGCGCAGCTCGCAGCCGGCAGCTGCACCCGCAACCAGTACTTCCACCTGGGCGTGTGGAAGGACATGCAGTGCCGCAGCGAGACCATCCCCTATCGTGCAGCGACCCAGGGCCTGCCAGTGGGACCGGCGAGCTTTTCCAGCACCGTCGAGATCTGCCGCACCGTGCATGGGCCGGTGGTGGCCCGTGACGATGCCGCCGGCATGGCGCGCAGCGTGCAGTACGGCATGTTCGGGCGCGAGACCGAGACCATCGAGGGCATCCGCGAGTGGAACCGTGCGAAGACCTTCGAGGAGTTCCGCACCGCGGTATCGACCGTCACCTGGAACGAGAACGTCACCGTCGCCACCCGTGACGGCCACATCGGTTACTTCCATCCGGGCCTGCACATCCGCCGTCATCCAGCGACCGATCCGCGCTTCCCGACACCGGGGACTGGCGAGTTCGATGCCGACGGCCTGCTGCGCTTCGAAGAGACGCCGAAGGCCATCGACCCGCAGCAGGGCTTTCTCGCCAACTGGAACAACAAGCCGGCCTATGGCTGGCTGGATGGCGAGGGCCTGGGCCCCACCTCAAGGCCCGGCGGCGCAGGCCAGCGGGTCACCAACATTCTCGATCTGCTGGCAACGCGCAGTGACTGGAGCTACGCCGACCTGCGCGACATCGATATTCGCGCCGGCACCCGCGACATCCGCGCGCGGCAATATCTGCCTGCCTTGCAGAGCTTCCGCAGCAGTGCCGACGGGCAGCTCGGCGCGACCGAGAAAGCCGCGCTAGATCTAGTGCTTGGCTGGGATCGCAGCCATTACGGTCCCAACATCGACATCGATAACGAGACCGCCACCGATGGCCCGGCCGCGACCATTTTCGGCGAGCTGGTGTTTGCACTGCGCGAGGAACTGTTCGGCAGCTACCGCGATGCGGTGATCGATGCCGGCAGCGGGCTGACGGTGTTCAGCCGGGTCTCCGGCGTCGGCGGCAATGTCTTCGACCAGAGCGTGATGGACAATTTGATTGTCCGCATCCTGCAACCGGACAGTTCCGGCCTCACGGTGCGCCGCGACTATACCGGCGGCCGCAGCCGCGATGCGGTGCTGCTGGCAGGCCTCAGACGCGCGCTGACTACGCTGGCGACCCAATACAACGGTGGCGCGGCGCTAACTCCTGCTGATCTCGACAAGGCGCGCCGCATCCATCCGCGCAGCCAGCTGTGTTCGCTCACTGGCGTGATCGGCCCCGGTTCGGCGACCACCTCGCCCTCGGGCAGTTGCGTCACCATGCCGTACCAGAATCGCGGTACCTGGGTGCATCGGGTCGGCTATGAAAAGCCTTGAAGGAGGTGTTGTTGGCCCAGACCGCAGATCAGCTGCTGCCGAGCAAGGCCTGTGTGCTCATCTTGCTCAAAACACGCCGGGGATCAGCCACCAGCTACGTTTTTTATAGGCGGCCCATTCCGGATAGCGGCTCATGCTCGCCTCCTTCATCGCCATGTTGGGGGCGAACAGGCTCAGCCAGATATAGGCGAGCCAGAGCGCCGGCAGCCAGTGCCAGACCAGCAGCGCAAAGCCTGCGTAGATCATCATCTCGCCGAGATAGTTGGGGTGGCGGATGCGGCGATGCACGCCATCGCTGATGAGGCCGCGCTGTATCCGCAGCGTGTAGTACTTCTGCGCATCGGCGGCGACCATCAGCGCGCTGCCGGTGATGACCAGGCTGATGCAGAGGGTGAACCAAGCCGCCTCGGGCAGCGGGTAATTTGGGGCGCTGGTGCCGGAGATCAAAAGCCAGCCGAAGCTCCAGTAGATGGCGAGGCCGAACAGTGCGAACAGCCCGCCGCCGATGGTGATGCGATGCTGCCAACCGGGGTCGGGGAAGCAGAAATCCTTCAGCAGCCAGACCAGTCCATAGCTGCCGTGCAGCGCGAGATAGATCCACGCCGCAGGGGCAGTCGCCGCCGGCGTCTGCGGGGCGTACCAACACATCAGCAGGCCGAGGAAAATGAAGGTGCCACCTTTCTGGGAGTTGATAATCCAGGCGAACTTCCAGGGCCTGGGGCCGCCGCCCAAGTCATACATCAGCCAGTTGTTGTAGCGGCGCAGCGCCACCGCCCAGGCAGGGGCACTGGCGGCGATGGCCTGGCTGGAATTGAGTGCTGACGGGATTGCCGGTGTGGTCATCTCGATTCTCCTCGCGGTCTGCTGCCCTTGGCTCTTAATCTAGTTCCATCACCATCACATAACCATTCCGATTTCCGAGGAGCTGCATGAAGGATTATGCCCAACACGATGCCACCGGCCTTGCCGAACTGGTGCGCACGAAGCAGGTCAGCGCCGCCGAGTTGCTGGAGGCGGCGATCAGCCGTGCCGATGCCGTCGAGCCTAAGCTCAATGCCATCGTGCAGAGGCTGGATGCCCTGGGCCGCACGACTACCGCCCAGCCCAGCAGTGGCCCCTTTGCCGGGGTGCCCTTCCTGCTCAAGGACTACGGACAGGAGCTGGATGGCGTGCCCAATTTTTGCGGCTCGGCGGCCAACAAAAACAATATCGCGCACGGCGACAGCAGCTATACCGCGCGCTGCAAGGCGGCCGGACTGGTGATCTTCGGCCGCACCGCGACGCCAGAGTTCGCCTTGAAGGGGGTGACCGAGCCGGAAGCCTTCGGCCCCACCCGCAACCCGGTCAACCCTGAGCACACGCCGGGCGGCTCGTCGGGAGGTGCTGCGGCAGTGGTGGCGGCGGGCATCGTGCCGATGGCCGGGGCCAGCGATGGCGGCGGCAGCATCCGCATTCCGGCCTCGTATTGCGGGCTGTTCGGCCTGCGCCCCTCGCGCGGGCGGGTGCCGTACGGGCCGCACCATGCAGAGGGCTGGGAGGGTGCATCGAGCGAGCATGTGCTCACCCGCAGCGTGCGCGACAGCGCCGCCATGCTGGATGTGCTCGCCGGGGCCGCAAGCGGTGATCCCTTCACCATCGCGCCGCCAGCTTTCTCGTTCACCACGCTGGCACAGCGAGCGCCCGGTAGATTGCGGATCGGTTTTTGCACGCGCTCGCCGATTGGCACCGAGGTAGATCCCGAAGTGACCGAGGCCGTGCATCGCACCGCAAAGCAGCTTGAGAGCCTGGGCCATCAGGTCGAAGAAGCCGAACCTGCCATCGACGGCCTTGCCCTTGCCAAGAGTTTTTTCACCATGTACCTCGGCCAGGTCGCTGCCAACATGCGTGCCTGCCGCGCGCTGGGCGCCAGGGAGGATCAGTTCGAGCTGGATACCCGCGCGCTGGGGCTGCTGGGCGATGCCCTTGCCGCTGGTGAATACGTCCACGAGCGCCGCAAGTGGAACGGCTACGCGCGCGCGCTCGGCGAATACTTCACGCGCTTCGATCTGTACCTGCTGCCGAGTGCGGCCTGCACCGCGCCGCGCATCGGCCAGCTCGCCACCCCCGCCTTGCAGCGTGTGGCCATCAAACCGATTCTGGCCCTGGGCCTGGGCAAGGCGCTGCTGAAAAGCGGCCAGGTGGACAAGATGGTGCGCGACAATCTGCGCTATACGCCGTTCACCCAGCTCAGCAACCTCACCGGTACGCCGTCGATGTCCTGCCCGCTGGCAACCAGCAGCAGCGGTCTGCCGATCGGCGTGCAGTTTGTCGCACCGTTCGGCGAGGAAGGCCGCCTGCTGGCGCTGGCCGCACAGCTGGAGCCACAGTTCCAGTTGGGACGGAGTGCAGTCTGAGTCAGCGGCTGACGACCCGGCTGCGTTTGACCAATCGTTCAATTACTCTTAAAACAGCGCACGCCCGAGCTCGGAGCGTGACCAAAAAAAAGCTTGAGGAGACCTCATGACCCAGGGCACTGCGGCGGTATCGACCATGCATCGCCGCGATTTTCTGAAACTGTCGGCGGGCAGCGCCGCGCTGCTGTCGGCGGGTGCGTTGACCGCGACACTGGCTGGCTGTGCCAAGCGCGAAGCGGCGGCAGGCGGTTATCGCTTTCTGCGTCCGGCTGACCTCATGCTGTTCACGGCCCTAGCGCCGGCAGTACTGGGCAGCACCTTGCCCGCGCAGGGCCGTGCGGCCCACGTCGAGAGCGTGCTGAAAGGCATCGATGCCACTGCCGCGCGGCTGCTGCTGCCGGCGCAGACCGAGCTCTACAAGCTTTTCGATCTGCTCAACGGCGGCCTGACGCGGCGCCTCGCCACCGGCGTATCGAAGCCCTGGGCGGCGGCCGACCCAGCTGAGGTCGATGCCTTTCTGGCGCGCTGGCAGGGCAGCTCCATCGGCCTGTTCAATGCCGGCTACCGGGCCCTCACCAAGTTCGTCACTGGCGCCTGGGTGGGCACCGATGCGGGCCTGAAGGCCGCGGGTTATCCCGGCCCCTACCGGCCGATGTTCGACGCCGTCAACGCAGTCTGATCGAGACCAGAACACTCATGGCCATCAACGATATTTACACCGACGGCATTGCCTCCGGCTGGGACGTGCGCGACGCCTCGGGCTTCACCGCGCCGGTCACGCTGGAGGCCGACGTGGTGATCATCGGCACCGGCGCTGGCGGTGGCACCACAGCCGAGATTCTCAGCGCCGCCGGCCTCAAGGTGCTGATGCTGGAAGAAGGTCCGCTGAAGACCTCCGCCAGCTTCAAGGACATGAACGAGGGCCGCGCCTACGCCGAGCTGTATCAGGAGGCCACCGGCCGGGCGACTTCCGACGGCGCCATCGCCATCCTGCAAGGTCGTTCGGTGGGCGGCACCACCACGGTCAACTGGACCTCGAGTTTCCGCACACCGCCGGAGACGCTCAAGCACTGGGCGAGCGTGCATGGCGTCAAGGACTGGAGCCAGGAAGACAGCAAGCCCTGGTTCGATAATCGCAGCGAGCGCCTCGGCATCGCGCCCTGGGCGGTGCCGCCCAATGCCAACAACGCGGTGCTGCAACGTGCCTGCGAAAAGCTGGGCTGGGAGCATCACGTCATCCCCCGCAACGTCAAGGGCTGCTGGAACTCCGGATACTGCGGCTACGGCTGCCCGGTCAACGCCAAGCAGTCGATGCTGGTCAGCACCATCCCCGAGGCGCTGAAGGCCAAGGCGACGCTGGTGCATCACCTGAGCGTGCGCAAGCTGCAGTTCACCGGCGATCGGGTCAGCGCGCTCGAAGCGGTGGCGCTGGACAGCGACTGCATTGCTCTCACCGGGGTGACGGTGACCGTGCGCGCCAAACACTTTGTGCTGGCGGGCGGGGCCATCAACAACCCGGCGCTGCTGCTGCGCTCGAAAACCCCCGACCCGCACGGCCGCATCGGCAAGCGTACTTTCCTGCATCCGGTGGTGCTCACCTATGCGGTGATGCCGGAGGCCATCGACGGCTGGTACGGCGCGCCGCAGTCGGTGGCCAGTGATCATTTCCAGTGGCAGGGCGATTTCAGCAAGAGCCCCGGCTTCAAGCTGGAAGTGCCCCCCATCAATCCGGTACTGACGGCGGCACTGTTCGGCCGCATCGGCGGCGCGCTGGCCGATGGTCTGGCCAACATGAAGAACCTCAATGCCATGCTCGCGCTGGTGCGCGATGGCTTTCACGAGCAGAGTCAGGGCGGCGTGGTGCGGATCGATGCGGCCGGCAATCCGATCCTCGACTACGAGATCACCGACTACCTGTTCGCGGGCTTCAGGCAGGCGCTGCTGCGGATGACCGAGGCGCAGTTCGCTGCAGGGGCTGCGCGCGTCACACCCGCGCATCTCGATGGCGTGTGGGCGACCAGCTGGGCGCAGGCCAAGCCGCAGATCGAGGCGCTGGCCTACAAGAAGTTTCGCCTTGCCATCGCCACCGCCCACATCATGGGCGGCTGCGCGATGGGCGAGGACGCCAGACAGTCGGTTGCCCACAGCGACGGCGCGCACCATCAGATCGAGAACCTGTCGATCATCGACGGTTCGCTGTTCCCCACCAGCATCGGTGCCAATCCGCAGCTGTCGATCTATGCGCTGGCCGCGCGCAACGCCACGGCGCTGGCGGCACGGCTCAGGCCGGCGGTGGCAGCCGCCGCCTGATTGGCAGGTTCAGGCTGCGCGCTCGAACTGGAGCGCGCCGTCCTTCTCCACCACCTGCACGGTGTCTCCGGCGGCGAACTTGCCATCCAGGATCTCGCGCGCCAGCGGGTTTTCCACCTCGGCCTGAATCGCCCGCTTGAGCGGCCGCGCGCCGTAGATGGGGTCGTAGCCGGCGCGGGCGAGATGGTCGAGTGCCGCCTCGCTGAAGGTGATGCCGATGCTGCGCTCTGCCAGCCGCGCCACCAGTCGCCGGGTCTGGATCGCGGCGATGCTACGGATCTGTGCCGTGCCGAGCGGATGGAACACCACCGCCTCGTCGATGCGGTTGATGAACTCCGGGCGGAAGTGCTGGCCGACCATGGCCATCACGCCCTCCTTGATCGCCGAGTAGTCATTTTTGGTGCCCTCGGTGGTCATCATTTCCTGAATCAGCTGCGAGCCCAAGTTGCTGGTCATCACGATGACGCTGTTTCGGAAGTCGACAGTGCGGCCCTGGCCATCGGTGAGACGACCATCGTCGAGCACTTGCAGCAGCACGTTGAAGACATCGGGGTGCGCTTTCTCGACCTCGTCGAGCAGCACCACCGAGTAGGGCTTGCGGCGTACTGCCTCGGTGAGCGTGCCGCCCTCGTCGTAGCCGACATAGCCGGGCGGGGCGCCGATCAGGCGACTGACGCTGTGCTTCTCCATGAACTCGCTCATGTCGATGCGCACCATGGCCTCTTCGGTGTCGAACAGGAAGCTGGCGAGGGCCTTGCACAGCTCGGTCTTGCCGACGCCCGTGGGGCCTAAGAACAGGAAGCTGCCGATGGGCCGGTTGGGATCGCTCAAGCCCGCGCGCGAACGGCGGATGGCATTGCTGACCGACACCACCGCCTCGCTCTGGCCGACCACGCGGGTGTGCAGTGCGGATTCCATGCGCAGCAGCTTTTCGCGCTCGCCTTCGAGCAGCTTGCTGACCGGAATGCCGGTCCAGCGCGAGACGACCTCGCTGATCTCGTTTTCGGTGACGGTGTTACGCAGCAGGCGGGTGCCGGTGGTGGGCGAGCGCGGCGTGCTCTCGGCACCGGTGGCACTGGCGAGCTTCTTCTCCAGCTCCGGGATGCGCCCGTATTGCAGCTCGGCCATGCGCTTCAAGTCACCGGCGCGGCGGGCCACTTCGAGTTCGGTGCGGGCGGCATCCAGCGCCTGCATGGCGCCGGCGCTGCCCTGGGCTTCGGCACGCTCGGCGTTGAGTTGCTCCTGAAAATCCGCCAGCTCCTTTTCCAGCGCGGTGATCTGTTCGCGCAAGGCGGCGAGCGAGCGCAGGGCGCCCTCGTCCTTTTCCTTCTTCAGGGCTTCCTGCTCGATCTTGAGCTGGATCAGGCGGCGGTTGAGGCGATCCATCACCTCGGGAGTGGAGTCCTGCTCGATCGAGATGCGCGCCGCCGCCTCGTCGATCAGGTCGATGGCCTTGTCCGGCAACTGGCGGTCAGTGATGTAGCGGTGGCTCAGGCGGGCGGCGGCGATCAGCGCGCCATCGGTGATGCCGACCTTGTGATGCACGGCATAGCGTTCCTTCAAACCGCGCAGGATGGCGATGGTGTCTTCCACGCTGGGTTCGCCGACCAGGATTTTCTGGAAGCGGCGTTCGAGTGCGGCGTCCTTCTCCAGGTACTTGCGGTACTCGTCGAGGGTGGTCGCACCGATGCAGCGCAGCTCGCCGCGGGCAAGCGCGGGCTTCAGCATGTTGCCGGCATCCATTGCGCCATCGGCCTTGCCGGCACCGACCAGGGTGTGGATCTCGTCGATGAACAGGATCACCTGGCCATTGGTCTTGGACAGGTCATTGAGCACCGCTTTCAGGCGTTCCTCGAACTCGCCGCGGAACTTCGCGCCGGCGATCAGGGCGGCAAGGTCGAGCGACAGCAGGCGTTTGTCCTTGAGGGTTTCCGGCACCTCGCCGTTGATGATGCGCTGCGCCAGGCCCTCGACGATGGCGGTCTTGCCGACGCCGGGTTCGCCGATCAGCACCGGGTTGTTCTTGGTGCGGCGGGCGAGAATCTGGATGGCGCGGCGGATTTCCTCGTCGCGGCCGATGACTGGATCCAGTTTTCCTGCTCTGGCGCGCTCGGTGAGGTCATTGGTGTATTTCTCCAGCGCCTGGCGGTTTTCCTCGGCATTGGCGCTATCCATCTTGGCGCCGCCCCGTACTGCGGTGATGGCTTTTTCCAGCAACTCCCTGCGCGCACCAGCGGCCTTCAGCGCCTCGCCGAGCGCGCCCTTGTCGTCGAGGCTGGCGAGAAAGAACAGCTCGCTGGAAATGAACTGCTCACCCCGCTGCTGCGCGGCCTTGTCGGTGAGGTTGAGCAGGCGGTTCAGGTCGTTGGAGACGGTGATGTTGCCATCCGGCTGGCCGACCTTGGGCAGGCGTTCGAGAGCCGCCGTGAGCCTGCTGCGCAGCAGATCGGCCTTGATGCCGGCCTGTTCCAGCAGCGGTTTCATGCCGCCTTCCTGATCCAGCAGCGCCAGTGCCAGGTGCACCGGCTCGATGGCCGTATGATCGCGCCCCACGGCCAGGCTCTGCGCCTCGTTGAGGGCCTGCTGGAAGCGGCTGGTGAGCTTGTCCATGCGCATGCTGAAACTCCGGGAATAGGGGTTGCGATGCATTCGAAAATGGAGGCCGTGGGCGCTAATTCAAGCAGTGTGTTGCTGCCACGGTGGTCGGCACGCGGTTCGACGCCGGCAAGCCGGAGGCGGTACTGTTCGCGTTGAACGAGCGCATCGCGGCTCCATTGATCGGGGGTGCCGCTGTCGGTGATTCCCGATCGGCTGAGGGTTTTCGGCACCCGCCGCAAGCCGATCTGCATGCCGCTGTGCCGAAGGTCTACCCGCAGGAGCTTGAGCGATGAATATCGGAATGGTTCGACAAATGGTGCAGGACTCCATCGCCGCCAAGCAGAAGGTGCTGGCCGACGAAGCCCTGCTGGCCAGCATCGTCGAGGTGTCGCAGGTGATCGAGAAAGCCTTTCGCGCCGGCCACAAGGTGATGCTGGCCGGCAATGGCGGCAGCGCGGCCGACAGCCAGCACATCGCTGCCGAGTTCGTCAGCCGCTTCGAGTTCGACCGTCCCGGTCTGCCCTCGATTGCACTGACCACCGACACCTCGATGCTGACCGCCATCGGCAACGACTACGGCTACGAGCGGGTGTTCGAGCGGCAGGTGCAGGCCAACGGCCAGGCCGGCGATGTGTTCATCGGCATCTCCACTTCCGGCAATTCCAGGAATGTCATCAGGGCGGTGGAGGCCTGCAAGGCCAAGGGCATCACCACGGTGGCGCTGTGCGGTGCGGGCGGAGTGCTGAAAGATCTCTGCGACTTTGCGCTGCCGGTACCCAGCAGCCACACGCCACGTATCCAGGAAAACCACATCCTGATCGGCCACGCCATCTGTGCGATGGTGGAGGACGCCATCTGGGGCGCCGAATACCGGCCCAAGGCCGGCACCTGAACGGTCTGCCGACCACGCCGGTCGCAACTTGCAGCGATCACTGACGGCGCCCGCCGCCGAACCACCCATGTCGGCACCACTGTCGCCGAAAAGACCCGAATGAATCTGACCAAGGCCTACAACAACGCCGACTTTCTCAACGGCGACGACGCTCGCAGCGTGCGCATCCTGTGCGAGTACCTGGAGCCGATGTCCCGGCTGCGGCAGGCCGGCGTCTCCCGCGCCATCGTCGCCTTCGGCTCGGCGCGGGTGCGGCGACTGACCGAGGGCAGCACCGGCGTGGACTACTTCCATGACGCTGCCGAGCTTGGCGAGCGGCTGGCGCGCTGGACCACCGAGGCGCACCAGCCCAAGGAGCGCTATCACCTGGTGACCGGCGGTGGGCCGGGGATCATGGAGGCCCTGCACGAGGGCAGTGCGCGGGTCAATCGCGCCCTCAATGTCGGTATCGGTATTTCGCTGCCGTTCGAGCAGCACGGCAATCCCTACCTGGATGCCGGCCACGGCTACGAGTTCCACTACTTCTTCATGCGCAAGTTCTGGTTCATGAACCTGGCAAAGGCGGTGGTGGTATTCCCGGGTGGCTTCGGCACGCTCGACGAGCTGTTCGAGGTGCTCACCCTCACCCAGGTCGGCAAGGCGCAGGCCATGCCGGTGGTGCTCTACGGCAGCGAGTTCTGGAAGGAAATCCTCAATATTCCGGCGCTCACCCGGCGCGGGCTGATCAGCGCCGCCGATGAAGGCATTTTCAGCTACGCCGACAGCGTCGACGAAGCTTTCGATAAGCTCACTGCCCCGCTGGTCAAGGTGCCCTGAACGGCACGGCCTGCCTTACTTGCCGCGAACGATGCGTGGTTTTTCTTCGCGGAACAGATAGGCTTCCAAGTCTTCTTCGACCAGCTTGCGCAGATCGCGCGCCTCGCGGTATTTCTCCACGTCGCGCCAGTCGCGACGCTCTTCGCCCTCGACCGCTTCGATATCGGGCACGTCCTCGGTGAAACCCGAGTCGTCACCGGAGTAATCGTCGTAGGTCTTGGCGGCGGCTTCGGCTTGCGCCTTGGCTTCTTTGGCTTTTTTGCTGGGACGTCCTGCCATTTCTCTCTGCACTGGTAACAAAAGCGGGCGCGTTTTAACAGGCTTGGCCCGGAAAGGGAAGTCTTGTGCACGAATACCGTGCGCGATTCAGCCGCCGACCAAGGGTTTCAGCCGCCCCTGACGCCGTGCCCGCCGCCAGTCGGCTGCCGAATCGAAGTCCTCGCGCGCAGGTTCAAGCCAGGCCAGCGTGCCGCTGCGGCGCAGCCGTCGGGCGGTCTGGGCGCACTCCAGGCCGCTGCTCCAGTGCACCCCCGCCAGTGGCGGCAGGCCACGGCGGCTGCCGATCAGCACGTAACCACCATCCGGGGCAGGCAGCAGCACATGGTCGGTGTGGGCGAGTGCTGCCGCCGCACGCAGCAGGTCTGGCAGTTGCAGGCCGAAGGCATCCGAGCCGATCAGCAGGCCTGGCGCCCGCCTCAGCGTGCTGCGCATCCGGGCACCGAGATCGCCCCCGGCCTGCCTTGCCAGCCGTACGCCATAACGATGCCGGCATTGCATGAAAAACCCGTGCGCAGCGTCCGGCGCGCCCCAGAGCGTCACCCGGCTGGCGCCGACGGCAGCGCAGGCGGTGGCCAGCGCGTGCTCAACCAGCCGCCGCTGCACCCAGGCCGCACCGCGCGCGCCCAGCCGCGGGATCAGCCGTGTTTTGCACTGTCCGGCCACCGGTGCGCGGGCGAAAACGTGGATCTGCACGGGCAGTCGGGTGGCTGGTATGGTTCGACGGTTGGGTGGGGCGGGCATCTTAAGGCCCTCACACCTGCGCGTATTTCTCGACATCGCCGACCCAGCGCCGGATCAGCAGCCTTGCCAGCTCGGGACGCGCATCCAGCCATTCGTCGGCAAGCGTCTGCAGCGCAGGGATCAGCGGCGCATCTCGCTGCGGATCGGCGAGCTTCAAGCCGATGACGCCGGTCTGGCGGCGGCCGAGGATCTCGCCGGGGCCGCGCAGTTCGAGGTCTTTCTGGGCGATCTCGAAACCATCGGTGGTGCGCCTGAGCGTGTCCAGCCGGGCGCGGCCGTTGCGGCCCAGTGGCGGCTGGTAGAGCAGCACGCACTGGCTGGCGGTGGCGCCACGCCCGACCCGGCCGCGCAGCTGGTGCAGCTGGGCCAGGCCCAGCCGCTCGGCGTTCTCGATCACCATGATGCTGGCGTTGGGCACGTCGACCCCCACCTCGATGACGGTGGTGGCCACCAGCAGCTGGGTGGCGCAGGCCTTGAAGGCCGCCATCTGCGCCGCTTTCTCGCCGGCTTTCATGCGGCCGTGCACCAGGCCGATGTGGAGGTCGGGCAGGGCAATGCGCAGCTGCTGGGTGATGGTTTCGGCGGCTTCGGCCTCCAGCTCGTCGCTGTCCTCGATCAGGGTGCACACCCAGTACACCTGCCGGCCCTCGCGGCAGGCCGTACCGATCCGCTCGATGACTTCCGCGCGTTTCTCGTTGATCAGCGCGACAGTGGTGATCGGCGTGCGGCCCGGCGGCAGCTCGTCGATGACGCTGACATCGAGGTCGGCATATAGCGTCTGCGCCAGCGTGCGCGGGATCGGCGTGGCCGACATGATCAGCTGGTGCGGGCTGGCCCCAGAGGGCCCCTTGTCGCGCAGCGCCAGCCGCTGGCCAACGCCGAAGCGGTGCTGCTCGTCGACCACCACCAGCGCCAGTCTGGCGAACACCGCACTCTGCTGGAACATCGCGTGGGTGCCGACCACGATGTGCGCCGCACCGCTGGCAATAGCAGCGAGTGCCAGGTCCTTTTGCGATTTCTTCAGCTTGCCGGCCAGGAACACCACGTTCAGGCCCAGGGGCGCGAACCAGCGGCCGAGATTGACCGCATGCTGTTCGGCCAGCAGCTCGGTGGGCGCCATCAGCGCCCCCTGAAAGCCACCCTGTGCTGCCGCGACCAGGGCCACCGCGGCCACCACGGTCTTGCCGCTGCCGACATCACCCTGCACCAGGCGCAGCATCGGACGGGCGCTGCTGACGTCCTTGGCGATCTCCTGCACCACCCGCGCCTGGGCGCCGGTGAGCGTGAACGGCAGCACCGCCTGCAGCGCCCGATGGGCCGCGGCGATGCCGCTGAGCTGCGGTGCGGGACGCAGCTTCACCTGCCGGCGCAGCAGCCGCATGCACAGCTGGTGGGCGAGCAGTTCCTCGTGCACCAGCCGCCGCTGCCCGGGATGCGTCTGCGCCATCAGCTGCTGGGAATCGGCGTCGCCCTCGGGCAGGTGGATCAGCTTCAGGGCGGCGAGCGTGTCCGGCATCGGCAGGCCGGGTAGCGGCGTCAACAGGCCGCGCTCGCGGGCGGCAATCTCGAAAGCCGTGGCGATCAGCGTGCGCAGCTTCTGCTGGCTGATGCCGGCGGTGAGTGGATAGATCGGCGTCAGCCGCGCTTCGCTGGGCAGCGCGGCGCGGGTTTCTGCCAGCTTGTATTCGGGATGGATGATCTCGAAGCCGCCTGCCCCAGAGCGCACCGTGCCGTAGGCGCGCACCCAGCGGCCATTGGCAAAGGCCGCGCGCTGGGCCTCGTTGAAGTGGAAGAAGCGCAGGATCAGCGAGCCGATACCGTCCTCGATCGCGACCCGCAGCGTGCGACGCCCCCCGAACCGCACGTCGGAAGCGACCACCTGGCCCACCACCAGCAGTTCTTCGCCAGCCCTGAGCTGGGCAATGGGGGTTGCAACGCGACGATCCTCGTAGCGCAGCGGCAGGTGGAACAGCAGGTCCTGCACGGTCTCGATCCCCAGACCCTTGAGCACGCCGCCCAGATAGGGGCCAGCGCCCCTGAGAAACTGGGTGGGGCTATCGAGCCTTGCGCCGGAGGCCGCCGCCGCTGGTTTGGCGACCATGCCAGTCCTATTCGAGCACTAGCACCATGTCCGCTTCCACCCGCGCGCCGCGCGGCAGGCTCGCCACCCCGATGGCAGCACGCGCCGGATAAGGCTGGCTGAAGTACTGGCCCATGATCTCGTTCACCTTGGGAAAGTGCGCGAGATCGGTGAGAAACACGCCGAGCTTCACCACATTTGCCAGCGAGCCACCACTGGCCTTGGCAACGGCCGCGAGGTTCTTGAACACCTGGTGGATCTCGTCCTCGATGCTGGCATTGTTCATCGCCATGGTTTTCGGGTCGAGCGGAATCTGACCCGAGCAATACACCGTATTACCGACCTTGATGGCTTGCGAGTAGGTGCCGATGGCGGCGGGGGCATCGTCGGTGTGGATGATCTGGCGGGGCATGAAAAAATCTCAGTGAGTGCGAGCTTTCTAGCAAGTAGGGGTGAAATAACTACCACTGCGTGGTGCACCTGGCAGGCGTTTTGCTGCAATCTGGCAACCATGCGGCCTACGGCCGCGATTCAAGTTTCCCATCCTTGAGGTCATTACACATCATGAACAAGACTTTAACCCCTGCAAAGGGCGCATTTGCCCTTGTGCTTGCGGCCGCCACATTCAGCGCCTTGGCATTGCCTACACGCGTCGCGCAAACCCAAATCGAGGCACTGCAGCTGTTGAACAATGCCACCACCGGCGCCATCAGCAGCCGCGTTGCGGCTATTGACGCCTATACCACCGTGCGCGCCCTTACCGGGCAGGTGCTGATGGCTGATAGCGCCGCTGCCTCTCCGCTGATCCGCGCGCAGAATTTTCTGGCCAGCTACGGTGCGCTGTCCGGCGTGATCGACCCCGTCAACCAGCTCGCGCAAAACCGCGTGGTGGTAGATGCCGCGGG
This sequence comes from Stagnimonas sp., assembly GCA_046598075.1. GTDB lineage: Bacteria > Pseudomonadota > Gammaproteobacteria > Nevskiales > Nevskiaceae > Stagnimonas. The sequence goes on from JBKJJE010000203.1 coordinate 33,129, forward strand.
TGCGACGCATATCCATCTCAACCAGATGCAGAGTGGCTTGCCAGTTTTTGGCGCGCGTCTGGTGGTGCACATGAACAGCGTCGGCATCACGGGTGTCAACGGCGTATTCATCCCGGGGCTGGAGTCGATGTCGACAGCCCCCAAAATGGACATCGCCGTCCTGCGCGAACGCGCACTGGCCGCGGGCCGCAAGCTGCACGGCAAGACGCTGGAAATCGAATCCACCCGCCTGATGTTCTACCGCTCCGGCTTGTTGAAGGGCGTGGCGACGCAGAACAACCATCTCGCTTATGAAGTGATGCTCAAGGGTGCACCCGGTGAAGCGATCCGTGAACGCATCATCCTCGATGCCAATACCGGGCATGTGGTGAACCGCATTGACGAGATCCATTCGGTTCTCAATCGCGAGATCTACACGCCGGACCAGACGGTGGATCCCACCATCACCGAAGGCAGCGCCAATGCGCCGGCTGATCCTCCATTGATGCTCGACGATCGCGCTGCCGCCTCCACCCGCACTGCTAATGTGCCGACCAACAATCTCTACATCTTTGCCGGCGGCACCTACGCGCTCTACAAGAATCTGTTTGGCCGCGAGGGCTATGACGATGTCACGGTCGCCGCTGCCGATCAGGTGCAGAAAAGCGTTTATCTGATCAACAACCAGTGCCCCAATGCATATTGGAACGGTGATTCCACCAACTACTGTCCGGGCTTTGATGCCGATGACATCGTCAGTCACGAGTGGAGCCACGCCTACACCGAGTTCACCCACGGCCTGGTCTACCAATATCAGTCGGGCGCCCTCAACGAGGGGTATTCCGATATTTTCGGCGAGACCTACGATCTGGTGAATGATCTGGAAGGCCTCCCAGGCGCCCGCCTTGCCGAGGGGGACTATTACGAAAATGACGGCAGTCGCTGGGTCGTTGGAGAAGATCTCAGTGAAGCCGTTGCACAGGTGTTGTCGCGCGACATGTGGGACCCGGATAACTTCTCGGTGAGAGTGGATTCGCCGACAACCGGAGCCGCCGTCGTCAACCGCAAATCGCCGGGCAGCGTCATCACCTCGGTCAACTACTACTGTGCGACGGGCGACAACGGCGGTGTGCATTTCAATTCCGGCGTGCCGAACCACGCCTACGCGATGCTGGTGGATGGAAAAACCTTCAATGGGGTCGACATCCCGGCCATCGGCATGACCAAGGCGGCGCACATCTACTTTCGCGCCGAGACGGTCTATCAGACGCCGACCAGCAACTTCAATCAGCATGCAGACGCGCTGGAAGCCTCCTGCGCCGATCTGATCGGCAAGCCGCTCAACGATGTGCTTGGCAATCCCAGCACGGAGAAGATCACCGCAACGGATTGCGCGGCCATCACCAAGGCCATCGCCGCGACTGAAATGCGGCAGAGCCCGACGATGAAGTGCGGCTATGTGTCGGTTCTTGCACCAGAGGCATCGACCCCTGCACTGTGCGGCAGCGGCTTGTTCGTGTTCCCCACCTTCAGCGAAACCTGGGAGAGTGGGCAGATTCCCAACGGCTGGACTCAGAACAAGAATCTTTCGGGCGATACCGACCCCGAGCCTTTTGAATGGGTCATTTCCACCGACTTGCCGCCCCCGCATGTCGGCAAGGCGGCGTTTGCGGACAACAACGGCAAGGGTACCTGCGCTGTCGGCGGCGATGCTTCGGCATCCTGGTCATTGGACACACCGGAAATCACGGTGCCGGACGATGCCAGCTTCCTCTCCTTTGACCACTTCATGCAGTCTGAAGCGGGTTTTGATGGTGGCAATCTGAAGGTGAGTGTCAACGGCGGGGCTTTCGCGTTGGTGCCCGCAGCTGCCTTCACGTTCAACAAGCACAGTGGCGAGTTCGATCCAGCGCCCTTGCTTGGCGAGCCCAGCGGCCAGACTGGCAACAACACCAACCCGATGGCCGACGAGGTCGTGGCGTGGACCGGTTCGGACCAAGGTGAGGCCACGGGCAGCTGGGGCACCACGGTGGTAGATATTGCCAAGCTGGCTGGCGCGCCAAAGAAGGGGGCCAAGGTCAAGTTCCGCTGGGAGTTCGGCCAGGACGGTTGCGGTGGCAACGTCGGCTGGTTCGTGGACGATACCGAGGTGTTCTATTGCAGCAAGACTGCACCGGTGCCCCCGAACCCAACCCCCACCCCGACGCCGACCCCAACCCCGGTCCCACCAATCGCGGAGGAAGGCGGCCGCTTCGGTGGCGGTGCCTTCGGCCTGCTGGCGCTGCTGCCGCTGGCCGCGATGGGCCTGCGCCGCCGTCGCCGCATGGGCTAGTCAGTCTGGGCGCTGCAAGCAAAAGGCGACCTCAGGGTCGCCTTTTTTTGTGGGTGATTCCGGCCGCTGCGGGTCGCGGTGAAAAAACGCTGCCGGGTGCTTGTGAGGGTCACGGCGGGTTCAGCCAGGGGCGAGATGCTGCATGTCGCTGATGCGCTGCCCCACTCACCCGGAGACTGTCATGAAAAATCACCTCGCCGCGACTGCCATCTTTGCTGGCATTCTTGCCTCGGGCAGCGTCAGCGCCTACGAGTTCAATCAATGGAACGGCACCCGCATGGAATGCTGGGACGAGGTGATCACCGCCCAGCCGGTCAGCCGCACTCAGACCAACACCTGGCCGAATGGCGCCCACCGCGACCGCACGGTGCCGCTGCCGATGGCGACGCTGGACCAGCGCAGCGCCTCGGCAAAGCCGGCGTCGGCAGCCAGGCAGCGCATCAAGCAGCATTGCCGGCCGCTGATCGAAAAGGATTGATATCTTTGCTGGCGGCGCGGAAACATTCACCGCGCTGCAATCGGCCATCTGTCAATGGCTGCCGGCAGTTGTGATGCCCGGCCGCGTTCGCTACCGTGCCGGGCTCATCAAACCCAGCCGCAGCCATGGCCCAGCAGCAATACGACGTCAACGCAATCGAAGTTTTGGACGGGCTCGACCCGGTGCGGGTGCGCCCCGGCATGTACACCGACACCACCCGGCCCAATCACCTGGCGCAGGAGGTGATCGACAATGCCGTTGACGAGGCGATGGCGGGGCATGCCAAACACATCCGCACGGTGATTTTTGCCGATGGCAGCTGCGAGGTCAGCGACGATGGGCGCGGCATCCCCACCGAAATCCATCCGCTGCACAAGATCAGCGGCGTCGAACTGGTGCTGACCAAGCTGCATGCGGGTGGCAAGTTCAGCAACAAGAACTACCAGTTCTCCGGCGGCCTGCACGGGGTGGGCGTCAGCGTGGTCAATGCGCTGTCGACCCGGCTGGATGTGTTCGTCAAGCGCAACGGTGTCGAGCACACCATGCATTTCGAGAGCGGCTACACCGGTTCGCCGCTGCGCGAGACCGGCACTTGCGGCAGAAAGGACACCGGCACCCGCGTGCGTTTCTGGCCGGATCCGAAATATTTCGATACCAACAAATTCTCGCTGCCGCGCCTGAAGCAAATCCTGCGCGCCAAGGCGGTGCTCTGCCCTGGCCTCAAGATGTCGCTCAAGGACGAGTCGACTGGCGAAGTCACCGAGTGGCACTACGAAAACGGCCTGATGGATTACCTGCTCGATGCCGTGAAAGGCCATGAGCTGATCCCCGCCGAACCGTTCACCGGCAAGTTCAAGGCCGACCGCGAAGAGGCCGAATGGGCACTGGCCTGGGTGAATGCCGATGGCGTGCCGGAGCTGCTGCAGGAGAGCTACGTCAATCTGATCCCCACCGCCCAGGGGGGCACTCATGTCAACGGCCTGCGCACCGGGCTGACCGAGGCGATCCGCGAGTTCTGCGAGTTCCGCAACCTGCTGCCGCGCGGCCTCAAGCTGGCACCGGAAGACGTCTGGCAGGGCCTGGCCTATGTCATCAGCATCAAGATGCAGGACGCGCAGTTTGCCGGCCAGACCAAGGAGCGGCTCTCGTCACGCGAGACGGCGGCCTTCGTTAGCGGCGTGGTGCATGACTCCTTCGGCCTCTGGCTCAACCAGCATCCCGACGAGGGCGAGAAAGTCGCCCAGCTGGTGATCGCCAACGCCTCGGCGCGGATGAAGGCCGCCAAGCAGGTGGTGCGCAAGAAGATCACCAGTGGTCCGGCGCTGCCCGGCAAGCTGGCCGACTGCGTGCTCACCGATCTCAACCGCACCGAGCTGTTCCTGGTCGAGGGCGATTCCGCCGGCGGCTCTGCCAAGCAGGCGCGCGACCGCGACACCCAGGCCATCATGCCGCTGCGCGGGAAAATCCTGAACACTTGGGAGGCCAGCGCCGGCGAGGCCCTGGCCAGCGAGGAAATCCACAACATCAGCGTTGCCATCGGTGTCGATCCGGGCAGCACCGATATAAGCGGCCTGCGCTACGGCAAGGTCTGCGTGCTGGCCGATGCCGACAGCGACGGCCTGCATATCGCGACCCTGCTGTGCGCACTGTTCCTCAAGCATTTTCGCCCGCTCGTCGCTGCCGGCAACATCTACATCGCCATGCCGCCCCTGTTCCGCATCGACGCCGGCAAGCAGGTGTTCTATGCGCTCGACGAGGCCGAAAAGCAGGGCGTGCTGGATCGCCTGCAAGCCGAAGGCAACAAGAGCAAGGTGGGCGTCACCCGCTTCAAGGGCCTGGGCGAGATGAACCCCCTGCAGCTGCGCGAAACCACCATGAATGCCGATACCCGCCGCCTGGTGCAGCTGACGCTCGAAGAGGCGCCGTTGGCCGAGGAGGGTGCGCCTCTGGTGAAAACCACCGACAGCCTGATGGACATGCTGCTCAACAAGAAGCGCGCCGGTGATCGCAAGAGCTGGCTGGAAGAAAACGGCGATAAGGCCGAGATTGAGGTGTAAGGTTTACCGGGTCGCCGTGCCCGTCACCGAGGATTGACCATGCTGATTACCAACGCCCGCCTGCTCAACGAAGGCCAGATCACCGAAGGCGATCTGCTCATCCGGGGCGGCCGCATCGAGAAGATCGCCAAGACCATCACTGCGCCGCCGGGGGTTGCCGTGCATGATGCCAAGGGCAAGCTGCTGATGCCGGGGATGATTGACGACCAAGTGCATTTCCGCGAACCGGGGCTGACCCACAAGGGCCATCTGGCGAGCGAGAGCGCGGCGGCGGTGGCGGGCGGCATCACCAGCTTCATGGAGATGCCCAACACCATCCCCAACACCGTCACGCGCCAGGTGCTGGCCGATAAATATGCGCTGGCAGCGGGCAAGTGCTTCGGCAACTACGCTTTCTACTTCGGTGGCGCCAACGACAATCTCGAGGAGATCAAGCGCCTCATGCCGGGCGAGGCACCGGCGGTGAAAGTATTCATGGGGGCTTCCACCGGCAACATGCTGGTGGATGATCCGGTCACCCTCAATGGCATCTTCGAGCACAGCCGCCTGCCCATCCTCACCCATTGCGAGGACACGCCCACCATCAAGGCCAACGAGGCGGCAGCGCGCGCGAAGTGGGGCGAGGACGTGCCCTGGAGCGAGCACTGGCGCATCCGTAGCCACGAAGCCTGCTACCTCAGCACCCAGCTTGCGGTGGGCCTCGCCAAAAAGCATGGCTCCCGCCTGCACGTGCTGCACCTCACCACTGCGCGCGAGCTGGAGTTCTTCGCTCCCGGCCCGGTGGAGAGCAAGCAGATCACGGTGGAAGCCTGCGTGCATCACCTGTTCTTCAACGACAGTGCCTATGCGGATCGCGGCGCGGCAATCAAATGCAATCCGGCCATCAAGAACGAGAGCGATCGGCTGGCGCTGCTGCAAGCGGTACGCGATGGCGTGATCGACATCATCGCCACCGACCACGCGCCGCACACGATTGCGGAGAAGGCGCAAAGCTTCTGGAAAGCGCCCTCCGGACTGCCGCTGGTGCAGCATGCGCTACTGGTGCTGTTCGAGCTGGTGCGCCGCGGCGAGCTGAGCCTGGAGACCCTGGTACAGAAAGTCGCGCACGCGCCGGCGCTGCGCTTCGGGGTGGTTGATCGCGGCTTTCTGCGCGAGGGCTATTTTGCTGATCTGACGCTGCTCGATCTCGATGCCACCACCACGGTCAGCAAGGCCAACCTGCGCTCGCTCTGTGGCTGGTCGCCGTTCGAGGGCATGAGCTTTCCCGCTGCCATCGCCGCCACCTGGGTCAACGGTGAGCTGGCCTTCAATGGCCGCGATGTACTGCCGCAGACGCGAGGACAAAGACTGGTTTTTGCATGAGCGTGGAGCCTCTCCGCTGCCCGTGGTCGCTCTCCACGGCACAGTACCGCGACTACCACGACCACGAGTGGGGCCGCCCCTGCCACGACGAACAGAAGCTGTTCGAGATGCTGCTGCTGGAAGG
>JBKJJE010000084.1:0-35763 GCA_046598075.1 Stagnimonas sp.
CGATCCGGCACCACGTAGCCGAGCTGGTGAGCACCCAGCGCCCTGAGGCCGAGCAGGGCAACACAGACGCCGGTCGCGCCGTCGCAGTCGTAGTCGCCGGCAATGACGATCTTTTGCTGCGCGGCGATGGCATCCGCGAGCAGGCCCGCGGCTTCGGCAATGCCTTTCAGGCCCTGCGGCGGCAGCAGCTGTGCCAGTTGCAGCGACAGCTCCTGCGCCGTCACCCCGCGCGCGGCATATAGCCTGCGCAGCAGCGGCGGCAGGGTGTCAGGCAGTGCCTCCAGGTTTCCGCCTGGCCGCCGCCCCATGCGCACTGCCTCTGCTGCTGAACCCACCCCATGTCCCCTCAAGCCGGATGCGCTGCGGCCTGCGAGCGCGTGCGGCGATTGTCGTTCGCCTGCGCAACGCTGTCATCGGGCTGGCCGCGGGATCAGTAAAAACAAAGGGCGCCAGGCCGGAGCCTGGCGCCCTTCTCAAGATCATGCGGATTGCCGAGCTCGCCAACGCGGTGAGAACCGGACCCCACTCCGCCGCCGAAGCTCAGATCACTGCCATCAGCCACGCACCTCGGCCCGGCACAGCCTAGTGCCTATACATAAATGGAACACCGTCACGATGCTTCGATTATGTGCAGGCCCTAAGCCATGTCATCAGAGCCGCCGGCGACGGAACAGGCCAAAGACCGCGAGCATCAGCAGCACGCCCTGGCCCATCGCACCGCCGCGGCTCCTGGGAGTGAGCTGGACCGTCTGGCCCGGCTGGCCCGGTTGCACCGGCGTGCTGTTGACTGCCACTGCGGCCTTGGCGGTCGAGGTCTGCTGATCGCTGTCGACCACGGTGAGCGTCGGCTGATAGCTTCCCGGGGTCAGATAGACATGCGTCGCCGTCGGGCTGCCGCCGTCCACCACGTAGCCGTCGCCGAAGTCGAAGGTGTACTTGACGATCGAACGACCCTGACGCGCGACGGAACCACTGGCATCCATGGTCACCGACAACGGCGCTTCGCCGCGGATGCTGCTGGTGCGGTTGCCCTGTGCGTCCTGCAAGGTCAGCTTCGCCACCGTATTGCCGCTGTTGGGATCGACCTGCACGGACACCACCGTGGTCACCGATTTCTGCGCACTGACCCCGTTATTGCCGCGCGCATCGGTGACGATCACGTACGAATTGAAGGTGCCCGCGAAGTCGTAGACGTAGCTGAGCACGGCGCAGCTGGTGATGACGCTGCAATCCTGGCTCATCGAGTTGCCGTCGCCGAGCACGAAGATGTAGCTGGCAGGCTGCGAGCCGCTGACGGTGGTGCCGCTGGCATCCAGAGTCACCGACAGCGGTGCTTGGTAGCGGGCAGCGGGGTCGATCGGCTGACCACCGGAACTCAGCGCCAGCTGCGCGTTGATGGTGGTGCCGCTGCCACCGCCCTGCTGGTCGACGACGCTGATGCTGACGGTCGCCGGCACCGACGTTGCCTTGCCGTCATTGACGGTGAAGGTGAAGCTGTCGCTGCCGACATAGTCCGTCGCCGGGGTATAGGTGGCCGCGCTGCCGCTCAAGGTCACCGTGCCCTGCGTCGGCGCGGTCGAGATCGCGTAGCTCAGGGTATCGCCGTCGGCATCGCTGCCGGACAGCGTGAACAGGCCGCTGGTGTTCTTTGCCGTGCTGCCGCTGCGATCATTCGCCACCGGGGCGCTGTTCTGCACTTCCGGAATCAGGATCTGCACCAGGGTCGACGGGGTGCTGACTCCACCGCGGTTGTCCGTCACCGCCACGCGCACCGGGAAAGCCTGTCCGCCGCTACCGTTGAAGGTGTGCGTGGCCAGTCCGGTGGTATTGGTCTCAGGCGCGCTGCCGTCGCCGAAAGTGAAGGTGTAGCTGGCGATGCTGCCGTCGCTGTCGCTCGATCCGGTGGCGTTGAAATCGGCCTTGATCGACGAGCCAGGCACGGCATCGTAAGTGCGCACCAAGGCCAACGTAGCGGTCGGCAGGTTGTTCGGCAGGCAGGCCCGGTTGCCCTTGACGCTGTAGTTGTCACCGGCCGCCGTGGAGTCGATCTCGCGCAGCAAACCACCGCCGGTGCCGCCCGGCTGGGCGCCGACCAGCAGCTGGGTGAGGCCGAGGCTGCTGCCCACCAGCGTGCCCGGCTCGATTTTGGCGGTGAAGGTCGCGGTCGTGCCGCCCAGCGCAGAGAACGAGAGCGGATTGGCGATGTTGAACTTGATCCTGATCGTGCCATTGGCGGTAAAGCTGCCGCTGACCACGCCGGCATCACCTTCGCCGGTATCGGTGGTGCCGTCCTGCCAGCCGTAGCCGAATTCCGGCGTTAGCGCGGTCAGCGGGTCCTTGGTGTGCATTTCCACGTAAAGGATGCGGTCGATACCGGCCGTATCCTTGACCGTGAAGCGAATCTTCCAGGAGGTGTTCGGCGGCAGGCTGCCGAGGTCGGCGACCTTCATGGTGAAGGTCAGCGACTTGTCGGCGTCGGTGGTGTACGGCTCGGCGACAGCGACGAACTGTATGTCGTGCGCCGCCGTGCCCGGCGACATCTGATCGCCCGCCCCGTCAGTGGCCACCACGATACCCGGCAGGGTGCAGGCCGAGTCGGTGCCGCTGGCGGCGTTCAAGGTGACGGTGCCGCTGTAGGGCGAGAAATTACCGCCGGAGTTCACCGCGCGAATCCGGTAGGCGTAGTTGGCGGCCGGATCGGTCGCCGTCGAGTCGTTGTAGCTGAGTTGCAGCGTCTGGCTGATCTTGGCAAAGGCCGCGCCGTCAATCGAACGCTCCACCTCGTAGCCGCTGAGCGTGCCACCGGTACCGGGGCTGACAGCGGACCAGGTCAGCGTCACACCGGTCGCGTTGCGGCTGCCCGCCAGCGTCGGCGTGCCCGGTTCCAGCGTCTCGGAGGGGTCAAACGCCGCGAACATGCGCTTGCCGTCCACCTGGCGCACGAAGGTGCCCTGGGCCGAATAGTTTGCAGCGCCGGTCACGCAGCCACCGGTGCAGCCGTCGGCCATGATCAGCACCAGGCGGCCTTCGCCGTCGATGTCCATGTCCATGAAATCGAGCAGGTTGCGGTGGTTGCCGGTGGTCGCACAATTGGTGCCCTGATCGCAGATGTCATTGCGCTGGGTCGGATCGTTGGGCGTGGCGTTGCGCAGGTTCCAGGTCTTGCCGCCATCGAAGGTGGTGGCGACATACAGGAACCAGGTCGCACCGCTGAAGGTGGCAACGGTGCCGGAATCGCCGGCCTGGTTGGTGCCGTGGAAGGCAAACGCTGCGCGATCTGCATCGCCGGCGACGACAGTCGCGAAGGCAATGTTCTTCAGACCAGCAGGAACACCGACATCGGTGGCGGGCAGCTGCCAGTTGATGGTGGGCGCACTGGCATTGGATTTGTCGATGATGCCCTTGACGATCATCGGCCGGTCGTCGCCCTGCTCGGCATAGCCGAACCACACAGTCTTGCCGTCGTTGGCCATCGCCACCGAGGGATCCCAGCGACCGTTGACGGTGCCGGGCACCGCAATGTAGTGCCAGGTTTCGCCGGCGTCGGTGGAGATCGAGACGCCCTCGGTGCCCTGGCAGGTGTTGTTCATCGGCACGAACACCGTTCCGTCGTGGCCGACCTTGACATGGCCGTGGTTGCTGCAGCTGGCGTCGGCGGGGAAGATCGGGCGGCTGGGGCCGAAGGTGGCACCGCCGTCATCGGAGCGCGAGCAGAATGCATTCACCGCTTCATGCGAGCAGTAGTACATCGCGTGCTCGTAGGAGCCGGCCGCTGCGGTGAGCGGCTTCACTGCCGGGTAGGGGCCGAGCACGATGGACTCGTTGTCCACGCCGTGAATCTGCCCCGGGCCGGTGATCGAGCGGGTCCAGGTGGTGCCGTCATCCGAGTAGGCGATGTAGCTGGTGCCGCCCAGGAGGTGCGCGATCCACACCCGGTTATTTGCCGGACCATCGAAGCGGTTGGCCGCGGTTTCCGGCTTGCCGTCGTCGAAGCGGAACTGGTCCACGGTCAGGAACGGATCGAGCGATTCCAGCGCGCCGCCGTTGCCCAGGCTGCTGTAGTTGATGTCCCCGCTGGCATTCCAGACGCCCTTCACGATGGTCAGGCCATTGATGTAGTAGGCGGCATTGGTGCCGACGTTGACGCCCATGGTCGGCTCACTGGCGCCGCCCGTGGTGTAGGGGTAGGAACGAAAGTTGGGGCCGCCCGACAGCACCTGCACCGGCGCGCCGCCCAGAAAGGCGGGGTCTTCGTAGAGCGTAATCGCGGCGGTGGCGTCCGGCACCGGAGTACCGGGAACGATCTGCAGATGCAGAACCTCCGTGCCGCCCTTGGGCTGATACAGGAAGGTCGGCTGTGCGGGCGGATTGTCGCGCACCACGCCGACCAGGCTGCCATCGGCGTTGCGCACCTGGAAATCGATATCGGCCGCCACCGGCACCGCTGCCGTCACGATCCGGATTCGCCAGGCCGGGTGGGTCGCGCGGAAATTCGCCGGCAGGTTGATGGTCAGCGCGTAGTCGTCGCAGGGATTGAGTTCGTCGCAGTCGTAGTCGTCGCGTTCATTGATTTGCGGACTGGCATTGGCGACCGGCAGCGGGCCGCTGCTGTAGTTCAGCGTCGGCGAGGCCAGCCCATCGGTCATGGTGATGGTGCCGGAGGCGGGCGTCGCCGCCGAGACCACGGATGCGGCGAAGAAGCTGGCCAGCAAAGCACTGCAAGCAACGACCTGACGATTCATGCTGAACTCCACGAGGCCCCTAGAACACTGGCGCCACGAAGGGCGCAAGGCTGTAAAGGGCGGTTATTTGGGGTTGACGATTGCCAGCACCTTGCTGCGGCCTGAACCTTTCGTCAAGAAAATGTCATCGATGGAGCTAAAAATCCCTAGTGGTCCCCATGGCGATCGATCGGCGAGGAGGAATCCCCACTGGTGCTTGCCTGCTCGCCGACCGGCTAAGCTAGCTTCATGAAAACCAAACATTTGCTCCTGGCAACGCTGGCCTGCGGCGTGATTGCAGTGGGCGTCTGGCTGTGGCTCGAGAATACAAATCGCTTCTCGCCAGCGATCACGGTGCGGGATCTGAAGATCGATGCCGCAGCATTTCCGGGCCTGGACCATATCGAGGCCCCGGCCGAGGTGATCGACAGCGATCCGGGCAATCCGAACGCTCCCGGCATGATTCTGATGCTGCGCGATCTGGGCATACGCAGCAGTGCCAATTACCGGATATGGCTGCGCGCCGAACCGCTTCCGCTGATCGTCAAGGCGAGAATCAACGTGTTCGTCGATGCCCAGCATGCTGCCGAAGATCTCGCCAAGCGATACAGCCCCCAGGCTCGCGCCATGTCGAGCCGGCTGACGCTGGGAGACGACTCCTTCAACCTGCAGGACCGGCTGGTGGCGATGCGCATCGACCGGGTTCAGGTCGAACTGGCGCTGACCGGCTCCCCGGATCGCCTGATGGCGCTGGCGGCGGCCTACGAGCGCTTCGTACTGGCAAAGCTCGGCAAGCACTGAGGGTCGGCCGGCAGGCGCAAAGCCCCCACCGCCTGACCTGCCCCGCAGTCGACCCACGCGGCTTTCATCCTGAAAGCGGCGTGGCGGCTGCCGGCCGCCCTCGCAATCATGCCGACCGGGAATGGCTCCTATGCGGTGCCGGCACGGCAATGTTTGATCGCGAACTGCCGTCTGCAACGTAGTCTGCATATCTCGCCGCCAAACTCATGCCCGTGCCCGCACTTTCCTTTCCCGCTACCCGACAGCCTGCCCCCTACCGCTGGCTGCGCGGCTATGGCCTGTTCGCGGCGCTGAGCCTGCTCTGGCTGCTCTCCACCTTCAGCGCACTGTGGTTCGACAACCTGCTGGCCTGGATGTCGGGGCTGCTCTACGTAGCCTATGACACCTGGCTGATCGGCTATGTGGCCTGGCAAACGCGGCATCTCGCGCCGCGCTCAGCCACGCCGCCGGCCGCGGGCGCCGGCCCTGCCCTGGGCATCCTGGTGCCGGCCCGCAACGAGGCAGCGGTGCTCGCCGCCACTCTCGATCCGCTGCTGGCGCAGCTACATGCCGGTGACCTGCTGCTGATGGTGGATGATGGCTCCACCGACAGCACCCGCGCGCTGCTGGCGGCTGTCTACGGCGTCTCGCTGCAAGGCCATGGGCTGGCACAGTCAAGCCGCTACCCGGGACTGCGGGTGCTGTTCAAGCCCAACAGCGGCAAGGCGGACTCGCTCAACCTCGGCTGGCAGCGCCTGCACACGCCGGTGATCGTCACCGTCGACGCCGATACCCGCGTCGCCGACGGCGCGCTAGAAGGGTTTCGGGCTGCCTTTGCACAACAGCCGCAGCTCGCCGCGGCCTGCGGCATCCTGCAACCCACAGGCAGTGGCGGCTGGCAGGCAGGGCTGTTCGAGACTTTCCAGCGGTTCGAGTATCTGCGCGCATTCCTGTCGCGGGCGGCGTGGATGCAGAGCGACGCGCTGCTGCTGGTCTCCGGCGCCTTTGCCGGCTACCGGCGCGAGGTGCTCGAGAAGATCGGCGGCTTCGACCCGAAATGTCTGGTCGAGGATTACGAGCTGATCCACCGCCTGCACCGCTTCGCCCACGAGCAGGGTCTGGACTGGCAGGTGCGGGTGCTGCCGGTGCCGCGCGCCAGCACCGATGCGCCCGCCGACATCGCCGGCTTCCTGCGCCAGCGCCGGCGCTGGTTCGCGGGCTTTCTGCAAACCCAGTTCGCCTATCGCCGGCTGCACGGCGACCCTCGCTACGGCAGCGTTGGCCGGCTGATGCTGCCGGTAAAGGCGGTGGATACCCTGCAGCCGGTATTCGGCCTCACCGCCTTTGCGCTGCTGCTGCTGTTCATCGCTGGTGGGGCGCGCGTCGCGCCACTGGTGCTGGCGGTGATCGCCGGCAAGCTGGCCCTCGATTTCGGCTATCACTTCTGGGCGCTGCGGCAGTACCACCGCTGGCTCGGGCAGACGGTGGCACCAAGCCTGTGGTGGCGTGCCGCACTGGCCTCGCTGGCAGAGCCTTTCAGCTTCCAGCTGCTGCGCCACATCGGCGCGGCCTGGGGCTGGTGGCAGATTCTGACCGGGCGCCGGGACTGGGCACCGCAACGCCGCAGCAGCAGCAGCAGCATCCATAACTCCAGGGAGACTCCAACATGAACCGCCTCGCCCGCTGTGCCGTCGCACTACCCCTTGTCCTGCTGGCCACGCTGTCTGTCGCAGCGACCTACGAAGACGGCGTGCGGCTGAAGCGCCAGCAGCAGCTGGCCAGCGCGGCCGCAGCCTTCGCCGAGGTCGCCGCCCGCGAACCGCGCAACCCGCTGGCGCGCGAGCAGCTGGCCATCGTGCTGGGCTGGCAGAACCGCTTCGACGAAGCCATCGTCGCCTGGCAGCAGGCCATCGCGCTGGCGCCGGGAAAATCCGACTACCACCTGGGCCTGGCCAGGATTTATTACTGGAAAGGCGAGCGCAGTGCGGCGCTGCAATCGCTCGACACCGCAGAGGCTCTTGATCCGGGCAACGCGGAGGCCTTCAAGCTCAGAGGCGATGTGCTGCTGGCCGACAACCGTCATACCGAAGCGCGCAGCGCCTACCGGCAGGCGCAGCAACTCGCCCCCGACGATGCCGAACTGCCAGTCCGGCTGGCGCGCGCGGTCGAGCCGCTGCGCTGGCGGCTCGACGCCGGCCTGACCTATGACGACTACAGCAATGCCCGCGGTGCGGAAAACAGCCGCTTCGTGCAGCTGGGCCGGCGCGTCGGCCAGGCTGGCGACGTGTTGTATGCGCGCTACGACGGCTATGACAACTTCGGCAGCGTCGACCGCGGCCTTACCCTCGGCAGCTACTGGCTGCCACACCCCAAACTGCTGCTCAACATCGAAGCCGGCCGCACGCTGGGCAAGGCCGACTTCCGCCCCACAAGCCAGTTCCTGATCAACGGCGAGTGGCTGCTGGAGACCTGGCTGCAACCGCTCTTGGGCTACCGCTATTTCAACTACGACAACGGAACCGTCAGCACCATCACACCCGGCCTGAGGGCGCTGCTGCCGGGGGCGGTGGCGGAGGTGCGCTACGGTTTCACCGACAACCTCGACGGCTCGAACACCGGCGTCTTCGCTGCCCGGCTGACGCTGCCCCTCGAGGGCTACACGCCCTACCTCGCCTTCACCACCGGCAGCGAGGCGCTGCCGCCGCAAGCCAGGGCCGACATCACCGTGTTCGGCGCCGGCCTGGTACTCGACCTGAACCCGGTCTGGGGCCTGCGGGTGGACTACAGCTACGAGGACCGCGACAACATCTACAAGCACCACACCGTCGGCGGCGGGCTGACCTACCGGTTCTAGGCTGGCGGCATCTGGCGGGATAGCATTCCGCCAGATGCCGATCCACGCAGCCCCAGCCGCCCGCAGCCGCAGCCTCGATGGCCTGCGCGGCGTCGCCATCGCGCTGGTGATTCTCTATCACCTCAACCTGGTGGGTTTCGGCTGGGTGGGGGTGCAGCTGTTCTTCGTGCTGTCCGGCTTTCTCATCACCCGGCTGCTGATCGAACAGCGTGCGCAGCAGCGGCTGGGCGTCTATCTGAAGACCTTTTACGGCAGGCGCGCGCTGCGCATCTTTCCGGTCTACTACCTCTACCTGCTGCTGCTGGGACTGTTCTGGTGGGCGCTGCCGGCTGCCCAGCAGGCGCCGGTAGCACAGCAATGGCCTTATGCGGCGAGCTACAGCCTCAACTGGCTGGGCATGACCCGCCACCACCAGCCGAGCTGGTTTCTCGACCACTTCTGGTCGCTGGCGATCGAAGAGCAGTTTTATCTGGTCTGGCCGCTGCTGCTGTTTTTCGTCTCCCCGCGCTGGCTGCCACGCGTATTGCTCGCGCTGGTACTGGGCGGGCCGCTGCTGCGCTGGTGTGTCTACCAGCTGTGGCCCGGTTTCAGCTTCAGCGATCCTGCCGCGCTGCCCCATGCCATCGCCGTCTGCACCTTCTCGCAACTCGATGCCTTCGCCATCGGCGGCCTGCTCTGCTTCGGGGCGGGGCACTGGCGGCGGCGGTCTGCGCTGTACCTGGCGGGCGCATTGCTGCTGGCCTGGCTTGCGGGTGCTTGGGTCAACGGTGCCGGCTGGCTGCCAATGCGGCCCTATGGCGCCTTCCTGACTCTGGGTTATCCCAACACCCTGCCGCTGGGCAGCCAGTGGCTGTGGGGCTACAGCGCGATCAACGCGCTGTCGGCCCTGCTGCTGGGCTTCTCCGTCCATGCCGGATTCGGCCGCACCCTGTTCGAACACCGCTGGCTGGTGCAGCTCGGCCGCATTTCCTACGGCGTCTACATCCTGCATTTTCCGCTGGCGCACCTCACCAGCCCGGCGGTCTACCGCATCCACGAGCTGACCGGCTTGAATCTGTATTTCTGCCTGCTGCTCTACACCCCGCTCTATCTCTGCCTGCTGCTGGGGCTGGCGACACTCTCGCAGCAGCTGTTCGAGCGGCGTTTCCTGGGTCTGAAACAACGCTGGTTCCCGATGCCGGGGCGGCAGGGGTAGGATTCGACGGTCATGGAAAAACCGCGGGCTTGCCGATGAGAATGCTCCGAACGCTGGCCCTGCCGCTGTTCTCCGCGCTGCTGGGCCTCGCCGCCTGTAAAGCCAGGCCGGCAACCACCGCGCACGACCTGATGCTGACCAGCCAGGACTTCGCCGCGATTGCCAGCATCGAGACGGTGTTTGAAGCCGTCGACGACCCCCAAGCCGAGGCCGGCGCGGCAAACCAGGACCTTCGGCAACAGCACATCCGCAGTGCTGGCCGTTACCGCTACCACCTGAGTCCGCCCGATGGCGGGGTCTACAAGGTGCACATCCTGCTGTTCGCCGACGCGGCGGCGGCGCGCGACAACTGGCTGCGGCGACATCACCCACAGGCGCTCGCAACTACCACCCGCCTGCCGCTCGGCGCTGCCCTGCAGGGCAAGGCCGAGGCCTGGATCTATCCGAGTGCCGAGCGCGGCGAGATGGCGAGCACGCTTGCCGGACGCGCCGTGATCGAAATCCAGGCGCGCGGAGCCGCCAGCAGGCTGGCACCGTTCACTGCGGCCATCGCCGGGCGCGCCGTCGAGCGGGTTTCTCGTTGACTCTAGTTGTCGGCGAAACAGCGCCTGCCGCGTTTCGTGAAGTGTTCGTCAATTTCCATACTCGAAGTCTTGCTGACGGTAGCCGACATGAAACTCCTCGACACCCCCCGACTGCGCATCAGCGCGCTGCTGTCGTTCTCCGGTCTGGCTTCACTTGCCCTACTGAGTAACGCTGCCACACCGGCCATGCAGGATGTGACCGTGCCGACCAGCGTCGGCCAGACCGTGGTGGTGGAATGGACCGGCACCATTCCCGCTGGGGCAGTGGGGGCCGGCAATACCTGTCCGCCCACCCCGGGCCTCGCGGATACCCACACGGTCAACCTCACTGCCCCCGAGGGGGTCTACGACCGGGTGAATGTGCAGGCCGCATTCCACATCGAATGGGACGACAGCGCCCAGGACATGGTGCTGACCGTCAACAAGGATGGAGCGGCGGTCGGTTCGAGTGACGGCGGTGACCCGCAGGAGAACATCTCGGCGTCCAACCCGGAGTCCGGTGTCTTCCAGGCCATCAGCTGCGCGTTTCTCGCCACGGCCAATACCCCCTATCGCGGCACGCTGACCCTGACCGCCAGTTCCAGGGAGGGCGCCGGGCCGGCATCGCCGCCGGCGGGTCCGGGCAATGCCAGCGGACTGCCGCCGCGTTTCCACACCTACGCGCCGGATTACGCCAAGGACGGCTTCGGCATGTTCGGCGGTGAGGCGACCGTGGACGTCAACTGGAAGACCGGCAGCATTTTCTACCTGGGCTTTCTGGAAACCCTGCGCCTGAAGCTAGACGACAGCACCTCGCCCGCCATCGCCAGCTGGGAAAAGTCGGCGACCATCGCCAGCAACAAGGCCACCTCCGACCCGATCCTGGTCGGCGACCGCGATACCGGCCGCATCTTCGCCATGCAGCTGCTGCTCGGCCCCGGCACCAGCGCCCTGGATTACACCGACGACGACGGCGAAAGCTTCACCCCTGGCATGGCCGGTTCGGTGCTGCGCTCGGGCGCTGACCACCAGGCGATGGATGTCGGCCCGTACCCGGCAGGTTCCGCCATCCCGCATCCGAGCTACCCGAATGCGGTGTACTACTGCTCGCAGGATGTCGCCGTCGCCTATTGCTCGCGCAGCGACAACGGCGGCATCGTCTTTGGCCCCAGCACGCCGATCTACACACAAGGCAATTGCAACGGCCTGCACGGCCACGTCAAGGTCGCTACCGACGGCACCGTCTACGTGCCCAATTCCAAGTGCACGCCACTGGGCGGCGTCGGCATCCTCAGTTCCGGCAATGCCGTCATCGTCTCGGAGGATGCGGGCCTGAGCTGGGAGGTGCGCTTCGTCGGCGACACCATCAGCGGCGGCGGCGCCGATCCCTCGATCGCCAGCGCCAGTGATGGCACGGTCTATTTCAGCTACGTCGACGAAAACTACAATCTGCACATGACCAGGTCGAGTGACAAGGGTGTGACCTGGACCAATGACGTCAATATCGGCGCGCTGGCCGGCATCACCAAGGCGGAGTTCCCGGCGGTGGTTGCCGGTGACCCGGACCGCGCGGCGGTAGCCTTCTTCGGCAGCACGCTCGCCGACGACTCCGACCCCGAGGCGGCCACCGGCTTTGCCGGTGTCTGGCATCTCTACCTCGCCACCACCTACGACGGTGGCCAGACCTACCACGTGGTCAATCTGACCCCGGATGACCCGATCCAGCGCGGGCCGCTGTGCGGCGCCAACTATTGCCGCAACCTGCTCGATTTCTTCGATGCATCGATCGATCCCGACGGTCGCATCGTCGTTGGCTACGAGGATGGCTGCGTCGGCGGCTGCGTCACTGGCGGCATCAGCCAGTATTCGGATCAGGCAGTGATCGCGCGCCAGTCCGGTGGCCGCTCGCTGTTTGCCGCCAAGGACGTCGCCCAACCGGCCAGGGCCGCAGCGCCGCGTCTGGGCGGCTACCGCACCGCCAACTTCGCCCACCTGGAATGGCCCACGCCGGATACCGGCGGCGACCCGATCACCGAGTACCGCCTTTACCGCGGCACCGCCACCGGCCAGCTCACCCAACTGTCGCGCGTCGGCAAGGGTGGCAAGTTCGTGGACAGCAGTCCGCCCGCCGGCACTGCCTACTACCGGGTGAGCGCCATCAATGGCCAGGGCGAGGGCGTGATGGGCAACGAGCTGGCTCTGGCCGTCGGCGACAACGCGCCGACACCGGAACTCGCCTGCGCGCTGCCGGGCCTGAAGACGGCGGTGGACAGCACCGGCGAAGCCGAAGCCATCGCACCGCTGTTCCGCGACATCGCTGAAATGTATGTCGCCGAACCGGAAGATCTGCCCGGCAAGATCGTGGTCTCGCTGAAGATCAGCCAGGCCGCACCCCAGCAGGGCGGCAACGACTTTTACCTGTGGTTCGACAGCAGCACCCAGAAGGACCGCACCTGGCGCGCGCGCATCGGCAGCGATGCCATGCCGCTGCAGTTCTGGGACGGCCGGGTGGTCGCCACCGACGATGGCATGGATCAGACCCGCGCCTACACCTCGGCCGGCACGCTGGAGGCTGGCAGCGGCTTCACCAGCGACGGCTTCGTGCGCTTCGTGCTCGACAAGGCCAAGCTGGGGCTCGCCACCGGTGATCGGATGATGGCGGTCAATGGTCGCAGCCTGCCGGCGACCCGCACCAACAACATTCTCACCGAGGAAGCGGGCTACTTCGACTACACCCTGGTCGGCAACGACTACTGTGCCAAGGGCGGCATCGTGCTGCCGCCGCCGGTCGAACCAGTGCCGGGCGGAGGACCGGTGGTGACGCCGCCGATCGGCGACCCGGCATCCGGCAATACCAACGGTCGTTTTGGCGGCTCGATGGGCCTGCTGCTGCCATTGCTGGCGCTGGCTGGCTGCTGGCGCCGCCGCCGTCGCTAGTTGGCAGTAAGAACCAAAAAGGCCGCCGTAATTACGGCGGCCTTTTTTAATCTGCTGCGACGATCAGGCCTGCATGCGTGACAGCAGGGCGCGTTCGACCGCAGTGCGCTCTGCCGCCACCTGGATCAGCCCCTTGAGGCCATCCTGCATGACGATGTCCGGGTCCTTGAGGCCGTTGCCGGTGAGAGTGCACACCACGGTGCTGCCTGGTGCGATCTTGCCGCTGGCGATATCGCGCAGCGCGCCGCACAGCGAGGCTGCCGAGGCAGGTTCGCACCAGATACCTTCCTTCGCTGCCAGCAGTCGCTGGGTGGCAAGGATTTCAGCATCAGTACATTCATCAAACCAGCCGCCCGACTCCTGCTGCACCACCCAGGCGCGATCCCAGCTTTGCGGATCGCCGATGCGGATGGCGGTGGCGACAGTTTCCGGGTTCATCACCCGCGCGCCGCGCACGAAGGGCGCGCTGCCGGCCGCCTGATAGCCCACCATCTTCGGGCGGTTGCGGTGTGTGGTCAGCGCCAGCGGGTGGGTCGCGCACTCGCCATCACAGAAGGCACAAGCCTTGGTGCCCTGGCCGATGGCCTCGTTGTAGCCGATCCAGTGCGCGGTGATGTTGCCGGCGTTGCCGACCGGTAGGTAGTGGTAGTCCGGCGCCTTGCCAAGGGCCTCGACGATCTCGAATGCAGCCGTCTTCTGACCCTGCAGGCGGTACGGATTGATGCTGTTGACGATGGTGACCGGGGCAGTCTCGCCCACTTCCTTCACCAGCCGCATGCCGTCGTCGAAATTGCCCTGGATCTGCACCACCACCGCGCCATGCACGACCGCCTGTGCGAGCTTGCCGAGCGCGATCTTGCCATCCGGGATCAGCACGAAGGCGGCGATGCCTGCCCGCGCGGCATAGGCCGCTGCGGCCGCGGAGGTGTTGCCGGTGGAGGCACAGATGATCGCCTTCGCCCCGGAGTGGACCGCCTGAGTCACTGCCGCCGTCATGCCGCGATCCTTGAACGAACCGGTCGGGTTCAGGCCCTCGAACTTGACCAGGATGCGGCCTTCGAAGCCGGCGATTTTCGGGATGCTGGCCAGCTCGATCAGCGGCGTGTTGCCCTCGTTGAGGGTGACCGCTTTGACGTCTGCCGCGAACGGCATGCGCGAGCGGTACTTGTTGATCAGGCCGGTGTAGTGGGACATAGCTCTCTACTTAAAATGCTCGACTCGCAGGCGGGAAGCGCCGGCGCGGACAAAAGGCAGCGCGCACATCTCGGCCATCGCCGCATCGAAGCGGTGTTCGACCACGCAGCTGGTGATGAGGGCGACCGTGGCATCTTCGCCACCGCGCGGTTCTTTCTGCAGGATCGCCTCGATGCTGATCTGGTGGGCGGCGAGAATGCCGGTGAGCGCCTTGAGCACGCCGGGTTCGTCGGCGACGCGCAGGCGCAGGTAGTAGCTGCTTTCGATGTCGCGGATCGGCAGCAAGGTCAGCGCGTCGACAGCCTCCGGCTGGAAAGCCAGCGCAGGCACCTGATGCCTGATGTCACCGCCAAGGCCGCGCGCCACATCCACCAGATCGGCAATCACCGCACTGGCGGTGGCATTGCCACCGGCACCACGTCCGTAGAAACCGATCTGGCCGACGGCATTGCCCTGCACCACCACCGAGTTCAGCACGCCATCGACTTTCGCCAGCAAATGGTCATCCGGGATCAGGGTCGGATGCACACGCAACTCCGCACCCGCTTCGCTGCGCTTGGCGATGCCGAGCAGCTTGATGCGATAGCCGAGTGTCGAGGCCAGGGTGATGTCTTCGGCAGTGACCCTGCTGATGCCCTCGCAGGCCACACCGGCAAACGACAGCGGCATGCCGAACGCGATGCTGGCGAGAATGGTGAGCTTGTGCGCGGCGTCGACGCCCTCGACATCGAAACTGGGGTCCGCCTCTGCGTAGCCGAGTCTCTGGGCGTCGGCGAGGGCCTCGGCATAGGGCTGCCCCTTCACCGTCATCTGGGTGAGGATGTAGTTGCAGGTGCCGTTGATAATCCCCGCCAGCGATTCGATGCGGTTGCCCGCCAGCCCCTCACGAATGGCCTTGATGATGGGGATGCCGCCCGCCACGCTGGCCTCGAATGCCACCGGCACGCCAGCTTCACGCGCGGCCTCGAAGATGGCGTTGCCGTGTTCGGCGAGCAGGGCCTTGTTGGCAGTGACCACCGGCTTGCCGCGGGCGAGCGCCGCCAAAATGGCCTCCTTGGCAACCGTGGAGCCGCCAATCACTTCGACCACCACATCGACATCGGTATCGCGCGCGATGCGCATGGCATCGGCCACCAGCGTGATGCCGTCGAGCGTGATCGGACGCTCTTTATTGATGTCGCGCGCGCTGGCATGGGTGACCACCACCGGGCGGCCGACGCGACGCGCGATCTCTGCGGCATTTTCGCGCAGCACACTGACCACGCCCTGCCCCACGGTGCCCAGACCAATCAGCCCCACGCGTACCGGCGTGCTCATGCTGCCACCTCGCCACGGTGTTTTGCGCGAAGCGCAAATGGGTGCGGGCGAGTTGGCTGCAAGGCATAAACAGCCGCTGCTGACACGGCGAGTCTGTTCATGCCTTGCAATCCTTCAAGAACTTTTTGATCGAGCGAATCGCCTGCCGCGTGCGGTGTTCGTTCTCGATCAGTGCAAAGCGCACATGGGTGTCGCCTTCGTGGCCAAAGCCGATGCCGGGGCTCACCGCGACATGGGCTTTTTCCAGCAGCAGCTTGGAGAACTCGATGGAGCCGAGCGCCTTGAACTGCTCGGGGATCTCCGCCCAGATGAACATCGTCGCCTTCGGCTTCTCGACGTGCCAGCCAGCGGCGTTGAGGCCCTCGCAGAGCACATCGCGGCGGACGCGATACATCTCGCAGATCTCGGCGACGCAATCCTGGGGGCCTTCGAGCGCGGCGATGGCGGCGACCTGGATGGGCGTGAACATGCCGTAGTCGAGATAGCTCTTGATACGTGCAAGCGCAGCGACCAGCACCGGATTGCCGACCATGAAGCCGACCCGCCAGCCCGGCATGTTGTAGCTCTTGCTCAAGGTGAAGAACTCGACCGCCACGTCTTTCGCACCCGGCACCTGCATCACGCTCGGCGCCTTGTAGCCGTCGAAGACGATGTCCGCATAGGCCAGATCGTGAATCAGCCAGAGCTCGTGCTCCTTGCACATCGCCACCGCACGCTCGAAGAAATCCAGTTCCACGCATTGCGTGGTCGGGTTGCCGGGAAAATTGAGAATCAGCATCTTCGGCTTCGGCCAGCAATCCTTGATGGCCTTTTCCAGCTCGACGAAGAAGTCGACGTCGGGAGTCATCTTCACGTGCCGCACATCGGCACCCGCCAGTACCACGCCGTAAGGGTGGATGGGGTATGCCGGATTGGGGCAGAGCACCACATCGCCGGGTGCGAGGGTGGCAAAGGCCAGATGCGCCAGGCCTTCCTTGCTGCCGATGGTGGCAATCACCTCGGTCTCGGAGTTCAGCTCCACGTCGTAGCGGTTTTTGTACCACTTGGCCATTGCCCGGCGCAGGCGCGGAACGCCCTTGCTGACGCTGTAGCGGTGAGTGTGGGTGCCGTCCTCGTCGTGCAGCTCCGGCTTGACGTAGTCGCTTTCGGTGCCGCGCACGGCGGCTTCAACCAGCTTGTCGACAATATGCTTGGGCGTCGGCTGGTCCGGGTTGCCCATGCTGAAATCGATGACGTCGTCCCCGCGCGCTCGGGCCGCTTTCTTCATCTCGCCGACGATGTTGAAGACATAGGGCGGCAAGCGCTGGATGCGCGGGAAATTAGTGTTCACAACGTTCTCGATGGTGGCAGCAGCGGCGGATGAAAAACAAAGGGGCGCAATTAGACCCTTTAACGCTGCCGCACCGCAACAAACCCATGCCGCTGATTGCCCGGCCAGACCAGAAAAAGCCCCGGATCAACCGGGGCTTTTTTGCTGCAAGGACGCCTCGCTGCTAGCCCCGCCGCCGACGCAGGCCAAGCGCCGCCAGCGGCAGCAGCAGCAGCCAGCCCAGCGCGCCTCCGAAGCGTCCGGTTTCGGTGGCACCACCCACTCCAGGGGAACCCGGCGGCGTCACCACTCCCGCCTTGCCGACCTCGATCAGCACGCGCGCCGCATTGCTGCTGACCTTGCCGCGGGAATCGGTGACGAACAGCTGCACCGGATAAAGGCCGGCCTGCGTGAAGCGGTGCGTGATGACGGCCGTCGACTGCTCGATTTCCTCGCTGCCATCACCGAAGTTGAATGCGAACTTGGCGATGGTATCGACGCCGGTATCGGCATCGGTGGAGCCGGCACCGCTGAAGCTCACCTCGTCACCCTCGCCCACCTGGATGGCACTGGCCGTCAGCATCGCCAACGGTGCAGTGTTGACGAGGCAGAAGTTGGCTGCGCGCAAGGTATAGGCCCCGCCCCCGGTGGAATCCGGGATGGTCTGGTTGACGCCACCGGTACCCGGCAAGGCCGAGGGCGTGCTGGCGCGCACGCTGCCGAAGACGTTGATCAGCGGATCGCCCGGCATCGGCGAGCCGATGTTGGCCTTGTCGAGGATCATGGTGATGGTGCCGTCCTCGGCGAATGTGCTCTCCGGATCGAGGTCGCCCAGGGTCACGAAGAAGCGGCCCGGCGCGTTCTCGTCGGGTACGCCGGTGTAGCCGTAGCTGAAGGTCGGCGCCGGGCCATCGCTGCTCACCATCGCCACGAAGAAGTCCTCCGAAGGCGCGCCGGTATCGAACGGCGGCGGCGGCATCGGCGGCTTGAAGCGCACCGCCCAGCGGAAGCCGTTCGGCACGCTGGCGAGGCTCGCCATCTTCAGCGTGAAGACGATCTTGCCGTCGAGGTTCTGCGGCTCGGCGATCGACACCGACTGGATGTCGAAGGCTGGATCGGGGATGGTCGCGTCGCCGGTCGGTGCCGATACCACCAGCACGCCAGGCAGCACGCAGGGGCCGTCGGTGGCCGGCCGCGGGCCGATCGGCAGCTCGACTAGGTTTGACAGCGCACCCTCACCCAGGGCGCTGACTGCCGTGACCTTGTAGAAGTAACGCTCCACCGTCAGGTCTGCCGAGCGGTCGTTGTAGGCCGGCTTGCCGGTGGTGGCGCCGATCTGCGTATAGGTACCGTCGGCAGCAGTGCTGCGGAACACCTTGTAGGCACTGATCGATGCCCCGCCATTGTCCGGCTCGCGCCAGCGCAGGAAGGAGCCGGTATCGTCGCGGCGGCCGGCCAGACAGGCCTGCCTGGGCTCGGCCACCGGCGTGTCGAAAGCGGCGTACAGCGACTTGCCGCCACGCTGACGGGCGATGTTGGCCTTCTCGGAGTAGCTGTTGGGGCCGTTGGGAACGCAACTGCCGATGCAGCCGTCGGCATAGCTGTAGAGCGGGAAGCCCTTGTCGTCGAGCGTGATCTCGTTGAAGTCGAGCAGGTTGCGGTTGGGCGAGGCGCCGCCCTGGTTCCAGATGCCGCCGGCCTGCTGCACCGGGTCGCCGGGTGTGGCATTCACCGTCACCCAGGTCTTGCCACCGTCGTAGGTGTGGGCCATGAACAGGTACCAGACGCCAGGAAAGTCCAGCGCCTGGTGGTTGCCGTCGGTGGTGGTGCCGACAAAGCCGCAGGCGGCGCGATCCGGATCACCGGCAATGGCTTCGACGAACACCGAATTCTCGATGCCCTGGCTGGCACCGATATCGAAATCGTTCTCCCAGGTAGCGCCCTTGTCACGGGTGACTGCGACATGTGGACGACCCTGAGCATTGATGTAGCAGAAGTAGCCGCTGCCGTCGCTCGCCAGCGCGATGGAGGGATCGAGGATGGCACCGCTGGGCGGCGGGCTGCTGGTGGGAATCTTGCTGACACTGAAAGTGGTGCCTGCATCGGTCGAGATCGAGACGCCCTGGTTTTCGCCGCAGCTGCGGTTGGGCAGGTAGGCGGTGCCGTCCGGCGCGACGCGCAGATGACCATGAATGGCACCACAGTCCAGCAGGAACACCGGCGAGGGCCGGTTGAAGGTCAGGCCGCCGGTGTCGCTGCGCGCGCACAGGGCCTCGACACCGACCTGCGAGCAGTAATACACCGCCGAACCCTTGTTGGTCGGGTTGGATAGCAGCGCATCCAGCGGCGCGGGGTATGGCCCGGCGCCGACGGTCTGGTGGTCGTAGCTGCCGTTGGGCGCATCGATCTGGCCCGGAGTCCAGCTGGCGCCGTCGTCGTCCGTATAGGCGAACAGGCTGTTGGCGCCGGCCAGAACCGGCGCACCGGGAACCGACTGGCTGTTTAGCTGGGAGACAAAGGTGCGGCCGGTCAACTGGTCGGTGTAGAGAATCGGATCCAGCGAGGCGGTGCTGGTGACGATGTAGGAGACATCCTCCCAGTTCGCCTCGCAGGCTTCCGGCTGCACCGGATCGAGATTCTCGGGAAAGGTCGCGCGCAAGGTCTGCAGGCCGGAGATGTACATGGCGCGCTTGCTGGTGACGTTGTAGCCGAGCGAGGGCTCACCGGAGGTTTCGCCGAACGGCGTGGGCGGCGTATAGACCTGATATCGCGGGTCGAACGGGGTTGGCACATAGACCGGCGGTGGCGCGCTGCTGCCCATCTCGCCGGGCACCAGCGTGATGGTGCCGGTCGCCGTCGCCCCTCCGCCGACGAAGGCGGTGATCCGCACGGTGTAGGTGGTCAGGCCCTGGGTCGCCGGGAACTCCAGATGCTCAGGCGTACCGGGCGCGCTGCCGGAGCTGAGGATCTGCTCGCCGGCCGCATTCAGCAGGGCCAGATCAAGATCGGCCTGCTGCGGATCCCAGACCAGATCGATGACGATCTTGGCAGCGGGATTGGTGGTGGCGTAGTTGGCCGGCAGATCAACCGTCAGCGCGAAGTCGTCGCAGGCCTCGGAGAGATCGGCGCAGCCGACGCCACCCGGATCGGAAATGATGAACGGCCCGGCACTGTAGGTTTGCTCAAGACTGCCGGGAGACACCGTGCCGCTGGCCGGAGTCGACGCCTGCGAGAGGGAGGAACACAGCAGGCCTGCTAGGGCCAGGAAGGAGGTGACAAAACGCATGGCACTAGCCCTGAGAGAGGGTCATGGAAAGACCTGACTACTGACTCAAACGTACTGCGCGGCAAGTGTCAAGAAACAACCTCAAGCCGTCGAGGCTAGCGGCTCAACGGGCCGGCAGAAACCTCAGTGGATCGACCGGCTTGCCGTTTTCGCGAATCTCGAAATGCAGGATCGGTTTCTGCTCCGGACCCACGCCGAGTTCCGCGATGGTCTGCCCTGCACGTACATCATCGCCCTCTTTCACCAGCCGGCGGCGGTTGTGTCCGTAGGCCGAGAGATAGGTATCGTCGTGCTTGACGATGATCAGCTCGCCGTAGCCCTTGAGCGCCGAGCCGCTGTAGACCACCTTGCCGCCCGCGATCACGGTCACCGGTTGGCCCAGCTCGCCGGTGATGTCGATGCCCTTGCTGCCGGCGGCCATGTTGTAGGTCCTGATGACATCGCCGGTGGTCGGCCACTGCCAGCGCAGCGCCGGATTGCCTTGCGGCATGGGCCTGGCGACTGGCGGCACGCTCAGCACCGGCACGGTGGGGATCACCGGCGGCGGCAAGGTCACCGGGCCGGGTAGCGACGGCGCGCCCGGCGGAATCGCGACCGGGCCGGGAATGGGCGTGGGCTGGCTGCTCACTGGCGCCGGAGGCGGCAAGGGCCTGGCGAGCACGCTGTCGGCACCGGCCGGCGGCGTCAGGCGCAGCACCTGGCCGGTACGGATCAGATTGTCGCTGCCGATGCCGTTCCAGTTGGCAAGATCGTGGTAATCGAGCTGATTGCGGAAACCGATCGCATACAGGGTATCGCCCGGCTGCACGATGTACTCGCCGGGGCCAGCCACCGGAACGGTCGCCGCCGGGCCGGAGACGACGGTTCCGGATGGCGAGGGCGGATAGACCGCGGAATCTTTTTCCCAGCCGTAGCCGCAGGCGGTGAGCAGCAGCACGGAGAGCGGCAGCAGCAGTGGTTTCATCATGATTCCTTGTGGCCCGATAAGGTCTGCCGCCGCAGCAAAAACCAAAGCCCGAACACCAGCGTCAGTCCGATGGCGGCATAGCCCATGAGGTGAGTGTATTCAGTGACGACGCGGATCACCGGCTCGCCCAGATAGAAGCCGAGTGCCACCAGCACCCCGCACCAGATCGTCGCCCCGAGGGTGGTCAGCACTGCGAACGGTAGCAGCGCCATGCCAAAAGTGCCGGCAGGCAGCGAGATGAGATGGCGCACGACAGGGATGAAGCGGCCCACGAAAGTCGCCAGCCCTGCGTTTTTGAGGAACAGCGCCTCCGCCTCGTGATACTTGGCCTCATTGATGAGCAGCCATTTGCCATAGCGCAGCAGAAAGGCCCGGCCGACATAGCGGCCCAGCAGGTAGTTGGCCGAGGCGCCCAGCAGAGAACCCGCGCCGCCAGTCAACACCGCCAGCCAGGGGTTGAGATCGCCCTGCGCAGCGCGATAGCCGGCCGGAATCATCACCAGTTCGGAGGGCACCGGGAACAGGCTCGACTCCAGCGCCATCAGAAAGAAGATTTCCGGGTAGCCGAGGTGCTGCACCAGCTCGTTGATCCAAGCTGCAAAGTCCGCCATGTCAGGATTTTCCGGTCAGCAGGGGCACGAAGCTGACGCCCATGAGGTTGTGCACAGTACTGCCGGTTGCCGTCCGGGTGATGACCTGCAGCATATGTGGCGAGTCGCCCGCCTTTTGCACGCCGGCCACTGCGACCGGGATCACCAGCCGCCCGCCGATGTTCAGTTGCGCGACCAGCGCCGGTGCCACCCGCTCGGCCCCGGCAGTCGCCAGAATGCCATCGTAGGGTGCAAACGCAGCCCAGCCTTCGGTGCCGTCGGCGTAGCCGAAATGCACATTGCGGACGTGCAATGCCGCCAGCCGCTTGCGCGCGGTTTCGCTCAGCGCCTTGATGCGCTCGACGGTGTAGACCGTGCCACACAGCGGAGCGAGCACCGCAGTCTGGTAGCCGGAACCGGTGCCGATCTCCAGCACCTTGTCGAGCTTGCCCGCGCCGGCAAGCAGTGCCTGCGTCATCAGAGCCACCACGCGGGCCTGGCTCAGGGTCTGAGCATGGCCGATGGGTACCGTCAGATCAGGGTGATAGGCCTGCCCCTGAAAGGCGGGTTCGACGAACTCGTGGCGCGGCACTTTCGCCATCACCGCCAGTACCCGCTCATCGACGATACCGAGTTCCCGCAGCCTCTCGCCCAGCTTGTTGCGGGCGGCGGCAGTGGGCGCGGCGCGCTGCGCGGCGGCGGCAAGGCGCGACTGTTGCGGCGGCGGCTGCATCAGGCTTCGATCCACAGTCTCAGGCTGTCGAGTGCCGAGTGCTTGGTGAGGTCGACCAGCAGTGGCGTGACCGAGACATAACCGGTGTTGACGGCATGGAAATCGGTGCCAGGGCCAGCATCCTCCTCGGGCCCGGCGGCACCCACCCACCAGATCGGGCGGCCACGGGGATCCTGGCTCCTGATGGCCGACTCCGCGGTCTGGCGATGGCCAAGACGGGTCACCAGCATGCCCTTGAGCTGCTCGTAGGGCAGGTCTGGCACGTTGACGTTCAGGATGGTGTCGCGCGGCAGGGGTGCGCGCTGCAGGCGCTCGATCAGCTCGAGCGTTACCCGCGCAGCGGTCGGATAGTGGCGGGCGTTGTGCTCGACGCAGGACACCGCGATGGCGGCGGTGGCGAGGCGGCGTCCTTCCATCGCGGCCGCGACCGTACCGGAATAGATGGTGTCATCGCCCAGATTGGCGCCGGCATTGATGCCGGAGACCACCATGTCCGGGGCTTCGTCCAGCAGCCCGGTGAGCGCCAGGTGCACGCAGTCGGTCGGGGTGCCGTCGACGCACCAGCCTTCGATCTCGCCGTGGTCGTGGCGGTGCGGGCGCAGCGGATGCAGGATGGTCAGCGAGTTGGAGGCGCCGCTGCGGTTGCGATCAGGAGCGACCACCCGCACGGCGTGGCGTTCGGCCAGCGTCGCGGCCAGAACCCTTAAGCCGGGCGCAGTGCAACCGTCGTCGTTGGAAACCAGAATCTTCATGGGGCCACGCGCCGATCCCCGGCGCGTTTCTTTGTCGTGGGAGAGCCGCTATTTTAGCTGCCATGAAGCGTGCCGACTCCCCTGACGATGATTCACCGGAACAGTTTCGCTCGGCACTGCCGGGAGTGAAGCGGATGCCGCCTTCGGATCGGCTGCCGCCGCTGCCGGCGCTCAAGCCGCTGCCGCACCCGCGCCAGCAGCAGCTGGACGATCTGGCGGTGATGGCCGAACTGATGCAGGAGCCGATGTTTCCGGAGGATTTCGAATCCGGCGACACCTTGAGCTATCGCGGCGAGGGCATTCAGGACAGCGTCTGGAAGAAGCTGTGCCGTGGCCAGTTCCGGCTGCAGGCCGAGTGCGACCTGCATGGCCTCAACCGCGACGACGCGCGGCTGGAGATGGTGCAATTTCTGGCCCATTGCGGCGACCATGATCACCGCTGCGTACGCATCATCCACGGCAAGGGCAATGGCTCACCCAACACCGGCCCGGTGCTCAAGCGTGCGCTCGACGGCTGGCTGCGCAAGCGCAAGGAAGTGCTGGCGTTCTGCTCCGCCCGCGCCCACGACGGTGGCACGGGCGCGGTGTACGTGCTGCTCAGGCGCCGCTAGCGGGTGGTGCTGGTGGGTGCCGCATTGCCGTCGTCTTCCGACAGAATCGTCACTCCGATGATCACCGCCGCGGCCAGTCCACCGATGGTGGGCGTGGTCAACAGGGTGGCGTTAGCCAGCGTCGACGATGGCCCGCCAGCAGCTGCGACGGAGGGCGACGACCCGGCCTGCTGTGCCGCATTGAGCCAGTCTTCGCCGCCGATGAATCCCGGCGGGCCAGGCAGCAGCACGTGGGTCCCGCTCAAGGTGGTCAGCACGAACTGTCCAGGCATCACTACCACCGTCTTGCCAGAGATCGACACGATTTCGATCGCGCCCTGCTCCACTGCGGAAACCACGCCGCCGAGTGCGGATTCGCCGACCGGCACAGCGCCCTGCACCACCACATCGGCGGTGCAGGCGGCGTCGCAGAACAGGCCCCAGTACAGCGTGCCACGAATGCCGATGGTGGCGACTGCGGTGCGCACCGCGTACTCCTCACGGTTGAGCTTGCCGACCAGACCGCTGACGGCACGAAAGCCACCGCGCACCAGCCGGAACAGCGCCTGGCTGCCGATTGCCTCGCCCTGATCGGCAATCTGCAAGGCCGGCACCGGCGTTGCCGCCACGCTGGCCAGGTCGGGCTTGACGGGTGCTGCCTTGACGGTGGCGTCGACAATGCCGGGATTGAAGCGGAACGATTCGATCGCAAACTCGGTATTGGGCCGCAGCACCATCGAGCTGCCATCCAGAAACCCCAGCCGCACATATGCTGCGCTGCCGGTGATGATCCGGTCGCCCGAATACACCGCATCGTTCTTGCTCAGCAGCCGCGAGCTGCCGTCGGCGGCAACGGCCGACACCGCGCCGGCGACAATGGATGCGGTGCCAGCCGGACTCGCCGCCAGCGACACTGGGATGACAGTCAGAAACTGAAGGCAGATGACGCTCAGTGCAATCTTGAAGGCTCTCATGGCCGCTCCCGAAGTGGTTCCATCCCGGGGCAGATTAGCCGCTGCCGGGCAAAGCTGCCAGCAACACCACGGCATGGGCGGCAATGCCCTCGCTGCGCCCCAGATGCCCCATGCCCTCATTGGTAGTGGCCTTGACGTTGACTCGGCTGACCTCAATCCCGAGATCAGCCGCCAGAGCCGCACACATGGCCGGCACATGGTTGCCGACTCGCGGTGCCTCGGCGACCAGCGTGCAGTCGACATTCACCGGCGAGAATCCGGCGGCCCGCACCCGCTCGCCGACGATGCGCAGCAGCCGGCGGGAGTCGATGCCGCGGTATTGCGGATCGCTGTCCGGGAACAGCTTGCCGATGTCGCCCGCGGCAATCGCCCCCAGCAACGCGTCGCACAGCGCATGAATAAGCACGTCGCCGTCGGAGTGGGCAATGATCCTGTAGTCGCAGGCGATGAACACGCCACCGAGGCTTAAGCCGCTACCGGCTTCGAGGCGGTGGATGTCGAAGCCATGTCCGATCCGCAGATCGACGCTCATGGCACGCGTTCCTTATGTGAAAGCCAGAACTCCGCCAGCGGCAGGTCTTCGGGATAGGTCACCTTGATGTTGCTCTCACGTCCGCGCACCAGACGGGGATGAAAGCCGGCGCGCTCCATCGCGCTCGCCTCGTCGGTGACCACCAGATCACGGGCGCGGCATTCCTCCAGCGCCGGGGTGAGCAGGTCGAGTCGGAACAGTTGCGGCGTCTGCGCGCGCCAGTAGAAGGCTCGATCGACCGTCTCGACCACCTTGTTCTGCTTGCCGCGCTTCAGGGTATCGGTGCAGGGCAGCGCCAACAGCCCGCCGTGCTTGTCGTCGGCCTCGTCCACCAGCTGCTCGATGGAGGCGACCTCAAGGCAGGGCCGCGCGGCGTCATGCACCAGCACGTGCACCGCGCTGAAGGCAGTCGTGCGCAGCGCCACGGCCTTCAGGCCCGCCAGCACCGAATCCGCCCGCGCAGCGCCGCCGGTGGTCATCACCAGTTTGGGGTGGCGGGCCACCGGCAGGGTCGCGAACTCCTGATCGGACTTGACCAGCACCACCACCACGCCATCGATCCAGCTGCATTCGAGCAGCGCGCCCAGACTCCATTCAATCAGCGCACGGCCTTTCAGCGGCAGGTATTGCTTGGGCCGGCTCAAACCCATGCGGCTACCGCCGCCGGCAGCCGGCAGCACCGCCCAGTACCGTGGCGACTCGCTGGCACTCACGGCCGGTTCGTCGTCAAGTAGAACGTCTCGCCCGGCAGAATCATGCCCAGCTCGGAACGGGCGCGGCCTTCCACCGCCGCCACGCCGGATTTGAGGTCATCCACCTCAGCCTGCAAGGCGGCATTGCGCGCACGCAGCTTTTCCACTTCGGCCTGCTGGACAGCCACCTGCGCCTGCATCCGCCGCTTGTCGGCGTAGCCGCCGTCACCGAGCCAGACCCGGTATTGCAGGAACAACACCATCACCCCCAGTCCGATCAGCACGGCGCGGCGCATGGCGATGGCGTTGGCTGTGATCAGAGCTTGATGGGGAATGCCGCCGCACCCGGATACCAGGCGCGCGCACCCAGCTCGCGTTCGATGCGCAGCAGCTGGTTGTACTTGGCCATGCGGTCGCTGCGGCAGAGCGAGCCGGTCTTGATCTGGGTGGCGTTGGTGCCCACCGCGATGTCGGCGATGGTGTGATCCTCGGTCTCACCTGAACGATGGCTGACCACCGAGGAGTAGCCGGCATCGGTGGCCATCTGGATCGCGTCCAGCGTCTCGGTCAGGGTGCCGATCTGGTTGGGCTTGATGAGGATGGAATTGGCGATGTTCCTGGCGATGCCTTCCGCCAGGATCTTGGTGTTGGTGACGAACAGATCGTCGCCCACCAGCTGCACCTTGCCGCCCAGCTTCCTGGTCAGCGTCGCCCAGCCGGCCCAGTCGCCCTCGGCCATGCCGTCCTCGATCGATATCACCGGATACTTGGCGACGATGCCGGCGAGATAGTCGGCGAACTGCTCGCTGGTGAAGCTCTTGCCCTCGCCATGCAGATGGTATTTGCCCTTCTCGAAGAACTCGGTGGAGGCGACATCGAGCCCGAGGTAGATGTCCTTGCCGGGTTTGTAGCCGGCCTTCTCGATGGCTTCGAGCAGGCAGTCGAGTGCGGCGACATTGCTGGCGAGGTTGGGGGCAAAGCCGCCCTCGTCGCCGACGGCGGTGTTGAGCTTCTTGGCCTTGAGCACCGCCTTGAGAGTGTGAAAGACCTCTGCACCCCAGCGCATCGCTTCGCTGAACGAGGGCGCGCCGACCGGCAGGATCATGAACTCCTGAATGTCGATGTTGTTGTCGGCGTGCGCGCCACCGTTGATGACGTTCATCATCGGCACCGGCAGCGTGCGGCTCGAGATGCCGCCCAGATGGCGATACAGCGGCAGGTAGTTCTCGGCCGCTGCGGCCTTGGCACTCGCCAGCGACACCGCGAGGATCGCGTTGGCGCCCAACCTGGCCTTGTTGTCGGTGCCGTCGGCAGCGCACATCGCCGCATCGATGGCGCCCTGATCCTGCGCATCCATGCCGATCACGGTCCTGGCGAGAATAGTCTCGACGTTCTTCACCGCTTTCAGCACGCCCTTGCCGCCGTAGCGCGCCGCCTTGCCCTTGCCCGCACCATCGCGCAGCTCGACTGCCTCGCGCGAACCGGTGGAAGCACCCGAGGGCGACGCCGCGCGGCCCGTCGCACCAGAGTCCAGTTCCACTACCGCCTCCACCGTGGGGTTGCCACGGGAGTCGATGATCTCGAGGGCGGTGACTTTGGCGATCTTGGACATTGCGCTTGTTTTCAGTTGGTTGAGTGGTGCGCGCATTCTAGTGTCGACACGGCTTTTTGGCGCTGTTACCGCTCAAGACCGAAAGACGGCCACCGCGCCCGCGACCTGTTTGCGAGCACTACTCAAGCCAGCTGCGAGTCAGCTGGCTATTCCGGCCCGCTGAGCGGCCAACTATTGCGCCTCGATGCAGTCAATGCCGGTGCATGCGGCAGCCCGGGTTTCCGCCCATTTCGGACTGAGGCAAGCCGATTCGGCTTAACGCTGCAAGCTCCGGTTCGGAGCGGTTACGAACACCCTACCGGCTTCAACTCCGTATCCAAGCCTTGGCTGGCGCAGGCCCAGGTCACTGCGCCCTGCGCATCCTGCGTCGGCGTGTAGACCAGCCGTGCGCCCGGCAGCGCCGACCCCTCGGCGAAGTAGACCGCCACCACGCCACCCTCACCGACGGCGTAGCTGATGCCGGGCATTTCGTCGCCGCCGACTTTGAGTTCGTCGATGTTCTTGGGCCAGCGTTGCTGGCTGGTGGCAAAGTCCACCACGCCTTCCTGCAGCCGGGCGACGGACTCGGTGGCCGTTTTCAGTTCTTCTGCCTTTTTCTGGCCCGAACAGGCGGTGAGCGCCATGGCGATGGCCAGTGCCACGAATAGGGTGCCTGAGCCAGCGTACGTTGCGCTTTGCATGGTGTGTCTCCTCTAGTTATTCCCTGTCATGCAGGGTTGATCAGGAGTGTAGCGCGTTGCCCGAACCGCCACGAAAACGGACTCAGGAGGAGTGCAGCCTGCTCTCCAGCGGCGGATTTTTCTTCACCAGCGCATCGATGGCAAGCAGTGTTTCCAGCAGCTCCCCGATGTGCTCCAGCGGCAGCGAGTTGGGGCCGTCGCACAGCGCGCTGTCGGGGTCGGGATGGGTTTCCATGAACAGGCCTGATACCCCGGCGCCGATCGCCGCACGGGCCAACACCGGGATCATCTCGCGCATGCCGCCGCTGGCGGTGCCCTGCCCGCCCGGCAGCTGCACGGTGTGGGTGCCGTCGAACACCACCGGGGCGAACTTGCGCATGATGGCCAGCCCGCGCATGTCGGCGACCAGATTGTTGTAGCCAAACGAAAACCCGCGCTCGCAGAGCATGAAGTTATGTTTGTGCGCAGAAGCCGAGGCTTCTGCTTGATGCGGTGCGACCGCCTTCATTTTCTCGATGACGTTGCCCATCTCCCAGGGCGACATGAACTGGCCTTTCTTGACGTTGATCGGCTTGCCGGACATCGCCCACTTCTGCATGAAGTTGGTCTGCCGGCAGAGGAAGGCCGGCGTCTGGATCACGTCGATCACTGCCGTAATCTCATCGACCGGCGTGTCTTCATGCACATCGGTGAGCACCGGCACGCCGATCTGCTTTTTCACCGCCTCCATGATCTTCAGGCCGCCGTCGAGGCCGGGACCGCGATAGCTGGTGTGCGAGCTGCGGTTGGCCTTGTCGAACGAGCCCTTGAAGATATAAAGCATGCCGAGCCGGTCGGTGATGGCCTTGATATGGCCGGCGACATCGAGTGCGAGCTGCTCGGATTCCAAGGTGTCCGGCCCAGCGATGAGGAAGAGGGGCTGGTCGATGCCGATGTCGCGGCCGCAGAGTTTCATGATTTTTCCAGGGTCTGTTCGACCTGTTGATGGGCGCGGTGATGCTCGCGCGCGGCGGTGACGAAGCCCGCAAACAGTGGATGGCCGTCGCGCGGGGTGGAGGTGAACTCTGGATGGAACTGCACGGCGATGAAGAACGGATGATCGTTCAGCTCGATCATCTCGATCAGCTCCTCGTTCTCCGACACGCCCACGAATGACAGGCCCTTGGCGGACAGCGCCTCGCGGTAGTTGTTGTTGAACTCGTAGCGGTGCCGGTGGCGCTCGTGGATGACCTCGGCGTTGTAGAGCTTGCGCGACTTGCTGCCTGCTTTCAGCTTGCAGGGCTGCGCGCCCAGCCTCATGGTGCCGCCCTTGTCGCTCTTGGCGCTGCGCTTTTCGACCTTGCCGCTGGCGTCCTTCCACTCGGTGATCATGGCGATCACCGGGTGCGGCGATTTCGGCGCGAATTCGGTGGAATGGGCGTCTTTCAGGCCACAGACATTGCGCGCGAATTCGATGCAGGCGACCTGCATGCCCAGACAGATGCCGAGATAGGGAATCTTGTTCTCGCGCGCATGCCGGGCAGCGGCGATCTTACCCTCCACGCCGCGCTCGCCGAAGCCGCCCGGCACCAGGATGGCGTCCGCCCCCTGCAGCACCCGCGCCCCCTGGCTCTCGACCTGTTCGGAGTCGATGTAGCGGATTTTGACCCGCGTAGCGGTGTGCAGGCCGGCGTGAACCAGGGCCTCGTTCAGGCTCTTGTAGGCATCGGCGAGATCGACGTACTTACCGACCATCGCGACGGTGATTTCGGCATCGGTGTTGAGCCGTTTTTCGACCAGGCTGTCCCACTCGCGCAGGTCGGCCTTGTGGCCCTCGGTGAAGCCGAAATGCTCGATCACCAGCTCGTCGAGCCCCTGCTGGTGCAGCCAGCCGGGAATCTTGTAGATGTCGTCCAGATCCACTGCAGAGATCACCGCGCGGATCGGCACATTGGTGAACATCGCGATCTTGCGGCGTTCGCTCTCCGGCAGGGGGCGATCGGTGCGGCAGAGCAGCACATCGGGCTGAATACCAATCGTGCGCAGCTCCTTCACCGAATGCTGCGTCGGCTTGGTCTTCATCTCGCCCGCCGCCTTGATGTACGGCACCAGGGTGAGGTGCATGAACATGGTGTACTTGCGGCCTAGCTCCATCTGCATCTGGCGGATCGATTCGAGAAAGGGCAGGCCCTCGATATCGCCCACCGTGCCGCCGATTTCCACCAGGCAGATGTCACAGCCGGCACCGCCGCGCTTGATCGCGGTCTGGATCTCGTCGGTAATGTGCGGGATCACCTGCACGGTCTTGCCGAGATAGTCGCCGCGCCGCTCGCGGTTGAGCACATTCTGGTAAATCTGGCCGGTGGTGACGTTGCTGAGCTTGGAGGTCTTGGCGCGCAGATAACGCTCGTAATGGCCAAGATCAAGGTCGGTTTCGGCGCCGTCCTCGGTAACGAACACCTCGCCGTGCTGGAACGGCGACATGGTGCCGGCATCGACGTTGATGTACGGGTCGAGCTTGAGCATGTGCACCTTGAAGCCACGGGATTCGAGGATCGCACCCAGCGAAGCGGCGGCGATCCCCTTGCCGAGGGCGGAGACGACGCCGCCGGTGACGAAAATGAAGCGGGGGCTTGAGGAGTGTCCGGTCTGCGTGCGGTCGGTCATGGCGGTCGCGGCTTTCTAGTAAAACGGCATTTTACAGCAGGGTGGCTGCGGCAATCGCTGCGATGCGCCACAGCGATTGAATTCGCAGCGGTTCCTGGCCGGTCAGTATGGTTATGCCGGCAGCGGCAGATGCTGTTGGAGGAACGCCGCTACCGCCTGATTGAAGGCGTCGTTGCGGTCACCCACCACCATATGCCCGGCGCCGGCGATATCGGAAATCTCCAGGATCGGCAGATGCGCCTTCAGCTCGGCCACTCCGGCATCGCCGACCAGGTCGCTCTGCAGGCCGCGCACCAGCAGGGTGGGCGTGCGTACCCTGCGCGCGGCCGCCAGCAGCAGCTCGGCGAATTGCGGCGGCTCGACCTGCTGCCGCTGGGTGACGAATTGCGGATCCCAGTGCCAGTAGAGACGTCCGTCCTGGCGCTGGCGCAGGTTTTTCATCAGGCCGCTCTGCGCCCCCGGACGCGCCCGGTGCGGGTTGTAGGCGGCGACTGCGTCGACAGCCTCGTGGAGATTGGCAAAGCCACCGACATGGCGGCGCATGAAGGCGATGATCTTGCCGACGCCAGCGGTTTCCACGCGGGGTACGATGTCCACCAGAATCAGCGCGTCAGCGATCTCTTTCGCCTGCCCACCTGCGGCATAGAGCAGCGTCGCCCCACCCATCGAGGCGCCGACCAGCGCCGGACGCGCCGGCAAGGTCGCCATCACCGCCAGCAAGTCCGCAGCCAGGGCGTCCAAGCTGTAGTCGCCGACTGGCGACCACTGGCTGTCGCCGTGGCCACGGGCATCCAGATTGATCACCTGATAGCCCTGCGCCAGCAGTTCGCGCATGGCCCCCGCCCAGGAGTGCCGCGTCTGCCCGCCGCCATGCAGCAGGATGACGGTCGGCTGCGAAGCATCCCCGCCGACATCGGCGCACAGTTGCAGGCCGTCAGCACCGGTAAAGAACCGCGTCTGTATGGGTGCCGGATCGCTGCTCATCGCGAGTGACCTCAGGTGGTGACGGTCGCCGGGCTTGACGACCAGCGCAGGCGCTTGGCATCGAGCCGGCTGACTTCGCCCAGGCTGCCCACCGGCTGCTGGTCTAGCCGGGTCAGCAGGGAGATCGAGGCCGAGTCGCTGGCCGGCACCCGCGCCATCAGCCGTTCACCGGCCGGCGTGCGGGCGATGACGGTGCCGAACTCCGGCTGACCGTCGCGGCTGTAGAGCACTGTGAAGGTCTCGATGCGGGCGGGGCCGCCATAATCAGCCAGCAGAGGCGGCACCGCACCCTGCTGTTGATCGGCCTGGGCCTGCACGCTGTAGACCTCCGGCAGCAGCGCCCCGGGTCTGGTCGAAAACACCAGCCCATGGTGCTTGGTCAGGTATTCCCCCTGCCCGTACAGCAGGCCCAGCGCCTGCGGCCGGTCACGCAGGGCGCGCACCAGATTGGCGGCGGCGTGGGTCATGTAGTTGTTGAGCGGCGCGCCGAAAAAACTCAAGCCGCCGGTGACGCTCATCGGCGCCGTCACCGGCAGCTTCAGGGTGCGGCGCGCCATCTTCGGCACGCAGGGGAAACAGCTGTACAGCTCCATCGCCGTGAACGCCCGCGCGTCGCCACCTGCACATTCCGTCACGGCCTGCAGCACCGCATTCTGTGCATGCGATTCCCGGTACTGGTCGCGCTGCAGGTAGTCGCGTGGCTCGACGGCCGCCGCCCCGCCCCAGAGGTAGATCAGCCGGCTCTCGGCAATGCCGAGCGCGCGGGCCTGGGCCAGGCTGGTCAGCAGCACTGCTGCGCCCTGATTGACCAGCGGATTCGCGACCATGCGCTTGGTATAGGGCCAGGCGATCAGCCGGTTGTTTTCACCGGGCCGGGTGATGTCATCGGCTGAAAGCACCTGCTGCGACCAGGCGTTGGGATTGCGGGCGGCGATTTCCGAGAAGGCGCTCCAGATCTGCCCGGATTCGGCCAGCGCCGCCTGCGGCGTCTGCCCCCAGTGCGCCTGGCTGGCGTTCTCGTAGAAGGGATAGACGTTGGTCGGCACCGCGACACCGTGATCGATGGCGACCTGTGGCGAGAACTCGCGGCCGGTGAGCAACTTGGCCTTGGTGTCCCGCGCGGTCCAGTCGAGCGTGACCCCGGCTTTCCAGGCGGCTGCGGTGGTGTAGGCGGCTTCGGCGCCCACCACTGCCGCGACCCGACATTCACCGCGCTGGATGCGCAGCGCCGCCTCATGAATGAAGCGCACCGGGCTCTCGCCGCCGGTCTCGCCGTAGCAGGCATGGGTCGGGCGCACGCCGAGTTTCGCGGCGATCAGGCCGGGGGCATCGAGGTACGGCCAGGAGTATTCGCAGACCACATCCAGCGCATCGAGCTGTGCCAGCAGGCCGGCACCGGCATCGCGCTCGGCAGCGGCCAGCGCCTCCAGCATCAGCTGCAAGGGCTCGCGGGCCAGCAGCGGGTCTCGGCTGCGGTCGATGATTTCACCGACGCCGACGATGACGGGAATGCGATCGGGATTCAGCGACATGATGGAGTACCTGTATGGGGTCGGCGTGCCCGATGCCGATCGGTCCCTGCCAGCGATGGACAGCTATCCGGCAATCCCGTCAAAGAATTTCTTCGCCTTGTCGAGCCAGCTCGACGACTCCGGGGTGTTCTTGCCGCCCTCGCCTTCCAGCGAATCGCCGAAGGCCTTGAGCAGATCTTTCTGCTTGCGCGACAGATACACGGGCACCTCGACGACGACATTGCACAAGAGATCACCCTGCGGGCCGCCGCGTACGCTTTTCACGCCCATGCCGCGCATGCGGAAAGTCTTGCCGCTCTGTGTGCCCTCCGGCACCTTGAGCTGGGCCTTGCCCTTGAGCGTCGGCACTTCCATCTCGCCGCCAAGGCTCGCCGTGACGATGCTCACCGGCACGGTACAGTGCAGGTCGCTGCCATCGCGCTCGAAGAATTCGTGCGGCTTGACGTTGACCTGCACGTAGAGATCACCAGGGCTCGCACCCGCGTCGCCCGGCTCGCCCTCGCCGGTCAGGCGGATGCGGTCGCCGGTGTCGACACCGGCCGGAATCTTCACCTCCAGCGTCTTTTCGCGCTTGACCTTGCCGATGCCGCGGCAGGGCTTGCAGGCATCGGTGACCAGCACGCCCTTGCCCCGGCAGATCGGGCAGGTCTGCTGCAGCACGAAGAAACCCTGACGCACCTGCACCTGCCCGGCACCCCGGCATTGCTGACATTCCTTGGGCCTCTTGCCATCGGCGGTGCCGTGGCCGTTGCAGCTGGTGCAGTCATCCCAGGCGGGCAGCTTGATGGTTTCGGTCACCCCGAAAACGGCTTGCTCCAGCGACAGTTCCAGCAGATAGCGCAGATCGGCACCGCGGCGCGGTCCGCCGCGCGAGCTGCCGCCGCCGAAGATGTCGCTGAACACATCACCAAAGATGTCGCTGAAGCCCGCACCGCCGCCGCCGCCACGCTGCAAGCCCTCATGACCATACTGGTCGTAGAGGCCGCGCTTGCTGGCGTCGGTGAGCACTTCGTAGGCCTCGCTGCATTCCTTGAAAGCCTCCTCGCTGGCCTTGTCACCCGTGTTCCGATCCGGGTGATGCTTCATCGCCAGCTTGCGGTAGGCCTTCTTGAGTTCGTCTTCGGTCGCCGTCTTTGCGACGCCAAGGACTTCGTAGTAATCGCGCTTTGCCACGCTGGGCTCCCGGATGAATCAGGTACTGCTGAAATGCTCACGCCCGCTAGATGCGGGCGTGAGGGTGTTGCACTGCTATCGAGACTTACGGCTTGTCTTTGACTTCGGTGAACTCGGCGTCCACCACGTCGTCGGCCTTGGCCGACCCGCCGGCTGCCCCTGCGGCATCGGCACCCGGCGCACCGGAGCCCGCCGAGGCGCGCTGCATCACCGGGCTGGCGAGCGTCATCAGGGCTTGGGTCCTGGCTTCGATGTCGGCCT
The DNA here is from genome assembly GCA_046598075.1 of Stagnimonas sp. Classification (GTDB taxonomy): domain Bacteria; phylum Pseudomonadota; class Gammaproteobacteria; order Nevskiales; family Nevskiaceae; genus Stagnimonas. The sequence goes on from JBKJJE010000084.1 coordinate 34,875, forward strand.
TGTCGCTGCCCTTGACGGCTTCGCGCAGCTCGGCCACGGCCTTTTCAATGGCCGCCTTCTCGTCGGCGCTCACACCTTCGCCCAGATCCTTCACGGCCTTCTCGATGCCACCGGCCATCTGGTCGGCGCTATTGCGGGCGGTGATGAGTTCCGCGAACTTCTTGTCCTCGTCGGCGTTGAGTTCGGCGTCCTTCACCATCTTGGCGATTTCGGCTTCGCTCAGGCCGCTGTTGGCGGTGATGCGGATCGACTGCTCCTTGCCGGTCGCCTTGTCCTTGGCGGTCACGTGCAGGATGCCGTTGGCGTCGATGTCGAAGATGACTTCCACCTGCGGCTGGCCACGCGGTGCGGCCCCGATACCCGTCAGATCAAAGCGGCCCAGCGACTTGTTGGCGGTCGCGATCTCGCGCTCGCCCTGATAGACCTGGATGGTCACCGCCGTCTGGTTGTCGTCGGCAGTGGTGAAGGTCTCGCTCTTCTTGGTCGGGATGGTGGTGTTCTTCTCGATCAGCTTGGTCATCTTGCCGCCGAGGGTCTCGATACCGAGACTCAGGGGGGTGACGTCGAGCAGCAGCACGTCCTTGCGGTCGCCGGACAGCACGCTGCCCTGAATAGCGGCACCAGCGGCGACGGCCTCGTCGGGGTTGACGTCCTTGCGCGGCTCGCGCCCGAAGAAGTTCTTCACGGCCTCCTGCACCATCGGCATACGGGTCTGGCCACCGACCAGGATCACTTCGTCGATGTCGCCGATCTTCAGGCCGGAATCCTTCAGCGCGATCTTGCAGGGCTCCATCGACTTGGCGATGAGGTCTTCGACCAGTGATTCCAGCTTGGCGCGAGTGAGCTTCAAGTTGAGATGCTGCGGCACGCCATTCACTGCCGTGATGTA
>JBKJJE010000093.1:0-12181 GCA_046598075.1 Stagnimonas sp.
CTGCGTCAGCGCCGTACCGCCCTCGACCCAGCCCTGCGTCAGCCAGGTATCGACATAGATCGCGATCCACTCGGCCCTGGCGATCGCCGGCGTCATCACGTTGGCGCCGACGCTGCCATCACGGCCCAGCTTGTGGCGCGGGTATTTGCTGGCAAAGCGCACCCGCGCGGAGAACCTCAGGTTGGCGAGCAGGTGCATCGACTCGGTGTCGAAATAGCTGTTGTCGGTGACCCCATAGCTGTTGAGGCGATAGGTCGTCGTCAGGCGCTGGATGCGCACGGTGCCGTCGTCGTCGATCGAGAGCGTGGAGATGCCGGCGGCGATCAGCTGTTGCTGCTCGTTGACCAAGCGCCGGGCACCCACCGGCCGGGCCACCACGGAGGGCAGCGCGAGGGTCTGGCGCGGGCGGCCGGGATCGGGCTCGTTGACGTCTTGCGCGGCGACGGCAGCAGCGACGACGTAGCCGGGGGTCAGCAGGTCGCCGGCGTCGATCAGGCTCTGCCAGGGTGCGTTGTTGGTGGGTGCTAGGGCGACCAGGTTGACGACAGTGTCGCTGCTACCTGCATAGGCATAGCCATCGATCTGGCGGATCGGCCCGAAGCGGTCGAGCAGCTCGGCCTTGATGAGGCCGAGGCTGGTGCTATCGGTATACGGCGCGACGATGGCCGTATACCAGGTGCTGCCCATTGCGGTGATGGCGGCGGGCAGATCCGGGTTGGAGGTGCCCTCGGCGCGCACGCCGATGACCACACCCAGGCCGGCGGGCTGCACATCATCGACAAAGCGGTTGAGCAGCACATCGACCTTGCCAGCCTCCAGGCCGCCGTGGCGCGCAGTAAGCGTGATCACACCGGCGGCATTGGCGGCGTCGACGTAACGGTCGGTGTCGGCAGTGATGGCCGCGACCACGGCGGCGGCGGCCTGGACGGCGGTGGTGCCGAGTGCCAGCGACACCGCGTAACGGGCATCACCGACGTGTAGCGCCAGCACGCCGGACTGCGTGGTGGTGCCGGTGAGCGTGATGGTCTGCGTGGCTTTGGTGGCACCAGCCTTGTCGCTGAGCGGCACAATGGAGAGCGGCAGAAGCGCGCCACTGGCGAAGTGCTTCTTCGCCATCTGGTGCAGCATCGAGCCGCGACCAGCCAGCGCACCCACCTGGTCGGCGCTGAAAACCCGCAGCGGCACGCCGGCAGCGGCACTGCCGGCCGCCAGCTTTTGCCCGATGTGCAGCACGCTGGGCGGGATGGTGACCACGCTGCTGTTGGCGCGGGCGTTGTTGAACTCCGCGTAAACGCCCGGGACCAGGAAGTTGACGGGGATGTTGTTGAAGGCGACTTCGGACATTTTTAAGCCCCTGTGAGGGTGAGTTGATCGAGGGCTTCGGGCGTGTTGTCAGCGCCCTCGTCCCAGGTGATGGCGAGCGTGCGGAAGCTGGCCAGGGCAGCCTCCGGCTCGACCCGGTCGAGGGTCAGCAACTGGCGGAAGCTGATGGCGCTGAGCGACACGCCCTCCTGATCGAGCGCGCCCGAATAGAGGTTGTCCCAGCGAATCTGCGAGCAGTGGCGGCTGTTGAGGCCAGTGGTGGCGAGTAGCTGCATGGCCGTGGAGGCGAGCTGGAGGTTGAGCTCGTCATGCTTGAGCGATCGCACCGACTTGGTGAGCACATAGGCCGCGATCTGGAACTCGCCGCTGGCCAAGCCGCTGTTGATCAGCGGCCAGCTCAGCAGCGCGACCAGCAAGCAGGGCGCATCCACCGCGTATCGCTTGAGCTCGCCGAGATCGAACCGGCCGGGGTGTGAGCGCACCTTGAGCTTGTTGGAGGGCAGCAGGGTCGCAAAGCCGGTGATCAGGCTGGCGCGGTAGTCGAGCAGATCCACGATCAAAGCCCCTTCAAGCGGCTGCGGCTGAACTGCCGCGGCTCGCTCGTAACCAGCACCACGCCGCCCTTGATCTCGTCCACGCCGCTCACCGGAGGTGCGGCGACGGTGGCCACGCCAAGGCCGGCCTTGCCGGTACCGACGTGCTTGAGAAACGCGATGGCATCCTCGTAGCGCCTGCGCAGCTCGTTGGTGAGGCGGTCGGCGGTGCGGCTCAAGCGATACAGCGTGATGTCCACGCAGATCTGCTTGGCCCAGGGCGGCGTGACGGACAGCGGCAGGTCGTAGCGCTGGCCGATGTAGCTGTTCATCTCGCCGGTGGCGGCCTCGATGGCGCGCGCGACGGCGGCGGTGTCGACCAGGTCGTCGCGGTTGCGGTCGGCCGCGACGTAGAGGGCGTCTTCGCCTTCGAGGTCGACGATGTCCTCCTGGGTGGCGTACGGCGTCATCAGCCGGCGCCCTGCAGCACAGTAAACGAGCAGCCGGCCGTGGTGGCGCTGATGCGGATGGCCTGCGTCGGGTAGTCACGACTGAAGCCAGCCTTCTGGCCTACCGCGACGCTTCCCATTGGCAGCCAAATCGGGTTTGCAGCTTTTGGATTGAGGGAATACTCGATGGTGGCGGTGCCGGCAGCCTGGCAGCTGACACCGACCGCGACGAATCCGCCGTGAACCATCTCGACGACTTCCGAGGTGGAGCCGGCGGCGACATCGCCATCCTTGCGCCAGAATTCGTCGACAAAGTTCATGTGTGAAAGTCCTGGTAATCAGCAGCCCCGGTGGGCCAATTCCCGCCGGGGCGTCTGGCTTGATCCGGGCAGCCCTCGCTCCGCGGATCGTTCGGTGGGGCTGCGCAGCGCCGGCGTCGAGGAGCCAGCCACTGCGGTCAACGCCCGCTCTGGTGGTATCTCGGCTTAGCTGGCGTTGGCCAGGTAGGGGTTCACAACGACCTTGACGGCCTTGTAGAGCTCGTTGGTCTCGCCGGCGCTGATGAGCGCCTTTTCGAACACCTGCTCGGCGGCGGACTCCAGATCGGTCGGCACGTGAATCTCCACCGGCTTGATCGTCAGCGGCCGGCCGTTGTCGCCCTTGATGCCGCGCATGGCCGCGCGAATCGCCTTGAAGTTGGCACCCGTCAGGTCCTTGTTGCAGGCGTGAGCCTGCTGCCACAGACCGAAGCCTGCATTGCAGCGGCCATCGACACCGTACTGAGCCATGTTCTGCTGGAACACGATGTCGTCGGTGGAGCGGTCTTGCCGCACGAACTCGTAGGCCTTGCGGCTCTGCCAGATGAGCGGCTTGATGGCCTTGCTGGTGTCGAACACGTACCACATGGGCTTGTTGCCGGCCTCGACGGTGAGGTTGCTCACCGGCGTGGTCTTGCTCTTGTCCTTGCTCACCAGCACCGGATGGTCAGCGGCGAAGAACGGCTTGCCGTCGTAGCACAGCGCGGTGCGGCCCAGCTCCAGCAGTTCGAACACCACCTGGTCAGGGTGCGCCTTGGCATCCATGCCGAGTTGCGTGAAGACCGGAGCGAGGATGCCGGTGCGATCGTCCTCGATCTGGTTGCGGCTGACGCCGACAGTGTTCTCGAAGTGCTTGTTGATGATCTTGAAGCCGTCGGTCTTCAGCGCCTGGATGACGCGATCACCGAGCCACTCGCGGAAGCCGGTGGTCTGGCCGAGCCAGCCGTAAACCTCCTCGCTCGTCGAGCTGGGCACCTGCGTGACCAGTGACCCGTAGAAATTCGGGGCTTGCTCGAAGCCGTTCTTGAATAGCGCCTGAAAGCCCTGGAACAGGGCTGCCATGAGCTGGTTGGTGATGACGATTTTGGACATGGGTTACTGCTCCTGGGGGACTTGAGGCGGCACAGCCGCGCGGTGAGGGGGACGGGCGGCGTTAGGCGACGAAGACGACCCAGACGCCATAGGCATCGACGTCGAGAATCCGGCCTGCGCGAGGACGCGCGCCGGCGTTGTTGGTCTTGGCGACGGTCTGGTTGTCGACGATGTAGCAGTCGTTGCCGATGTCGCCCTTGGTGATGAGGTCTGCCGCCGCCGAGTTGCCGAAGGGGAAGGCCTGCTCGGCGCCGCGATTGGCTTCCACCACGTCGCCAGCGACGCCGTCAGCCGAGCTGACCCCGACAACGCGGGCGTTGCTGATGGCACCGTCGAGTAGCTCGCCGGCGGCGTTGATGCCGACCATGCAGCCCTGGAAGACGGTGGCCGCAGCAGCGACCGTGAACGGAATGCGGTCGGTGCCGCGGGTGGCGGTGAGGCGGGATTTGATGGCAGCAGCCATGTGGACTTACTCCTGGTGAGATCGGGGGTGCAATGACGGGGGTCAGGCCGCAGCCGGGGTATCTCGGCACCTCCTACGGGGCCCGACGTCAAAAGCCACAGCAATCGTTTCGCTCACTCCGGATTCCCGCTTTCGCGGGAATGACGATGGGCGGTGTCGGAGTGCTTGGCGAGATAGAGCAGCAACGTCAATTTGTCATTCCCGCGAAAGCGGGAATCCAGGTGAGCACGCGTGCGAATGCCTTGTCTGTTGCTGTTTCTGTGGCTTGTGACTTCGGGCCCCTTAGGAGGCGCCGAGAAGCGCAGGGGCGAGGGGGTCTTTTGAGCGAGGACTGTTTGAGCGAAGCGAGTTCCGCAGCGCCCCTCGGCCCGAGCATCGCAGGGCAGTGCGAAGCACCGCCGTATCAGGGTGTGTTTTTCTTTGGTTACTTTCTTTTGCACAAGCAAAAGAAAGTGACTCGCCCTTAGGCGAAACCACACTCAAAGCCAACGCACAGCCAGCAGAGCGCGTCAGCGCGATTGGCAGACCTCAAGGCTGACCCTACGAAGCAAGCAAAGCTTTGAGCGTGATCGCCCCCCTCTGAATAGCCTGCTGCGCTTCCGGCGTCTTGCGCTGCCAATTCATCACCTGCGGTTTCAGCCGTGGGTGTTTATCGAACATCGCCTCGTGCCGCCCAATGAAATCCCAGTACAAGGTGGTGAACGGGCAGGCGCGCGGGCCTGTGGCCAGCTCGGGGTCGTAGCGGCAGCCGGTGCAGTAGTTGCTCATGCGCTGGATGTACTTGCCGCTGGCGATGTACGGCTTGCTGCCCATGAAGCCGCCGTCGGCGAACTGGCTCATGCCCATCACATTCGGCAGCTCGACCCACTCGACGGCATCGACGTAGACGGCCAGGTACCACTCGTGCACGCGACGCGGTTCCACCCCCAGCAGCAGCGCGAACAGGCCGGTGACCATGAGGCGCTGGATGTGGTGGGCGTAGCCGGTCTCCAGCGTCTGATCGATGGTGGCTTTGAGGCAGGCGTAGTCGGTGTTGCCACTCCAGTAGAAGGCGGGCAAGGGCTGGTGGGCGTCGAGCGCGTTGTCGTCGAGGTACTGCGGCATGCGGTGCCAGTACAGGCCGCGCACGAACTCGCGCCAGCCGATGATCTGGCGGATGAAACCTTCGACACTTTCGATCGGTGCCTCGCCCCGCCGCCAGGCTGCTTCGGCTGCCTCGCAGACTTCACGCGGGTTGAGCAGCTTGAGGTTGAGGGCAGCGGCGAGATGCGAGTGCCAGAGCCAGGTTTCGCCCGTCCACGATGCATCCTGATGCGGGCCGAACTTGGCGAGGCGGTGGGCGATGAAATCGTCGAGGGCTTCCAGTGCTTCCTCGCGGGTCATCGGCCAGTCGAAACTGGCGAGTGAGCCGGGGTGCTCCGGGTACCGGGCTTCGACCATCGCCATCACCTCGCGGGTAATTGTCGAGGGCTTGAAGCCGAAGCGTTTCGGCACGTTGCTGGGACCATCCTTGCCAAAGGCCTCGCGGTTGTCATGGTCGAAGTTCCAGGCGCCACCGGCAGGCTCTTTGCCCTCCATCAGCACCTTGGTGCGCTGGCGAATCCAGCGATAGAAATGTTCGAGCCGGGGCTGCTTGCGGCCTTTCATCCATTCGGCAAAGTCGGCGAGCGGCAGCACGAAATGGGTGTCGACGCGGGTCTCGAAAGCGATGCCGGTGTCGGCGGCAACCTCTGCAAAGTCCTGCACCAGTCGCCATTCGCCCGGCTCGACCAGCACGACCTTCTCGGGCTTGAGGGCGTGTAGCGTCGCGGTGAGTGCGGCGGCCAGCGTCGGGTGCGGATGCTCGCCGGTTGCGAGGTAATGCACCGTCAACCCGCGTGCCGAGAGGTTCTCGCGGAAGTGACGCATGGCGGCGAGAAACATCACCAGCCGCGCCTTGTGGCTCCACACGTATGCGGCCTCGGCAGGTGCCTCGCACATCCATACGGCATCGCGCGCGTGGTCGAAATCAGTGAAGACAGGTGAGGTTAAATCGAGCTGGTCGCCCAGCACCACGATGAGATTGCGCATGGCTGCATGATGGCCGCTACGAGTGCGGCTGTCAGCGCGACGGTGGCGGTTGCGAAGGCCTGGGTGCGGACCTGCAAGCCTCGGAGCAATAGCGCACCTCGTCCCAGACTTTCTCCCACTTCTTGCGCCAGCTGAACGGTCGACCGCACTGGGTGCAGGCTTTTTGCGGCAGGTTGGATTTGGCGATGCCTCGGGGCATGGTGGTGGTGATTTCCGGTACGATGATGTGCAGACAGGCCCGCTGCCAAAAGCCATTCATATGTCAACACTCTCTAGAGCCGCATGAAAGACTTCGATCAAGGGCACAACGATAGCGCCGGATTCGACCTGCGGCAGCATGAGGCGCTACTGCAGGATGACCCGGCGCGCTATGCCGAGGTAGTGCGCGAGGTCTCTGTCTTCGGCATCTATCTGGTCGATGCCGAAGGCCTGATCCGCAGCTGGAACCGGGGGGCTACGAACATCACCGGCTTCACCGAGGCCGAGATGCTGGGGCAGCCGTTTTCGACCCTGTTCACCGAGGCGGACCAGCAGGACGGCCTGCCGCAGCGAACCCTGCAGTTTGCCCGTGCCAACCGCCATCACCGGGACGAGCAGGCGCGCCGTCGTCGCAATGGCGAGCCGCTGATCGCTCTGTGCACCCTGGACGTGGTGCGGCAGGACTCCGGCGCGCTCGCCTCGTTCGTCGAGGTGTTTTCCGACATCACCGAACTCAAGCAACGCGAGGCCGCGCTCTACAAGCGCGCCACCCGCGATGCCCTGACCGGACTGTTCAACCGCGGCCATTTCAACGAGCTGGCGACCCAGGAAATAGAGCGCGCCCGCCGCTTTGCCGAGCCGCTGACAGTGGCCCTGCTCGACCTCGATTTCTTCAAGCGCATCAACGATACCTTTGGCCACGACGCCGGCGACATCGCGCTGGTGCAGTTCGCCAGCACCTGTCTGGAGTGCGCCCGCAAGGTGGATCTGGTTGGCAGGCTGGGAGGCGAGGAGTTCGCCATCCTGATGCCGCGCGCCAACAAGGGGCCGGCGTTCGAGATCCTCCAGCGGTTGCGCCTGAAAGTGATGGAAACGCGCATGTTCACCGCCACCGGCGAGCCGTTCGCCTGCACCGTCAGCATCGGCCAGGCTTCGCTGCGGCCCGACACCCGTGACCTCAACGAGCTGCTGCGCAATGCCGACGCGGCGCTCTACAAGGCCAAGCGCGAGGGCCGCAACCGCACCGAGTGCTGGTTCGAATAGCGGCCTGCAAGCCCCAGCTGATGCATCCTGCGCTGGCACGGTCTGCGCATGGTTCCCATACCGTTTTCTCGCCTGTGCCTCGCATGACTCGCCGCATCCAAGTCCGACTCTCCCCCATTCACGGCCGCGGCGTGTTCGCCGTCCGCGACCTGCCCGCCGAAAGCCCGGTGATCGAATATCGCGGCCAGCGGCTTACCCATGCGCAGGCCGACCGCGACTATGCCGGCAATGCCGAATCCGGCCACACCTTTTTGTTCACGCTCAACGACCGCTACGTGATCGATGCCAACCAGGGCGGCAATGCGGCGCGCTGGATCAACCACAGCTGCCAGCCCAGCTGCCAGGCGTTCCTGATCGAACACCCGGGCAGAGACCGCCGGCTCGACCGGGTGGTGATCGAAACCCTGCGGCCGATCGGGGCCGGCGAGGAGCTGAGCTACAACTACGCCATCACGCTCGACGAACGCCACACGCCGCGCCTGAAAAAACGCTGGGCCTGCCGCTGTGGTGCGCCGCACTGTACCGGCACCATGCTCAGCACCAGGCCGCGCCGCGCCTAGAACGAAACAGCGGCCAAGGCCCGCAAAAAGACGGTGCTTACCCAATCCGGACTAATTCAATTTAGTGGCTGGCATCTGCTGCGGTTCAACCATAATGTGAGTGGTTGAAAATCACAGCAACAATGCGCGGCGAAGTCCGGCGCAAACAGATTTCAAGGAGTTTTTCCATGCATCACCCATTCGCCCCCCTGTTCTCCCGCACCCTGCCGGCACTCGCTGCCGCCCTGCTGGTGGCTTGCGGCAGCAGCGCGCCGCCGGGAGGCGCTGTGGGAGTGACGCCACCGGCGGATGGCACCGCCGCCACCGGCCGCAAGTTCTTCATCAAGCCTGGCCCCAATGCCACCAGCGAGATGGTGGGGGCGATGATCCAGGCGGCCCCCGGCGATGTCATCGAGTTCGACTGCGGCTATTTCGAGCTGACCAATACCTTCCAGCTCACCGACACCGAAGACGTGCTGGTGAAGGGCTGCGGCAAGGATAAAACCGTGCTCAGCTTCAAGAACAACAACGCGCCGGAAGGCGTGTTGGCGGTCAACGTGCGCGGTGTGACCTATCAAGACTTCACGGTGGCGGATACCGGCGGCAACGGTTTCGAGCTGCGCGGGGTCGATCACGCCACCCTGCAGCGGGTGCGGGCGATCTGGTCGAGCAACGGCGGCCGCGAAAGCCCCACCCCGATCACGGCGGAAAACTTCAAGGATCGTCTCAACGTCGCCTGCACGAAGCCGCCGACGCTCGACCCCACCGCACCAGAGAACAGCGGCCGGCCGGAGACGCGCTCACCCGACTACACGCCCAGCCCCAAGTCGGGTCGCTACGGCATCTACCCGGTGTCGTCGGAGAACATCCTGATTGACGATGCCGAGTCCATCGGTGCCTCGGATGCCGGCATCTACGTCGGCCAGACCAACACCGCCATCATCAAGAACTCGCGCTCTGCCTATAACGTGTTCGGCTTCGAGATCGAGAACGTGCAGGGCGGCGAGTACGCCAACAACATCGCCGAGTGCAACACCGGCGGCTTTCTGGTGTACGACCTCGACGGCCTGCGCCAGTACGGTGACCGCAGCCGCATGTATGGAAACATCTCGCGCAACAACAACACCTACAACTTCACCTCTGGCGGCATCGTCGGCAGCGTGCCGCCGGGCAGCGGCATGATCACGCTCAGCTACGACCGCATCGACATCTTCGATAACGTTTTCGAGAACAACAACACCGCCGGCATCATTCACACCAGCTACGAGGTATTCCCCGAAGGTGCAGGCCGCCCCAGCGAGAAGCGCATCGACTGGTACACCGAAGGCGTGCACATCTTCCGCAACAAGTTCATCAACAACGGCAACGCCCTGCCGATTGCCACCAGCAAGGCCATCCAGAACGGTGACGTGGCCAAGGTGCTGCCAGCGCTGGTGGGTGCCAAGAATCAGGTGGCCTGCGCCATCCCCACCAACATCGCCCTCTGCGCGGCAGCGGGTGCGGGCGGCAGCCTCGGTACCCATGCAACTGGTTTTCGTGGCGCACACATCGTCTGGGACGGCTATGTCGATGCCCTCGACGAGGATTGCCCGTATCCGAGCAAGGCCAACGGCGACCCGGTAGCCAAGGACGCGCGCGGCAAGCCGCTGCACACCAATGAAGACCCGAACCCGGCCTGCCATTACAACGCCTACAAGTTCGATACCGCGGCCACCGGCAAGCCGCGCATCCAGCCGGAATGGACGGCCTCGTGCATCGACGAGGACAACGAGTTCTCCAGCGACTCACTCGCCTTCGCGAACTTTCATGGCACCAAGGGTGCCAATGCCGCCATCAAGCTGGCACTGAACCAGACACCAAGTGCCACTGATCTCACCGAATTACAGCAGTTCCCCTCCACCTTTGATCTCGCCCCGCACCGCTGCGCGACCGCCTACGGCAAAAACCTGCCGCTGCTGCCGCCGGTGGTGATCCCGCCGTTCGTGCGCTCCGGTCTGATCGACCCAGCACCGGCACAGGCCGAGGTGGATCGCCTCTGCGGCAAGGTGATGAAGGCGGGCGAAGTCAACTTCGAGGCCGGCAAGGTGAACTGCCCGACGCTGGACCAGTACAACCTGTTCAGTGATCCGCAGGACCCCACCAGCGCCGCCAACAGCGGTGGGGTGCCGTACTCGCTTAACAGCAAGCTGTTCAGCGACTACTCGGTGAAATATCGCGTGCTGTATCTGCCGCCCGGCACCAAGGCGGTGTATCGCGAGGCGGCCAGCGACGGCCCCAATGCGGTGATCGTGTTCCCGGTCGGCACCATCATTGCCAAGACCTTCTCGTTCGACGACGAGGACAAGGGCACCGAGGAGGCCATCGAAACCCGCCTGCTGATCAAGCGCAATGCGCTCAACGGCCAGCCACGCTGGCAGGGCATGAGCTACCGCTGGACCACTGAAAACGGCAGGCGTGTCGCCAAGCTGGCTCTCGGCGGCGGCACCGCTGCGGTGTCCTGGAAGCACACCGACATCGACTCCGGCGTGCTGCACACCGGCTCGACCGACAAGTACCTGATCCCCAACGCCAACCAGTGCCTGAGCTGCCACTCGCGCGAGGATGCCGAACCGGGTTCCGCACCCATCGGCCCGAAAGTGCGCTTCATGAACAAGCCCTACAAGGCCGAGAGCAAGAAGGTCAGCGGCCAGAGCCAGCACGAGATCGCCGGCAAGAACCAGATCGAATACCTGTGCGCCAAGGGCCTGATGCTGGGCTGTCCCGCCAATCGCGGTGTCGACAACACCACCCAGGTGGCGGCCATGCTCGAAAAGAGTCCGGTCTACAACGTGCCGGGCAGCTCCGGTTTTGCGGCCAACTCGGCCGCCGACATCGAGGCCCGCGCCCGCGGCTGGCTGGAGGTCAACTGCCAGCACTGCCACAACGTGCGCGGCTTTGCCGCCAACACCGGTTTTTATGTGGACAGCTTCCGCAAGGTCGATACCAGCTACGGCGTCTGCAAGCGGCCCACCGCCACCGGGCAGGAAGGCAGCGGCGGCCGCACCTACGACATCCACCCCGCGCAAGCGAGTGATTCGATCATCGCCTTCCGCATCGGGCCGGAGGCGGTGCTGCCCGCAGCGCGCATGCCGCCGATCGCCCGCAGCGTGGTCGATACCGAAGCCCACGCGCTGATCACGCAGTGGATCAACACGGTGGTCAAGGTCGACGCCGAGAAGTATCCCGGCTCGGACAACTGCAGCAACTGAGGGCTTGCCTCGGCAACAAAAAACCCCGGCGCTGCCGGGGTTTTTTGTGAGCAGCGCCAGACGCCGCGCCTGGAAAAACGCTAGGGCGTGGCCAGCACCGCCGCGATCCAGCGGTCGATCTTGGCGTCCAGAACCTCGAGCGGCACCGCGCCGTCCTTCAGCACTTCGCGGTGGAAGGCGCGGATGTCGAACCTGGCGCCCAGGGCCTTCTCGGCGCGCGCGCGCAGCGCCTTGATCTTCAGCTCGCCGATCTTGTAGGCCAGCGCCTGCGCAGGGATCGCCATGTAGCGTTCGGCTTCGGATACCGCCTGGGTCTCGCTCTGCGCCGAGTTGGCGAGCATGTAGGCGATCACCTGCTGGCGGCTCCAGCCCTTGTCGTGCAGGCCGGTATCCACCACCAGACGGATCGCGCGCCAGAGCTCGTTCTGCAGATAGCCAAAGTAGTCGTAGGGGTCCTGGTAGACGCCGAGTTCCTTGCCGAGCGATTCTGCGTACAAGCCCCAGCCCTCGCTGTAGGCGGTGATGCCGCCAAAGCGGCGAAACTTCGGAAGCTCGGCCAGCTCCTGTTGCAGGGCGATCTGGAAGTGATGGCCGGGCACAGCCTCATGCAGATAGAGGTCTTCCGCGTCCCAGGTCTTGCGGCTGGGCAGGTCGTAGGTGTTGACGTAGAACACGCCGGGCCGGCTGCCGTCCTCGCTGGGGCTTTGGTAGCTGCCGCCGGCGGCGGATTTGTTGCGAAAGCTCTCGACCGGGCGGATCTCGAAACCGGCCTTGGGCTGTAGCGCGAACAGCCTGGCAGCACCCGGCTCCACCCGCGCGCGCAGGTTTTCGAAGTAGGCGAGCAGGGCAGCTTCATCCTTGAACTCGAAGCGCTGGTCGGTATCCAGAAACTTGAAGAAGGCCTG
>JBKJJE010000007.1:0-33718 GCA_046598075.1 Stagnimonas sp.
GCGAGACGGCAGCGTGATCAGCCGTTAGAATGCGCGCAGGTTCCCATCGTCTAGAGGCCTAGGACATATCCCTCTCACGGATAGAACCGGGGTTCGAATCCCCGTGGGAACGCCACACTTATACCCTCCGCATCCACTGCCACCCGGTAGTGGATGCGGGCTTCTAGGGTGGATGGGTCGAAGGAAATCTTCTCGACCAGGCTTCGGATGAGTGATTTAGCTAGTGAAGCGCTATCCGCGCCCTGCAACTCGGCGGCAAAGCCGTCCAAGACCGTTTTTATGTTTTCTTCCGTCAATACGGATAGGGCTTTTGAGGCTGAGTATTCTGCTTCCAGCTTTGCAACCTCGGCGCGAAGGATTTTGCGCTTGGCTTCGATCTGATCGATTTTTTGCAGTGCAGGAGCCGGGTCTTGAAGCTGCGCTGCCAGTTCCAGATAGCGGTTTATCTGGGCGTCTGCCTGCAACAGCTCCGCCCTGCTCACTTTGGCGGGGTCGTGATCGCCATCTGCGTGCTTTCTGGCCTCGTTGGCCAGAGCGCGGATGAACGATTTAGAGCGCATGTCTGAAACAAGCATTCCGAGCACTGCCTGATCGACCTTGCCGAACGGCACTTTGCGACCTTTCACCCGGTAATACTTGCCACTGTCGGCCATCCAGTTCTGACCTTCAGGCGTGACCAGCAGGCCAGAGAGTAGGTAGCGGCTTGCCGCTGTCTTCCCTTCAGCGATTTTGGCAGCCACCTCGCTGTTTTCGAGCCTGCCCAAGATCGCTTCGGCCTCATCGCGGGTGATAAGGGCATCGTGGGTGTTGTCTTGAATGACCCAATCTGCACGAGGACGGCGCTTGCTCCCGCCCTTGTAGACGCCGCCGATGCGCTCGGCGTGTACGTTCCAGACGGTGCATCCGGAGTAGGTCAAGGCATTCCACTCGAACCCAATCAGGGAGCTTGGGTTCTGATCCAGGCCGGCTTCCTTGCCCGCCAAGGCGCGCGGAGTTCCAGCCGCTCTCAGCTTCAGAAACCGTGACACCCGGCCTGCATTCTCGTCGCGCTCCAGCACAGTCTTGGTGACCGCATCCCCTTCGCGAATGGCACCGGTCTCCACCGTTTTGAGCTTGAATCCAAAGGGCGCTCGCCCGCCAGCCCGATAACCTTGGCGCACGTTCTCCGCCATGCCTGCGAGTCCCTTTTCGCGGCTCATGAGGCTGTGCACCTCGTCCATGGCCTCAAACATGGACTGCAACATGACCGTTGATATCGGGTCCGTCTCGGGAATCTTCGAGTAGAGGATGGTGACGCCACGTTTCGAGCACTCGTGCTTGAAAACCTGCGCCGAGTATTTTCTACGAGAGAGTCTGCTGGTATCGACCAGCAAGAGATGATCCCACTCTCGGTCCGCAGACTTAAGGCCCATCAATAGCGCCTGGAATCCTGGGCGCGTCTCACTCTTTCCGCTTTCTACGGCGTCTTCAAAGCAGGCGCAGACCTTGAGCCCTTTTTCCGCTGCCAGCTCATTCAACTCCCTCCGCTGAGCATCGATGCTCACATCTGATCGATCCTTCGAGCTTCTGAGATACAGGGCTGCCTGATTTTTGATCGCCATTTTCCAGACTCCTAGACATCAAGCGTAGCACCGCCTCTGCGGCAAACAACGGTGGTTTACCCACCGAAGGCAGCATCGTGACGGACGGCGTTTCGCGCTTGCGCATGTCAGCCCAGAGCCGCTGACTAGCGGCTCGGTTGCTCCATGTTGACGATTACGGCGACGGCGACGCAGCAGTGTTTCTGAAGAGCAGAAAGGCCCGCCTCCCGACTAGGGCAGGCAAGCCATGTTGCAGTCAACGCGTCGCGCGAAGGGAAGCGCTCTGTGTGCGTATCAAGCCGTTTGTAAGCCATCACTTTTTGCTCCGGAAAACTCATTGCCGGCAGATTAGTGAGAGGGCGCTGGGCTCGACGGGTCGAAAGATGGGGGTAAACGGGAGTATTCGACTAAACAGCCGAATACCCCGCCAAAGTCATCGCTTTCTAGGTGGGTTGGGAGACGGTTGATGCGGTGATCGGAACCTGGGAGTTACTCATCACTGCGGAATGCGAGTGCCTTCGCGCTGCGGTGATGGCCTCGCCCCGCCGCTTTTCGGTATCGCAGTGCCAATCAGCCACCTCCACAAATCGCAGTAACTGCGCTCTGGATATTCGCGCTGGCTGCACCCTCGTTGGCTAGGAGCGCCCTCTTGCTGCCTTGCGAAGCGACAGAGTGCTTCACTGTGAAGCTGGAGGTGATCGAGCGATCAAACGCCGGCGCAGCAGATGTCGTGTCGGTGAGCACGTATCGAACCGTCAGCCCCACCGTCGTGTTGTGCGAAAACGCCGGCTGATCCAGGTCTGTGATCTCGGCATTGAGCCGATAGCGCGACCCACCGGTCAGACCCAGGCCACCAAGTGCCGAAGTCAGCGCGGCGGTGAAGTCCGCGTTACTGATCTTGGGCGAACCCAGCGGGTTGGTCTCCTGGCCGCCTGTGGGCTCTCCGATGACGATTGATCCCGCATAGGCAGGACAACCCGCCGGCAGAGTGAATGCGGGCGTCATGGCCTCCGGTCGAGCCCCCGCTGCACAGGCAGAGAGCAACACGGCAGCGCTGGCGAAGAGTGTGGGAAGAAAAAGCTTCATGGAAATCTCCTGAGATGGATAGGTTAGTTTTGGTCAGAGCGGCGACGCGGAGCGATACAGCTCCTGGCCACAGTTCTTGCAGACGTGGCTGTTGAAGCGATGCGTGAAATTGCTGCTGTCGTATCGCAGCAAGAGGTGCCGCCCTCCGCAGTGGCAGCAGCGCACGTTCCCGTTCTGCACACACTCGGGATGTGCCTTGGCGTAGGCAGCAAACGTCTCATCAGGCTTCAGCTTGATTGCCTCTGCCCATCGACTGAAGGTCCGCCAAGCGAAGTAAGCCACCACAAGCAATCCGACGAACGCCATGGCTACACCCCCATCGCGATGAGTTCGACATCCATCAGCCGCTGCAGCATCAGCTCGGCATCGATGCGTCGCAGCGTCTGCAGCTGTCCCAAGGTCCTGATCTCACGGGGGGCAAGCCCCATCAGCTCGCAGGACTGCCGGTAGAAGTCCCGCCCTTTGGACGTCAATCGCAGCGTTCCCTGCGGCAGGGTCACCAGCGCCAAGCCGTGCAGGCCCGCGTTCTCGGCCGTCACCGGCTCGAACAGGGGCTCGACACTCTCCAGCCGTTCCTGCAAGCCGACCGCCCGCGGATTCAGCAGATCAAGTTCCAGCTGCTGGTGCTGGGGTAGTGCAATGCCGTTTAGGCGTTCGTCGATAGTCTTGATTTCATCATTCATGGGGATTCTCCTAGACGCGAGGGGTGAGGAGCAGCGTGGCGAGGCCTGCCAGCAGCAGGGCACTGCTGATCAGAGGTTCCAGATCGAGGTAGCCAACCAAACCGCCCGTGCCCGCCAGAGCGACGGCGAGCAGTTGCCGCTGAAGCTGGCGCTTTCGCGGGTCGGGGTGCGACGTGGGGCGGTGCTGAGGCTGCGGGTGGCGGCTCATGCGCTCTCTTCCACAACAGCCGGCATCGGCAGTGCAGGAGCTGCAGCAGGATCAGCCGCGACATCGGTGGCAGCGCCGTTGGCCTCAGCGTCAGGAAACTTCAACCCGAGTGCTGCGGTGAGGTGCAGCACGGCAGCGTTGAAGCGCTCCCTGAGATCGTTGGCAATCAGGGTTGCCGCCTCGATCAGTTCGGCCTTCCACCGCCGCACTAGGCGACGGCGCTGGTAGGCCGTCCAGCGATGCGCGTAGTCGCGCATGACCAGGCTGTTTCCACGAGAGGGCGTGGACTGGCGGCGGCTGACGGCACCATCTGCAGTGAGTGCGGTGATCGGACTAGCCAGTGGCTCGCCTGCATCATGAGGCGCCTCACCCGGCTTGAACCGCCACCGAATCCCGGCAGGGCTGATTTCGAGGACGGCGCGCTCGGTGCGAAGCGCGCCAGTGGCCGTGAAGTGGATGCGATACATGTCGTGTCTCCAGAGCGCCACGAAGGTGTGGCGGGTCTGGATCACGATCTCGCGAGGGTCCGATTTAGCTACAGCTGTTGAAGGAGCAGCGGCGGTCATTTCTTCACCGGCCGCGATAAAGCACGACAAGCCACCTTGGCTATCGCTGTGCCTGGCTACTGCCCGCCCATCACATTGTCTTCAAGCACCCGGTTCGAGAGGTTGTTCTCGATGAAGCGATGGTTCGGGTCCAGGTATATCCGGGAGAAGTAGTGCCTCCGGATCGTCGCCAGATTTGGCGCCGCCTTCGAAACCCGGATCAGTGCCGATACCAACCGCCCTTCTGGCGTGAACTCGATCAGGGCCGGGTCCCGATCTGTGAGTGTCGCCATGGTCTTGGGTGTGTCTTCCAGCTCCCGGAACAGCTTGTAGATCGCATCATTCACTGGCGCCTTGAAAAGCTTCACCGTGTTACCCCGTGCTTTGGCAGCTTCGGTGTACTTCGCAGCGATCTCATCTGTTGCGGAATCGATAGCCGCGGTCTTCTGGTAGAACTCGGACATGCTGTGCGCGAACAGGTAATCGGTCTGCTCGATCTGGATCAGGTCCGCATACACCTTGATGGTCCAGTCCTTCTGAGTCGCCGGGTCTTTGGTGAAGGGTCCAGGCCAGAACGCCGCCACCATGGGTTGGTCCGCCGCCTTGGTGGCAGCCTCGGTATTCCTCACTTCCTGTGAAGCAAAAAGCTTGAAGGCGGAGAGGAACAGAAACGAAGTGGCGACGATGCACAGCGGAAAGAGCTTGCTCATGGGCTGATCCGGACCGGAATGGGATTTCTAAAAGCCATAGTATTCTATGTGTAGTAGACATCGCCCCTCGCAAAAACTGGGGAGATGGACAGAACCCAGGCCACGACGCTTCGCAACCGGTTCGCTACGAACTTGAAGAATGCGCGCAGCCTGACGGGTATGACGCAGGCCGCTCTGGCTGAAGCTGCTGGAATGCACACCATTTCGGTGCAGAGCTTTGAGCGGCGTATCAATTCGCCGACGCTTGATTCTCTAGAGCTGCTGGCCAAAGCCTTGGGCGTGCAGCCCCACGTGCTGATCCTTACTCCGGCCGAAGCGCTAGCTGGAATGACTCATCTGGCCGATCAAGCCGCTGGCCAGAAGCCTGGCACTTCACAGCGCCGCTCCAGGGGGCGTGTAACTCGACGCCAGTAAGCCCTCATCTCTTAGATGGGAGGCGGCATGCAACCTGGATACCTTGCAGCAAGATCAAGAACCGCACGCTGTAATGGTTGCTCCCCGCTGAGAACCACTGCTTGCATGCAGCTCACGACGGCCAAGCCGTTGGCGTTGCACAGAACGGCATGAATAAGTTCTGTCGGGTAGCCATCTGCATGTCGGCGAAGGGGGTGGATTCCCGCGTGGGCATAGGAGTTCAATGCCTTCCAAGAATGCGTTTTGAATCGCGCTAGAGCTTCAAAGGCTGGGGGTGGGGCGCGCTTCTCGATACCCAGCATCATTTCGTGGATTTGCGCCGCGTTCTTCGCCGCCTGCTCTGATTCGATACTCAATGCAGAAGTTAGCTTTGAGACCTCGGCGTCCGATGCAGCATAGGTCAGCCAGATGGACCGGACGAGGGCTTCAAATTGCGCGCGGTGGATCACCAAAGCTGATGGCAAAAGCCCCATCCGCAGGAGGTCACGGATGGCGTGCCAGTGTTCGAGCGAGAGTGAGCAAGCAACGTCGGCAAATTTGACCCTTGGTGAGTCATCACACAGAGGCAGTTCGATCAGCGCAAGTAGCGCTTCTGAAAGCTCATCTGACTGGTCGAATGAGTGGATGACATTCACGGTGCCGCTCTGCGCAGAAATTTGTCGTTGAAACCTTAACCCATCTTCTTGAGGCGGCTGCTCAGGCGGGTACCGCTACAAAGTCGCCAGTTGCTTCAACTTTCGACCCGCTCGCAGACCAAGAGGATTATCAGCGGTTACGAAACCTACCTAGGCTCAGCTCCCTCTTATTGCTGTCGGGTTCTACCCGGTTTTCACGAACGTTTGAACGAAGATAGCAAGCCTGTGTCGTGCCGTACGAACAAATTAGGGTCTGTGAAATCCGATGCCCTCCTCAAACAAGAACCTCGAAGGCTGGTCT
Organism: Stagnimonas sp.; assembly: GCA_046598075.1. Classification (GTDB taxonomy): domain Bacteria; phylum Pseudomonadota; class Gammaproteobacteria; order Nevskiales; family Nevskiaceae; genus Stagnimonas. Next base: position 6,163 of record JBKJJE010000007.1, read on the forward strand.
TTTTTTAAGCTGGTGCCATACAAGAGGTACTTCTTGGCTCGCGTTACCCCAACGTAAAAAAGACGCTTCTGCTCATCGAGTGCTTCGGAAGTTTTTGCGTAATAGGAGGGGATTGCTCCCTCACGGAGATCTACGATCACTACGGCGTCGTACTCCCTTCCCTTGGACGTGTGGATCGTCGTCAGTTTCAAGGCGGAGTTCGGGCTGGCATAGATACCGAGGTCATCGAGGGACAACGCGTTGATGTCGACCTTATTGGCAACCATGTCGCGCTTCATGGCGGACACAGATGCAGGGAATACATCTATGTCAGCAGGCCCTAGAAATCCCTCTGCGGTAAGGATCGCGGTGAAGTCGACAGCGGCGGCGTCAAGCCAGCCTGAAGCCATGGGGTGCTGAATCTGCAACCCTCTAGCGGCCTCGACCATACGGTAAATCATTACCCTACCGGCATAGGTGTAAATGTCGAAATTGAAGTGGCCCGTGACGTCCAGCAGGGTGTGAAACAAAGTACGTTCAAGGGAAAATATGGCCTCTGCTCGGGGCTCCAAGAGATAGCCGCAAACGGCTTCGGCAATCCCGGCGAATTGCCTAGAACGGCGATAGGGACGTGCGCCAGGGCCTACCACTGGCACTCCGTTAGCTCTGAGCTGGCGACCTAATGTGTAGAGAGCTGCCCAACTTGGCGCGAGGACCGCTGCGTTGCCGATCGGTATGTTCAATCGATGCAGCGCTGGCAGGAATACTTTCGTCACGAGCTGAAAACTACTTTCGGCGTGACACCACTCGGAATCGTACGGGAATGCGTGATCCTTGCCGACCGCCTTCATTGACGGCGACCTCGAGTACAGGCGCTCCGCGTCTCCAACAATGAAAGCGCTCGAACGAAAGTTTTCTGCCAGCTGGATGTCCGTCCTCGCCGCTATCCGCTTCGCGAAGACGTTCGCCAGGTCTGGGCGTGCGCCTGCGAAGCCAAAAATAGATTGATAGCGATCACCCACCAGCAGAAAGGTCGTTTGGTTCTGGGTGGAAATGAGCGAGAGCATTTCGACCTGCATATCGCTCGTATCCTGGAACTCATCAACGAGAATCCAAGCAAACTTGCTGCTCACGCTGTTAAGCACGTGCGGAAAGTCCCGCAGCAAGAGATAGGAATGCAGCAAGATGCCGGAGAAATCAATGAAGCCGTCCTTCTGGATGCGCGTCCAGAAGTCCCGTGCCATTGCTACGGTAACGCCGCCCTTGTCTATGGCGTCACCGACCGGATTGCCTGATAGGTCTGTCCTGAGCTTGGTGAAATCTTCGAAATCCGTATAACTCAACCCGTGACGACCAAATTTGCTGCAAGTAGCCGTCACATACCCGTTGAACTCCTCACTTTCGTGAGTCAGTACCTTGAATCCATCTTTGAAGCCAGGAACCAGATGACGGAAGGGTCTGAAGATCGAGTTGAGGCAGAACGAGTGGATAGTTGATACATCGAAGTAGCGATCGTCATCGGGCTGCAGATGTAGCCTCATACGTGTTTCGATCTCATAAACCGCTGCATTCGTATAGGTGATGCAAGCCACACTGCGCGGGGTTCCCCGGAGCTTCTCGATCACTCGGACCAGTTTCGAAACGATCACCCGGGTTTTTCCGCTGCCAGGGCAAGCAGATAGCATCAGGTGGCCATCGCAATCCACAGCCTCCCTCTGTGCGGTTGTAAGGCCCATTAGTCTGTAAGCCACTCCAACGCATCGTGAATGTAGCTGGGCAGAAAATCGTCCTCTGCCTTATCGACGTGCAGTGCAGCCACCTGTGCAAAACGCGCCTTGCCGAATCGCTTTGCGGTGTTCAGGACCGCTACTGCCAATGGTTCGATGACTTTGCTCTTTTCTTCATCTGTTGCTGCTGCAGCCCAAGCCGTGTGCCCCCTACGAAGCTTCTTGGCCACGTTGGGTGCGCCGAGAGAATCTGCTGTACTCGCCAGCATCTTGAGTGTCTGCCCATAGGTGATGGCCTTCTCGAATGTCTCTTGACACAGGAAGACTTTCAAATGGCCGTTCTCGAGGGCAGTCAGCTCGGACTTTTCGATCTTGGTCGGCGAATCCTTGTCACCATCACCATCACCATCACCAGCATCAAGATCGGCGTCGTCAGGCGTTAGATCGCCGTCCGCCACGATCGCGCATTTCTTGGACAGAGCGTCCTTTCCAAAAAGCTTTGCGTAGGCCTTGAAGTGGACGCCGTAGATCGGCACCACCGAAATGCCCGCACGGTCGAGGTCAATGTCGCGCTGCGCCTTGATCAAAGCCGGTATCAGGAACATTTCTGCAGGACCTTCCACCAGCATTACTTTGCGTGCGAAGAGTAATGCTGATTTGGTCGCATCGAGGTAACGCTCGAGATCGCTGACTTCGCCCGAAGTCAAACCAGCGTCCAACGCCGGGACGCAAGATGCAGTCGCTGGAGTGCCTGTAGAGGTCAGAACGACGTATGAGGAAAGTTTTGCACTCGAGGTGATGTGGGTGCTGTGAGTGGTGAGGACCGATTGAAATGGTATTTCCTGCAACGCTTTGAATAGCGAGACCTGCAATTGAGGGTGTAGATGCGCTTCCGGCTCCTCCAACAGAAGAATCTGCCCCGATGTCTTGTTTTTGGCGACACGCTTTTTGAAGTATTCGACGAGGATGGCCACATACAGAATGTTATTGAGCCCCAGTCCATTGGACGATGGCTCGAAATTCTTCATCGCGAGATTGCTCAGAAGGATGCGGAGGGATCGGAGCAGCGCCTGAAATGTCGGCTCAGCGAGTCCAATGCCCACATCCATGCTGAATGCCGGGCCCGAGACCTCCTTGAAAGCCTTGTCCACGGAGCCCTCGATCTCTTTGATTGATGCCGACTTGGAAATCTGCTCGTTGGCTTTGCGAAGAATCTCGAGCAATGCCTCCTTCTCCTTGTCGTCGATCTCCATGGCCTCGATCAGCCGCGATAGCGGCGAACTTCTCGGATTCCGCAGGTCGCTCTCCACGTCGCGGAGCGCAGGAAGAAACACGACCAAGAATGACTGAAGATCGGCAAATCGGATGCTCGTACCGAAGTCCTTGCTCCAGTCGATCTTAGTCAGATCGTCGGCGGGATCTCCGCCGCCGACAATCTCCCAGTGATAGTCGTCCAGGGTTAGTTCGCCCGGTTTCATGTCTCCAGTTTCCAAGTCCTCACGGACAGGTTTTCTTGGACGAAAGCGATAGACCAGCCGGGCAATACCATCGGCCGTCTGCCATGGTCCTACCAACGCTTGCTCATTGGTCTTTCCCTTGTAGTCCGTGATCTCGAGTCCGATCAATACCTGATTGGGAAAGGCCAGATCCACACTCGAGTGCACGTCGCTTTTTATGAGCGTACGGAACGTGGATGACAACGACGAGTCGATGCAGATCCGGATGGCATGCAGCAAAGCACTTTTGCCGGTGTTGTTCTCGCCGATGACACAAGTGATCGGGTCAGCAAGTTTTACGTCCAGCATCTCAAACGAGCGGAAGTTTCGAATTACAAGGCGGCTGATCTTCATTGAGTCCAGTTGTTATTGGTATTCCCGAGGTCGATTCTTCAGCAGCAAATAAAAATCCGCCAGCCTGCACAGTTTCGCGATCATCACCGACGAGCCACCACCTGAGGTTCGTGAGACCGGCCATGACCGCTGTGTGTTGCAGATGAAGCGGGAGCGCGTGTAGGAGTGGCTTGATACTGCGGGTAAGTCGGATGAGGAGTTGCTGGCAATCCTCGCGGACAAGCCAACGGTCAAGTATCAGCACCGATTGATGCCCCAAACAGCTTCATAAGAATCTTCCTGCAGCTGCTATTTCAGGTAAACCTGATTGACGTAGCGATCACGGCCCGCACCGTGCCCAAGATTGCAGGCCGCGTGAGACTTTGCTTGCTTGTCGGTCATGCCTTCCTCAAGCCCCTTGTCACGGCTGGCGCGTGTGAATGTGTAACGCAGGGAGTGACCCTGGAACCCCGAGCGGTTGAGACAGCTCGAATACATGTTGAGGGCACTTTTCTTCGATTTCGCTGGGCTGCCGTCTTTGTATTGACCGAGATACCCGCCGTTAGCCTCAGCCAGCTTGAGCGCTGCTTGGATTGCGTTTTGGGCGCTCTCGAAATCAGGCGGCTCGACAAAGCGGGGACGACCACCTTTAGTGGCGTCCTTCACGTCCACACGTCCATCCTTTTTGAGCTGTTCCAACCATTTCTTGAGCCGGAAGCTGGGCACACAAACCGCCTCCGCACGACGAAGCCCAATTGATTCCGAAAGATCGAGAGAATTTGCCATCCACTCGCGATCCAACTCGACAAGCTTCGCTTTCACTGCTGCGAATACTTCGGGGTCGGCAGCTGTTTTGGTCCCATCCCGACACCGATCGCCGAGACCAAGTGCTTTATTTGAATAGTTCGGGTCGTCAGCCAGGCTTGCTTTGTTTACTTGCCTCAACGCGACGCGAATGGCGGCCATCCGGTTCTGCTGGGTCCCGACCGATTTAACCTTTCCTTTTAAGTAAGTTGCATACAGGTTCATTTCTTTCCCGCCGATCTGGGCGGCTGACTTAATCTGGACGTTTGCTGCACGCATCGCAGCCGCAAAATCTGAGTACGTCTGGTCCCGCGCATGCAGGGTCGCGTGTGCTCCGCCGGCCTTTCTGGACTGCGCGACAAGCGAACGAACCAACTCCTTATTAACCTTCAGCATGAAAATTCTCCTTCGTGAGGACAACAAATTTAGGTAGAGAGCCCCCTCTCGGCACCGCGGTCATGGGTCTGACCGGCTGTTTCAACGGCTCGCGAAACACGCGATCCGTTTAGAAGAGACAACCGCAGACCCATGGAAACGCTGCGAGTTGAGTTTTGGAATCCCTGAGCCGGGGCCCTTCTAGGGAACCGGAGCGGCTTGCGCCGCGCCCAATCACCTGGGCGGATTAGTCGGCCGAAGCCGAAGCTGTCTCTTCGATACTGCTGTGTTGCGATACAAAACTGCAGGGCTCCTGATCTGCAGAAAAGGCGGTGGAAAGAGGGGGCATGGAAATACCGTCACCGCGTCGGTGAGGGCTGAAACGTAGCTGCCGCAAGGGTTTGCGGGCCTTAAAAAAATGCGTCACTTTTTCGGTCGTAGCGAAAAGTGAGTTTTGAGTCGACCGCCGAGGTTGTGAGCCGAGGTCGATCGAAATCGAATACTTGTTGAAGCAGGTGGGTACGCGCCGTCATTGAGTCGTATCCGGTTTGGGCACGACGACCAGTGGGTGGCGCAGCGTCATATGCCCATCGGAGGCGTTACCGAGGAGTCGGTAAAGCTGTTGACTGGGAAGACGTGAGGTAGATGTCCAGCTATGCCAGACGTTGGGATGCTGTTGCCGACAGCTCGGTGGTGCGCCACAGGGGCGCGTAATTCTTCGACGTATTGCCGCCCTGAGAGCCGCGGTCATCGGGTCGATCCACTGCGCAATAGTGGATCCAGCCGAAGACCAAAGCGTGGTCTAGGCATGACTGGCCTGAGGGTGTCGCCAAATAATGCTGGGTATTGAGTAAAAGGGTTCAGCTCGCCCCGAAGCAATGGTATGACAACCAGCGGCGGACGGAAGGGGCGAAAGCGATAGGTTTGCGGGGGTATTTGCCCCCGCATCCCCAAGCTCACAGATTCGGGGAGGGTGTTTGTAGTGTTGTAGTGAGGCGCTACTACGCTACAGGACCCTCGTTGAGCCAGAGTCTGTGGGTTTCACGCGATTTCACGCTATGCGGCTGCATGACGTAACAGACTGAGGACAACGTAATGCTGGGTATGTTTTAGGTGGTTCAGCTCGACACCGTGTCGGTCAATAGTAAGGCGCGACCGACGAAGATCGTACCGCAGGCTTGAAGCGAGGGAAGGGGCGAAAGCGATAGGTTAGAAGGGGTTTTCGCCGCCAGATGACCCTGCCGGTCTCGATCCGCGCACTTATGCCGTGACTTAATCGTTGGCAGTCAGAAAGTCTTAATGCGTGGTTGAGCCACGCAAATGCAAAAGGTGTAGCACTTGCGCGACCGCACCCCCTCCGATTTCTGGTCGTTATTGCATCGTTGAGCCACCGTTGGTCCAAAGAGGTCGTTGTTCCTCGCTTGGCAGGCTGACCATCGATTGTCGGCTAAGCGGCTCGTACATACTCTTACGATCTACTACTAAAAGAATGGGGATTTATCTCGAATGACGCCGCATTTCGCGCCGGGTGCCCGCGTACTGATTCGCAATGAGGAATGGGTCGTCCGTGATGTGATGCCCTGCGACATGGGCGGCTGGCAGCTCGAATGCCTCGGCGTCTCGGAGCTAGTCCAGAACCGCGAGGGCATATTTCTCTCTGAGCTGGATACGGTCCACGTCCTCGATCCCGCAGGCACTGAACTGGTCGGTGACGACACACCTGAGTATCTCTCCAGCCGTCTATACCTTGAAGCGCGGTTGCGTCAGACCGTGCCCACTGGCGATGAGGCGACGCTTGGCCACCTGGCGGCCATGGATACCCTGCCATTCCAGCTGGAGCCTTTGCAGCGTGTGCTACGGCAGCTGCGCCCGCGATTCTTGGTCGCGGATTCCGTTGGCCTTGGCAAGACGCTAGAGGCCGGCATTCTGGTCTCCGAGTTGATGCGTCGTGGCAAGGGTCGCCGAATGCTGGTGGTGACCACTAAAAGCATGATGCAGCAGTTTCAGAAGGAGTTCTGGACGCGTTTCTCCATCCCCCTCACGCGGCTGGACTCGGCGGGCATCCAGCGCATCCGCCGCGAGTTGCCCGCCAACCACAACCCGTTCCACTACCACGACAAGACCATCATCTCGGTCGATACGCTCAAGCGCGACACCGAGTATCGGCACTACATCGAGACCGCCCACTGGGACGTCATCGTCATCGACGAGGCGCACAACGTTTCGTTCAAGGGCAACCGCACCCAGGCCAACAAGCTGGCGACGCTGCTCTCCAGCCGGTCGGATGCCCTGATCCTGCTCACCGCCACGCCGCACAACGGCGACCGCGAGAGCTTCGCCAGCCTCATGCGCATGCTCGACCCCACGGTGCTGCCGAGAAAGGCCGACTACACACGCGAAGACGTGCAGCACCTGTTCGTCCGTCGCTTCAAGAAGGATGTGCGCGACCAGATCAAGGCGGATTTCCCTGAGCGGCGCGTGTTCCGTTTCCCGGCGCGGCTGACGGCCACTGAAGAAGCCGCGTTCCAGGTGCTTGCCGACCTCAAGCTACACATCGACGAAGGCAGGCGAGGCGGCGCGGAGATGCTGTTCCGCACCACGCTGGAAAAATCGCTGCTGTCGTCACCGGCCGCCTGCCTGCAAACCGTCAAAGAGCGCATTCGTCGCTTGAGCAGCCGCGACCCGCAGCACTCAGACATCGCGTCACTCACAGAACTCCAGCAGGCCGTCGAACGGATTGCCCCGCAGGAAATGGCGAAGCTCAACGAGCTACTGCGGCGTCTTAAGGAAGACCCTCTCTGGCGCTGGTCGCCGAGCGATGCCTCTGATCGCCTGGTCATCTTCACCGAGCGCATCGAGACACTGAGGATGCTGCAAGCGGAGCTGCCAGCGCTCCTTGGCCTCAAGGAAAAGCAGCTCGCCATCCTGCACGGCCAGCTGCCTGACACGGAGATTCAGCAGACCGTCGAGAGCTTTGGACAATCCAACTCGCCGCTACGCGTGCTGATCGCCTCCGATGTGGCGTCGGAAGGCATCAACCTGCATTTCCAGGCGCATCGCCTGGTCCATTTCGACGTGCCTTGGTCGCTGATGGTGTTTCAGCAACGCAATGGCCGTGTGGATCGCTACGGCCAGGCACAGACGCCGCTGATCGCGTACATGACCACCGAAACCGCCATCCCTCGCATCAAGGGCGACGTGCGCATCCTCGAGATTCTGATTGAGAAGGATGAGCAGGCGGCCCTGAACATCGGCGACCCGTCCATCTTCATGGGCCTCTACGACGAAGAGCTGGAAGCCCGCCGCGTCGCTGAAGCAATTGAATCCGGTGAGAGCGCCGAAGCCTTCGCCGCCACCCTCAAGCAGGCCGACGAGTCGCTGGACTGGCTCGATGCCCTAATGACCGGCGCGCCGCCAGAGCAGCCCGCGCCGCCAACGCCACCCGCTGCATCGTTCTTCGCCACCGATTACGCCTACCTCACCGCCGGGTTGGACTGCCTGCATCGCCTCGGCCACTTGAAGCGCCGGCCGCAAACCAACGACGCCCACCAAACCGTCCAGTTTCAGCCAGAGGCCGAACTCGCCAGCCTCATCACGCATCAGCTCTCAGCAGAGATGCGGCCGTCAGACAACGTCTACTCGCTCACCAGCAACAGAGACGCGATCAAGCAGGACATCAAGGCCGCGCGAGATGGCGACCGCTGGCCGCATCAGCAGCTGCTGTGGCCGCTGCACCCTGCAATGCAGTGGCTGGATCTCAAGCTCATCTCGCTCATTGGTCGGCAGAAGGCACCGGTCATCAGCGTGCCGCGCGGCATCGGTGCGGACGAAGCACTGGTGATGGTGTCGGCACTCATCCCCAATCGTCGTGGCCAGCCAGTGCTCAACGAGTGGTTTGTGGTGCGCATCGGGCTGGACGGCAAGGTGCGAGACCGGTTCACGCTCGATCAGGTGATGGAGCAGACCGGCCTAGGCCGCACTGCGCTACCCAATGCCAGCAAGCCATTCGACGCCAAGCGCCTGCAATCGCTGCTCAAGCCAGCCCTCGATCACGCCAGCGAACACATGGCGCAGCAACACCACGAGTTTCAACAGCGCACCCGCACCCGTGCCAAAGCCGAGCTGGACAAGCTCGAAACCCTGCGCCAGCAGCACCAGGAGCAACTCAATCTCAATTTCAAAAGCGGCGATGACCCACTCGCCAAGCTGCGTGAAGCCAAGCGAGATGTGGAAGCCCGCGAGATCAACAAATTGTTCGGCGACTACCGCAGCTGGGTCAGCCAGACGCTGGAACTCGACGCCCGCGCCCACCTCACCGTGGCCGCTGTCGTAATCAGCAACAGCGCCGGAATCTGACCATGGCCTTCCCACTCACAGCGATTCACAACGCCAACGACTTTTTCAGCCAGCACTACCTCGATGAGGTGCTGGACTCTGACCTCAAAGATTTGTTCGCCCGCTGGGCAGAGCAGGGTGCCGCCGCGCCCCCGGCGGGGCTCCGGAGCATGGCCGGCGACTACTTCCGCATCCGCGAGCGGCTGGGCCGCACCCGTGTGCTGGCCGAGCGACTGCCGCTGTTGCAGGAACTCGCAGAGAAGCTCTTCACCGCCCTCGGTTACGTACTGCAACCACAAGTTCACGACTTCGAGGCTGGCCCGCTGCCGCTGAGTGCGCTTTACAACGGCACGGATGGCCACCCGCTGCTGGTCATCGCCCTGGCACCGCTCGCGCCCCAAGCCGATGTAGATGAGTGGTCTGTACTCACGGCCGCACCGCTGCTCGCCACCGGTGGCAGCGACTCCACGCTGATGCAGGGCACTGATTGGGAGACGGTGCTGAGCAAGCAGGTGTTCGCCGACGAGCACCCGCCGCGCTGGGTGCTGCTGCTGGGTCATGACGAGCTACTCGTGATCGAGCGCGCCAAGTGGAGCCGCAAGGCCCTGCTGCGCTTCGACCTGCCAGAGCTTTTCGGCCCGCGTGACGACAAGCTGTTCCGCGCCGCCGCCGCGCTCGCCAGCCGCGAGTCGGTGCTGCCGGTGGACGGCATTGCCTTGCTCGACACGCTCGACGGCAATTCCCACAAGCATGCCTACGGCGTATCGACAGAGCTGAAATACGCGCTGCGCGAATCCATTGAGCTGATTGCCAATGAAGCCATCCGCCACAAGCGCGAGGTCGCCAAAGAAAAGGTGTTCGAGCGCAATGACCTTGACCTTGCCTCGCAGCTCTCCGGCGAGTGCCTCACCTTCATGTATCGCATGCTGTTCTTGTTCTATCTCGAAGCCCGGCCAGAGCTGGGCTATGCGCCCATCAATGCCAAGGCCTACCTGCGCGGCTACAGCCTAGAGAACCTGCGCGACCTGGAGAAGCTCCAGCTCACCACGCCGGAAGCCCTGGAAGGCACCTACATCCACGACTCGCTCAAGCGCCTGTTCGACCTCATCTGGGGCGGCTTCCCAGTCGCGAAGCCTGACGGCCTCGACCTGGGTGCCATCCACAACAACGGCTTCACCATCGCACCCTTGCAGGGCCATCTGTTCGACCCATCGCGGCTCAAGATCCTGGGCAGCGTCAAGCTGCGCAACAAGGTGATGCAGCAGGTGATCCGCCTCATGTCGATGGCCCCCGCCAAGGGCAAGCGCAAGGCTGGCCGCATCTCCTACGCCCAGCTCGGCATCAACCAGCTCGGCGCGGTCTACGAATCGCTGCTGTCCTTCAGAGGCTTTTTTGCGGAAGAAGACCTCTACGAAGTGCGCCCCGACCCCAAGCGCAAAAAGGACAAGCCAGCAGAGGAAGGCGAGGACGAAGACCTGTTTGCTGGCGAAGACGCGGGTGAAGAGGAAGCACCCACCGAAGACCGCGAGCCGGAGAAAGACAGCAAGGTCGATGTGCTCGACGCCGCCTACTTCGTACCGCAATCCCGCATCGGCGACTACACCGACGCCGAGCGCCTGTTTGGGGGGGAGAAGCGCAAGCACGACAAGGGCCGCTTCATCTACCGCCTCGCTGGCCGCGCTCGTGAGAAGTCCGCCAGCTACTACACGCCCGAAGTGCTCACCCAATGCCTCGTCGAGCACGCCCTGCGCGAGCTATTGCCCGGCAAGACGGCAGACGAGATTCTCAACCTCACCGTCTGCGAGCCCGCCATGGGCAGCGCCGCATTTTTGAACGAAGCTGCCAACCAGCTCGCCGAGGCCTACCTGCAAGCCAAGCAGAAGGAACTCGGCCGCAGCATCCCGGCCGACAGCTACGCGCACGAAAAGCAGCGCGTGAAAATGTATATCGCCGACACCAACCTGTTCGGGGTGGACTTGAACCCCGTCGCCGTGGAGCTGGCGGAAGTCTCGCTCTGGCTCAACGCCATCTATCAAGGTGCGCATGTGCCCTGGTTTGGCATGCAGTTGGTCAACGGCAACTCGCTGGTGGGTGCGCGGCGCGATGTGTTCAGCACCGCTCAACTCAGCCCTGCGCGTGGCGAAGCCGACCAGCCAGAGCGCGATTGGCGCTGCGCCGTGCCGCGTCAGCTCAAGATGACGGACACACCCGCCGCCAGCGACATCTTTCACTTTCTGCTGCCCGCCGAGGGCATGGCCGCGTGCAGCGACAAGATCGTGAAGAGCTTGGAGCCCGCCCATGTGGAGCGCATGAAGCTCTGGCGCAAGGCCTTCACCGCGCCACTCGCGGCAGATGAGACCAAGCGTGTTGCCAAGCTCAGTGCCGCCACCGAAGCCCTGTGGAAGCAGCACGCCACCGAGCTAGCCCGCATCCGCGCCATCACCAGCGACGAGCTGCATGTGTGGCCCGATGCTGCCCCCAACCGCGCACCCACCAGCACCGCGCAGAAAGACGCCCTCTGGCAACGCGAGATGCTCAGCGAGCGGCAGAAAAACGCCAGCCCCTACCGCCGTCTCAAGCTGGTGATGGACGCCTGGTGCGCGCTGTGGTTCTGGCCCCTCACCGAAAGCGCCAACCTGCCCACGCGTAATGACTGGTGGCGGCTGCTGGAGACCATTTTGCTCGGCGAGACCACACCCACCGCCGTAGTAGCCGACGAGCTGTTCCCTGAAACCCTGCCGCAGACCACGCTCGACTTCACGCCCGAACGCGACCGCCACGGCCATGTGAACCTCGATGCGCTAATCGCCGCCGTGCCAGCCCTGCTGGTGGTGCGGCGCATCGCCAACCAGCAGCGTTTCATGCACTGGGAGTTGGAGTTTGCTGATCTGTTCAAAGGGCGCAGTGGCTTTGACCTCATTCTCGGCAACCCGCCTTGGATAAAGGTGGAATGGAAGGAGCAGTCGCTGCTGAGTGATTTTGATCCGCGCTTTGCTATTCGCAAGCTCAGCGCCAAAAAGACAGCCGACCAGCGCATTTCTGTTTTCACTGCGCTACCCCAATCTCGTATCGAATATGTTGAAGAGTGTGTGGCAACCGAAGGCGTGGCTGCGTTCCTCAACTCGACACAAAACTACCCTGTCCTCAAAGACGTACAGAACAATCTCTATAAGTGTTTTTTGCCTCTAGCCTGGCGGGTCGGGAGCGGCGTGCAAGCTCTGTTACATCCCGAAGGCCCATATGACGACCCTAAAGCAGGGGCGTTGCGAGCTGCGCTCTACCCACGGTTGCGAGCGCACTATCAATTTGAGAACCAAATTACCGATTTGTTATTCGCTGAGGTTCACCACAACACCAAGTTCAGCATTAATTTGTACGGACAAGCTGTTGAAGAGCCCCGCTTTCGACACATCGCAAACTTGTTCACACCGTCAGCAATTTCAGCGAGCCTGAACCACGCTGGCGGAGGCGTAACACCCGGAATCAAGCGTGACGAAGGTGGTTGGAATACCGCCGGTCACGCCAATCGCGTCATCAATGTTGAAGCGCAAGTATTAGCGACCTTCGCTCAGCTCTACGATGCCCCTGGCACCTCAGCTCTACAGGCACGACTGCCCGCTGTTCACAGTCAAGAGCTGGTTTCCGTGCTCAATCAATTCGCACAACAGCCAAAGCGGCTGGGTGACCTGCAGGAAGGGTATTACACCCTCGAGATGTGGCACGAAGCGGATCGCCAAACAGACGGAACTATCCGCCGAGAAACTGCGTTTGTAGAGGCGCCTGCCGACTTCATACTCTCAGGGCCACACTTCTTTGTGGGTAATCCGCTAAACAAAACACCACGCGCGATATGCACTCAGAACAGTCACTACGATGTGCTCGATCTCGAACATCTGCCGGATGACTACTTGCCGCGCACCAACTATCAACCTGCCTGTAGCTCCCTTGAATATGCCAGGCGTGTGCCGCGAGTAACTTGGATTGAACAGCCAGAGGTTGGTCCCCCAAATCCTCGAGCATTGCCCCTACCTGTAACGTCATATTGGCGAATTGGCGCCCGCCGCGGCGCCCATCCGGGCGACGAGCGCTCTGTCAGGCCAACGCTATTGCGTCCCGATGTGGCACATATCGACGGCGTTTTTTCCGTTGCAATGAGAGATAGATCTCAAGTTTTAGCCGCGGCAGGTTACTGGGCGTCACTGCCGTTTGATTACTTTGTGCGAGTTTCAGGAAAAAAAGACTTTCGCAATGCAACCGCGACATTGATGCCTCTGCTGGATGGGAGTTCGGAGCTCACCGTCCGAACGCTTGCCCTCAACTGCCTAACTACCCACTACACCGAGCTTTGGGCCGACAGTTGGCAAGCCGGCTTCGTTCGGGGCCGCTGGGCAACTTATGACCCGCGCCTGCCGCAGTCTTTCTTCACCCAACTCACCCCCCAGTGGCAACGCGACTGCGCCCTGCGCAGCGACTACGCCCGCCGTCAGGCACTGCTTGAAATCGATGTGCTCGCAGCGCAAGCCCTGGGTCTGACACTCGATGAGCTGCTCACTATCTACCGCGTGCAGTTCCCAGTCATGCGCCAGTACGAGCGCGACACATGGTATGACGCCAAAGGTCGCATCGTCTTCACCATCAGCAAGGGCCTCATCGGCGTCGGCCTGCGTCGCAAGGCGGTTGCCCGCGATGCCGAATGCACCCTTGAAACCCCCGACGGCAAAACCACCCGCCGCCGCCTCGGCTGGGAAGACGTGAAGGACTCACCCCCCGGCACCATCATCCGCCGCCCCATCACCGACGACACCCAACCCGGCGGCCCGGTGGCGCGCGTCATCGAATACCACGCCCCCTTCACCCTCGCAGACCGCGAAGCCGACTACCGCGTGGCTTGGGCGCATTTTGAGCAGAGAGCCGAGGTGCCAGCGCCATGAGCGTGACGTCTCAAACGTTCAATGGTGATCGGCCTATTGCCGCACGGTCGGAAGATCGCCTTGGCTTCGGGCCTGCGGCTTTGCACGTTGCACATGCAATCAATGCCCTCGCTTCGCCGGACGGGTTCGTCATCGGCATCGAGGGCGAATGGGGCTCTGGAAAATCCAGTTTCATCAACCTGGTCACCGACGGGCTGTCTAGCTTTGAAAAGGCTCCTGAGGTTGTTCGATTCTTGCCATGGCTGATCAGCTCGCGTGATGCCCTGCTCCAAGAGCTGTTTGCCGAGATCGCGAAGGCTGCCCTGCGTATTGATCTGAAGGACGCACCTGATCCATCTACAGCGACCTGGCTACAGCGCGGGAAGGGTTGGTTCAAGCCCAATCGGCACTCCGTCCGTGAAGAACGGCGCAAGAAGCTAGAGAACCTTTTCGAGACGTTTTCATCGCGTCTCGCAGCAGTCGGCAAGCTCACCGAAATTGCCGCGACGCTTGGGGTTCCGCTGGCTAGCGGTATCGGTTCTAGCATCGGCGCTGGGTCGGATGCAGCGAGCAGGCTGCTTTCCAGAAAGCCGCTGAAAGACGAGAAGGAGAAGTTGCAGCATGAGCTTGGCCGCCTGAGCCGGAAGGTCGTCGTATTCATCGACGATCTTGATCGGCTTGAGCCCGCAGAGGCGTGCGAGGTTTTGAGGCTGGTGCGCGCCGTTGCTGACTTCCCGAACATCGTCTACGTGCTTTGTTATTCGCGGCCAATCGTTGCCCGAAACTTGGCAGTCGCGCTAGGCATCGAGAACGCAAAAGGCGAAGAGTTCATCGAGAAGATCGTGCAAGCCACGTTCACCATTCCGCAGCCAGAGGCATTTGATCTCAGGCGGATGTTCAGGCGTGAACTTCAGCAGCTCTTTCCGTCGATCGTCGCCAATGAAGACCCCAGTAATCGCCGCATGCAGGAACGCCTCGCTGCGGTGATCGATATTGAGGGTGGTCGAACGCTTCGTACACCACGCCATGTCGTCAGAACCATCAATGCGCTGCGCTTCTATGCCACACCGGTTCTCGAACAAATCGATCTTCCAGATATGGTTTGGCTTCAGCTGATTCGCGTTCGCTGCCTCGCGCTCTACCAATGGATAGAGGGCTACATGACGGGGGCGTCCGCGATCAAGACGGGGGCGAGTATCAGCCCCACTGGAAAGAAGGCATTGGCAGATGAATTGACTGCAATTTTTGAGGGAGCCGACAAGGACACGAGTACCGAGACCGATAAGCGCTGGAGCGCGATCTCGGAGTTCTTGCCAGGAGTGGAGTGGCGCGCCAAGAGCTTTTCTGATTCTGGCTGGCAACTTCATGCACAAGATTCAGAAGACCGCACGGCTGAGAGAATCGCAGGGCGTCGGCTTGGAAGCCCACAGCATCACCGCTTTTACTTTGCGCTATCGCCGCCAAGTGGAGCTATTGCGGACCATGACTTTGAGTCCTTCCTCGCGCTTGCGGAGCAGCAGCCCCAAGAGGCAGCGGCAGCATTCCGAGAAATGTCGAGGACGCCACGCCCACAGGGTGGCGTCGTCGCGGAAGCATTGTTTGATCGCCTGCATGGCTCGGGGCTTGACGCAGTGCCAACGAAAGCCCTTCCCGGACTTCTCCTCGCACTTGCTGACGGTTGCGACGATGTCGCTCTAACCACTGGCGAGGGCGATTTCGGAAAGTATTGGGTATGGACCGATGCGAAGCGGATTCTGAAGAACGCCTTGAGGAGGTTTGAGGTATCAGCCCGCAACGATGTAATTGAAAGATTGTTCGGAGCAGGCCGGTCCTTGGGCTGGCTTACGGACGTATTTCGAGGAGAGATATTCGATCACGGGATTTACGGTGAGCGGCCTATCGCCCAGAGCGAGTGGATGCTGTCGGCTGAGGAGTTTCTGTTAGTGAAAGAGCTGCTTCTTGATCGCTATCGAAATCTTGGACCCGCAGAGGTTAGGGGCACCCCAGGTCTAGCTAGCACCTTCTACGCTTGGGTACAGGCTGTCCCAAAGGCAGTAGACGAGATCAGAGCCAAGTTCGCCGACCTGTCTCGTGACGATGCAGATTTTATCGAGCTGTTGAATGCGATGCGCAGTTGGCTTGCGACAAACGGTGAGGTGTCGCATCCACTGCGAGAGAGTCAGCTGCATTGGCTCATGGATTTCGAGGTTATTGAGCAACGCTTGGAGAGCTTGGCGAAGCAGGCGAATGACCCGATTTTGAGGAAGCGAGCGGCAGAACTGGTCCGTGCGATCTCCCGGAAGTCAGAGGATATTTAGGTGGTCTTCCGCGCAGTCAGATGTTCCGTTTATTCGTCACTTATTTGATATGAACGAAGAAACGGAACATGCTGTTGTGGTCATGTCCATGCCTCATACCCAGCGCGTTTTCGAGCTGCTCGTGCAGAAGGGGCTGGTGCGCCCGGCTGATCTCGATGCGATTGGTGTGCCGCGTGTGGTGCTGACACGCATGAGAAGCGCTGGGCTGCTGGAGCAAGTGGCGCGCGGCCTATACAGGCGGCCCGATGCTTCTGCGTCGGAGCATGAGTCGCTGGCGGCGGTGGCCACCAAGGTGCCGCAAGCCGTGTTCTGTCTGCTCACCGCCCTTCAGTTTCACGAGCTGACCACCCAGCTGCCACGGCAGGTGTGGATCACCATGCCCCGTGGCAGCCATGCACCCAAGTTGGGGTACCCGCCGCTGCGCATGATCCAGGCGACAGGCGAGGCTTACACCGCGGGTATAGAGGTTGTGGAGCGGGACGACGTGTCGCTCCGCGTCTACAGCGCCGCCAAGACGGTGGTGGACTGCTTCAAACACCGCAACACCATCGGCCTCGATGTGGCGCTTGAGGCGCTGCGGGATGCGCGCACGCAGAAGAAGGCCAGCGCTGACGACCTGTGGCGTTACGCCAAGATTTGCCGTGTTGCCAACGTCATGCGCCCTTATCTGGAGGCCACCGAGTGAGCCGGGATATAGCCGCCTCCGTGCGCGCGCGCCTGCTCAAGCTCGCCAAGGCAGAGGGCACCGACTTCAATCAGGTGCTAGTGCGCTTTGCGCTCGAACGCTTTTTGTATCGCTTGAGCCAGTCTGAGCATGGTGAACGCTTTCTGCTGAAGGGCGCTTTGCTGTTCACGCTCTGGTACGACATGCCGCATCGGTCCACTCGCGATGCTGATCTGCTGGGCTTTGGTGCCAGCGACCTGCCGTCAGTCGCGCAGACCTTCCGCGAGATTGTCAGCGTGCCGTCGGACGACGGCTTGGTGTTCGACGCTGACTCCGTGGTGGTGGAAGAGATTCGCAAGGATGCTGGCTATGCCGGTGCGCGGGTGACGTTTCGTGGCGAGCTGTCGGGCGCGCGCTGCAAAACGCAGGTCGATATCGGCTTTGGTGATGCGGTGACACCAGGGCCCATCGAGGCGGTGTATCCGGTGATGCTCGACGACCTGCCCGCACCGCGTCTCGGCACGTATCCGGTCTACACCGTCGTCGCCGAAAAGCTGCATGCCATTGCCTTGCTCGGTATGACCAACAGCCGCTTGAAGGACTACCTCGATCTGGCGGTGCTGCTGGAGCGCGAATCGCTCGACGCCGACACCTTGGGCTCAGCGATCTACGCCACGTTCAATCGGCGTGGCATGGCCGTGCCAGCGGAGTGGCCTGTTGGGCTGACTGACGAGTTTGCGGCCGATGCTTCGCGCCAATCTTTGTGGCGTGCGTTTCTCAACAAGAATGGCCTGACATCTGGCAGCTTGATGGATGTGGTGGCGCAACTTCGCATCGCCCTGGAGCCCGCGCTAGCCCATGCGCGGCGCGGCGTTTCTGCTCTCAATTCTGGAACTTAGTCATGCAGCCCTTGATCGTTGCAGAGCACGTTCGGCAGGGCATTGCAGACTTTCTCGCCACCAGCTTTCCGGGCACAACGCCGGGCTTTGAAGGTTTGATGCAACGCTTTCTCGCCGAGCCCGGCAATGTCTCGCGCGGGCCGTATGTGACGATCTCGCTGCCATTTCGCAAGATGGGCGCGGGCTCGGTGCCATTTGAATGGCTGAAGGGTTTCGAGCCGCATGCGCATCAGGTACGGTCCTTTGCGCGGCTGGCTGGCGATGCCCCGCTATCAACGCTGGTGGCCACCGGCACCGGCTCTGGCAAGACCGAATGCTTTCTGTATCCGGTGCTAGAGCACTGCCGCAAGATGCGCGCGGCGGGGCGTCGCGGGGTCAAGGCCATATTGATCTACCCCATGAATGCGCTGGCCACCGACCAGGCCAACCGCGTGGCGAAGGAGATCGTGACGCGGCCAGAGCTTAAGGGCCTCACGGCTGGGCTCTATGTGGGTGATGAGGCCGACGAGAAGAGCACCACCGTGCGCCATCTCGAAGGCGACCGTTATACGGTCATCACCGATCGGGACCGCATTCGCGAAGAGCCGCCAGACATCTTGCTGACCAATTACAAGATGCTGGATTTTCTGCTCATCCGCGCACGGGACTCTGTGCTGTGGCGCCACAACGGGCCAGACACGCTGCGGTATCTGGTGGTGGATGAGCTGCACACCTTCGACGGCGCGCAGGGCACGGATCTGGCCTGCTTAATCCGCCGCTTGAAAGCGCGTCTGAAGACACCGCCCGGCAGCATGGCCTGCGTCGGCACATCAGCAACGCTTGGCTCTGAAGGCAACACCGATCTGCTGCGCTTTGCGCGCGATGTGTTCGCAGAACCCTTTGATGCCGACGCCATCGTGGGGGAAGATCGCAAGACCGTTGCCGAATACTTGCAAGACTCGGCAGTCGACCACGTGTTGATGCCGGGTGCTGGCGACTACGCTGCGCTATCGCCATTGGCCTACACGAGCGCAGCGGACTATCTCGCCGCTCAACACACGCTGTGGTTTGGTGAAGATGTTTCCGCCACCGCCATTGATTCCATTGCCTACCAGCTGGACCTCGGCCAGAAGCTCAAGCAGCACGTGGCGTTTCAAAACCTGCTGCGCGACCTGCATCGCTTCGGCAGCCGTGCGGTGCCGCTGCAAATACTGGCCGATACGCTCAGCAAGCGACTGCGTGACCACCGGCAGGCCCCTGCGGATTACCCGGAGCGTTGGCTGCTGAGCCTAATCGCGCTGGTGGCAGCCGCCGCCAGCGGCGAGAGAAATAGTGAGCGCGTGCCGTTTTTGTGGGTGCGGGTGGAGCTCTGGCTACGCGAGCTGCGCCGCATGGTGGCGGATGTCGCCACCGCCCCCCGGCTTTGGCATTCGGACGACCTACCAGTGCAGGACGGCGCCGTCTACCTGCCGCCGATCCACTGCCGTGACTGCCATGCAATGGGCTGGGGCGCCACGCTGACCAAGACCGACGGGGCTAAGTTGGTGCCGGACTTGCGCACCTTCTACGCCGCGTTCTTTTCGGGCGATACCAGTGTGCGCTTCGTGTTCCCCACCACAACTAATGCGCCCTGCAATGTGCGCAAGTTTGAGCGCAGCCAGCTCTGCTCGACCTGCGGCACCTTGAATCAGGTTGGTAACACGGAGTGCGCGCACTGTGGCTCCAAAGCACTCGTGCTCGCTGACGTGGCGAGCAATCAGGTGCGGGCCCGTCGCAATGGTGCGAACTACGTTCGTTCTACCAACGATTGCCCTTTCTGCGAGGGCGAACGCACGCTGACCATCGTTGGCTCACAGGCCGCGAGCCTCGCCAGCGTTGCCGTGGGTCAGCTGTTCGGGTCTCGCTACAACGCCGACAAGAAGCTCATTGCGTTCTCTGACTCCGTGCAGGACGCCGCGCATCGCGCGGGATTCTTCGAGGCACGCACCTGGCGCTACAACCTGCGGCCAGCCATGGCTCAGGTGATCCATCAGGCAGCCGAAGAGGGTCAGCAGCTCACACTGGCAACACTGCCCGCCGCATTCGCGGCCCGCTGGCGAGATGCGCGCGGCCCGCGCGATTACGTCAAGACCTTTCTGCCCCCCGTGTTGTCCTGGATGCAGGACTACGAGCGCCTGCTCAGTGATGAGCGTGCGAAGCCGACGCCATTCCTACTCGACAAGCTCACCCTGGGGTTGACCTGGGCCATGCTCGGGGAGTTTGGTCAGGACGCACACGTAGGGCGCACCCTGCCTCGCACGCACACCGCCGGGTTGCAGATCGACAGCACTGCACTGCTACAAGCCGCGAACCGGACGGCTGACTTGCTGCGCGAAAAGGTGGATGCCCTCCGCAACCTGGATGCATCAACTGCGCGCGTCTTCTTACTGGGTCTGGTGGCTCGCCTGCAAAGGCTCGGCGCGATCTGGGATCGCTCACTTCTGCCTTACGCACGCAGTGGTTGCAACATTTACGTCTACAGTGCTGACAAGGCGGGATTCGCTCTACTCAAGACCCCGCGTCGGCCGCGTTACCTCTGTCTGCAAGAGTTCGGCAAGTGTGACGCTGTCACCGGCGAGGCAGAGGCGTTCTATCGAGATTGGGCTTTCAGATCGCTGCCTGCACTCAATACGCAGACTTTTGTCGACAGCAGCATCGTCGCCGATATCTATCGAATCGCACTATTGTCGTTGGCAGATGCTGGCATTGCGGAAGCCGCCGACACCGACAAGGCGGGTGTGCAGATTTGGGGCATCAAGCCAGACGCCTGCATGTTAACTACGGCGCTATCGGAGTGGCGCTGTGGTGCATGTCGGCACACCGCACTGACCGCAGCGAGCATCGACCTCGCAGGCAGCTGCTGCCGACTGATGGGTTGTCAGGGTCGATACGTTGCGGTGGACCTGCCTGATGTGCAGTTCTACCGGCAGCTTTATCTCAGCTCTGACCCTTGGCGCATTGTGGCTCGTGAGCACACGGGTTTGCTGTCTCGCGCCAAGCGCGAGCAGACCGAAAACGACTTCAAGTCCGACCGCATCAACGTGCTGTCGGCAACGCCCACGCTCGAAATGGGTATCGATATTGGCGACCTTTCAGCCACCTTGCTGTGCTCGACGCCACCGGCGCAGTCCAACTATTTGCAGCGCGTTGGTCGAGCGGGGCGCAAAACCGGCAATGCTTTTGCGGCCACCTTTGCGGCGGGTCGCCCCCACGATCTCTACTTCTGGGCTGATCCGCGAGAAATGATGGCGGGGTCGGTGGATGCCCCCGGCGTCTTCATCAATGCCTCAGCCGTGCTGGAGCGACAGCTCACCGCTTTCTCTCTCGATAACTGGGTAGTGGCCCATGCTGAAGCCGCGAAAATTCCCCGCAATCTGGGGGACGTGTTGTCAGCAGTGCGCAACGCGACGCAGGGCAAGTTTCCGTATCCCTGGCTGAGCTACGTCGAAAAGAACCGCGCGACGATCCTCTCGCGCTTTCTGGATCTGTTCCGTGGTGAGGGCACCCAGCTTTCTGAGCAGAGCGGCAACTATCTTGAGCAGTTCATACAGGGTGGGGTGGACGCCAAGGGCTCGCTCGCTTGGCGGCTGGTCAACCGCTTGCAGGCCATCGCCAATGATGTGGATGACCTGAAGAAGCGCCGCAAGAAAATCGACGACGAAGTGACTCGCGTCGAGGCGCTGCCCGTGAAAGCAGAAAGCGATCTGGCGGAATTGTCCGAACTGAAGACGGAACGCTCGGCGCTGACGAGGCTCATGGCGACGATAGGCGACCGCGATACCTTGCAGTTCCTCACGGACGAAGGTCTCCTGCCGAACTATGCCTTCCCGGAGCAAGGCGTTCTTCTGCACTCCGTCATCATCCGTGATGATCGCCAAGACCCCGCGGGTGACGAGAATCGGATACTGACCTTCGAGTACGAACGTCCGGGCGCGAGTGCCATCACCGAGCTGGCACCCAACAGCGTGTTCTACGCTGAGGGCCGACACGTCACGATTGATCAGGTCGATGTGTCGCGTGACAAGCCTTCTCGCTGGCGCTTCTGCCGTGCCTGTTCTTATTCCGAGGAGCAAACGGGGCAGGTCTCTCAGGATGCCTGCCCGCGCTGTATTGACACGCTTTGGCCCGATTCTGGCCGTGTGCAAACGATGCTGCGGCTCAGCAAGGTCTATGCGCGAACCACCGATAGTCACAGTCGTATTGGTGATGACGCGGATGATCGCGAGACCCGGTTCTTCGTGCGACAGGCCCTGATTGATGTGCCGCCCGATGCCATCCGGCAGGCATGGGCCATCGAATCGGACGATTTCCCCTTTGCGTTCGAGTTTGTCGACGACATTCGCTTCCGCGAGGTGAACTTCGGCGAACAGAACGGCAGCGGACAGCCCTTGATGGTGGCGGGTGACGACGCGCCCAAACCTGGTTTTTCGATCTGTCCTGAGTGCGGAACGCTGCATCGTCCAAGACGGAATCCAGACGATGCCTGGCGCAACCACGCCCTCTATTGCAGCAAACGCAAACAGCCAGAGTCGGCAACGCAGGAGTGCCTCTTCCTCTACCGCGAGTTCGATAGCGAGGGCATCCGGCTGTATCTGCCGGATAGCCTGTTTGCGGAGTCCGATCAATCCGTGCATTCGTTCATCGCGGCGGTGCAGATGGGGCTGGAACTTAAGTTCAAGGGTGCCGTCGATCACCTGCGAGTCGCCCGCGACGTTCGTATGGCCGCAGGTCAGGAATCGCCGAGGCAATATCTGGTGATCTACGACAGCGTTCCCGGCGGTACCGGGTATCTCAAAGAACTGATGCGCGACGCTGCGCCGTTGTTTGAGGTTTTTGAGCTGGCAGCACAGCGGCTGGCCACCTGTGCGTGCAACAGCGATGAGTCGAAGGACGGCTGCTATCAGTGCCTTTACGGTTATCACAACAGCTACGACCGCCGTCAGGTTTCGCGGCGAACGGCCGCGAAGATTCTGGCCTGTGTCGCCGAGCAGAAAATCAATCTCAAACCAGTCGGTTCTATCAGCGAGGTGACGCCCGCCAACGCGCTCTTCGATAGCGAGCTGGAGCGTCGTTTTATCGAAGCCCTTCGTCGGCGTCCGGCCGACGGGGCCATCCGATTCGAGGTTCGGGAAGAACTGGTGCGGGGTGCGAAGCCCGGCTATTTGCTGAAGGCCGGCGACGCGCTGTGGAGTGTTGAGCCACAAGTGGATCTGGGGCCGAAGCAGGGTGTGGTCACCCCCTGCAAACCGGACTTCGTTCTCTGGCCAGAAAATCTTCAGCAACGCCCGATTGCTGTGTTTCTGGACGGTTGGAAGTATCACAAGGACCGCATTGGCGATGACATTGCCAAGCGCATGGCGGTTGCTCGCAGCGGCAAGTTTGATGTGTGGACGCTAACGGCTGACGACGTGGCGATCATTCTCGATGTCGGTGCGCGGCCGGCGGAGACCCTGTGGCCTTCACTGCTGGGGGCGGCGAATCAGAGCGCTGGCCCAGTTCATGAGCGATTTGGCGTCCCTCAGTTTGTCGACTTTCACACTCGACCAGCATTCGAGCAGTTGAGACAGATCCTGCTTGGTATGCCTGATACGCGACGACTGCGGTTGGCCATGGTGTTGGCACTTCGTGCCGGAGTTACTGCGACTCCATACAGCGCTTTGGATTTCTCCCAGCTGCTGGACTCGTCTGCGGGCTCGGCGCTGAAACAGGTAACTCACTTTGCAACGAAGTCCACGCCTGATCTGGGGCGCGTTTGGACCTCAGCAATTGGTGGCTTGCAGCTGGTCGTGCAGGCCCAGAAGGTGGACTTGCAGAGCCTTGCTGCCACGCCTGACGACAGAGCCATGCAGCCCTTGTTGGTCATGCGCTGGGGCGACGTATCGACTCTGGCCGACGCCGATCAGCGCAGGCTTTGGCAGCAGCTGTGGAGCGCAGCGAATCTGCTGCTGCCGATGCCGAATAGTTGGCTTGCAGCGGATGAGGGCTGCAATCTCTCACCGCTGGGGGCGTCTCCGATATTTGATGTGCGCCAGGGAGGCAGTCCTGAATGGATCGAGGCCTGCGAGCTGGTGCATCCCAGCCTGGCAAGTGTGTTGAGCCAGCTTGCGCAGAAGGTTCAGCAAGCGCCTGTAGTCGGTTACGAACTGGTGAATGAAGCCGGGTGCGTGGTGGCTGAAGCGGAGGCGGCATGGCTCGATCAGCGGGTAGTGATCCTGATGACTGCTGATCTCACATCGGTATTCGCCGAAGCGGGATGGCAGGTTGTGATTGCAAACGGCGAACACACAGCTGCGATGGTTGAACAAGTGCTCGCTACCAGCGACGCGCCAAGCGTCTGAGTGGCGACAGCGAACAACAAATAGTTAGGGGTGCAGGTATGCAGACAGCAATCAAGTTGGCGATCTCGGACGATTTCCTGCGGGCCTTCGCGGCAGTCCCTCGTGATCGACAGCAGTCGGTCATCCAGTTCCTGACCAAGTTTCGGCACAACCCGACATCGTCGGGAATCAACTACGAGAAGATCCGCGACGCCGCCGATGACGCGATGCGTTCGGTGCGTATCGACCAGAACTACAGAGGAATCGTGCTGAAGCCGGCACAGGGCAATGTCTATTGCCTTTTATGGATCGACAAGCACGATGAGGCCTATGACTGGGCACGACGGCACAAGATCTCAATCCATCCGGAGCTGGGCAGCATTCAGGTTTTTGAGGCCTTCCAGCAACAGTCAAACGCGCCGGTTGAAGTCGTCGCCAAAGAAGCTCTTTTCTCTGCGCTGAAAGATCGCGAACTGGTGCGGCTTGGCGTTCCGCAGGAGGTGATTCCGATAGTCCGCGGTATCAAGATAGAGGCCGACCTCGATGCTTTGCAATCCAAGCTACCCGCTGAGGCTTACGAGGCGCTGTTCCTGCATTTGGCAGGAGAGTCCTATGAAGATCTTGTGCGTGAGAGGGAAGCGCCGCAGGCCGTCGATACGCAGGACTTTGCCGAAGCCTTGGGTCGTGATGCGACAAAGCGCCACTTCTTGGTGCTCACGGACGACCAGGATCTGGAGGCTCTGCTCGCCTCTCCGCTCGCTGCATGGCGAGTGTTCCTGCATCCGTCTCAGCGAAAACTTGTACATCGCGACTGGAATGGGCCTGTGCGAGTGCTTGGCGGCGCGGGGACCGGTAAGACGGTGGTTGCGATGCACCGCGCGGTATGGCTTGCAAGACAGCTGAAAGATTGCCCCGGCACGCCGGTGTTGTTCACGACGTTCACAAGGACTCTGGCCGACGACATTCGTACCCAGATCGCCGAGATTGCCAACGCCGAGGAGCGGGCCCGCATCGAGGTCATAAATATCGATCAATGGGCGCTGAACTTACTGAGGCGATATGGCTATCGGCCGATCCCGCTGTATGACGAGAGCAAACGCCGGGAGCTTTGGAAGCGCGCCATGACGCGCGCTCCGGACAACCTTCAGCAGACGGAATCCTTCTACAGAGCCGAGTTTGAGCGGGTTGTCTTACCTGCTGGCTGTGATTCGGCAGAGCAATACATGCAAGCTCCACGCATTGGCCGGGGTGTTGCTTTGAGTCGTGCTCAGAAGCGAGATATCTGGCCGATATTCGCGGAGTATCGCGCGCAGCTTCGTGCCGCCAATCTGAGAGAGCCAGAAGAGTGCTTTAGAGATGCCGCAGCACTTCTGGGGCGAGAGCCTATTGCACTCGGCATCAAGGCAATCGTTGTCGACGAAGCGCAGGATCTGAGCGCGGCGGCTCTGGAACTATTGCGGGCTGCGGTCACGCAGGGACAGAACGATCTCTTCATCGTCGGTGATGCCCACCAGCGCATCTATCGGCACAGAGTGGTTCTCTCCAAGGTTGGGATCCAGGTCACTGGCCGCAGCCGTCGTCTGCGTATCAACTATCGAACGACGGATGAGATCCGCCGTTGGGCCGTGGCGCAGCTCGTAAACTGCTCGATTGATGATCTCGACGGCCAACCTGACACTCTGATGGGGTATCGGTCGCTCAGTCACGGCGATGCGCCGCTGTTGCTACTTAGTGCCAGCCGTTCCGAGGAGCGTGTCGCTCTGAAGGCTGCGCTCAAAAGACTCGAAGAAGCGGGAATCGAACAGCGCAATACCTGCCTGGTCGTTCGCCGCAACGAAGATGTCGCAGAGTATTCCGACTGGTTGTTCGCCGAAGGAATCGCGCCGCTGGTGCTGAGTCGCGAGATTGGCGATGACGACGCGCGCGCAGGCATTCGTGTGGCCACCATGCATCGCGTCAAAGGACTCGAGTTCGACGCTGTTGTGATCGCTGGCTACCAAGGAGCAGATCGGTATGCCGAGACATTCTCTGGCGATGGCGACGCTGGCGTACTTGTCGACATGCTGACGAGTGAACGCTCCCTCCTGCATGTCGCTGCAACTCGCGCGAAATTTGCTCTAATCATGTCGAGAATAGAAAACTAGAGTTAGTAGGTAGGGGTTTGCGATCGAATGAGAGCTATTCCCCTGTCTTAGTGAAAGCAGGTGGGGCAGGCGGCGCCACCATGCTGGATTCCATGTCAGGAGCGTTGATAGAAGCGGGGCTGTTCAAGCAAAAGTGACGGATCGCGCGGTTCAGATGGGGTGAACTGGTCACTCAGTAAGTGGGTCAGCATCTCCAGAACGGGGAGCTTGCAGCTGCCTTGCAGTGGAGATGTCAACGGATAGTTCTCAGCCCAGTACCAATGAGTTATCCCGCGTCGTTTGATGACGATGAGTCCATCATCAAAGTCTCCACAGGATCCAGGTCCCAAAGGATCACGACAGCGGTAAACCCTCACCTCAGAAGCAGAACGAAAGTCGAAAAAGGTTGGGTGCTGCGTATCTCCCTGCAACCTTGTCACGGCCGTTGATAGGCGCGGCTCCATGTCGCCCAGCTGCTCGTTGGAGATTGTCGGGAGCCGGTACATCTCCGCTCGATTGATCCCAGAAAGTAATCGTTTACAAAGAAATCTGGTCTGATCAAACGCTTTCTTCTCGAGACGTTTCCGGACTTTCCAGTAAATCTTGAGTTCCGACGGTTGCTTTTTTTGTGGCGTTTTCATGTCGCAGTTCCTTGGTTGAGTGCGACACCTACTCTAATGTCTGAAAAAAGCGCTGTTGGGTTAAATGCGCAAGGTTTGAGGCACCTTTCGGGGTGACTGATGCTCGGAGGAGGCGTGGGACTTGTGATTGGCGGGTAGACATTGACGGTGTTTGAAAACTTGGCCAAGTCGGCTACGGGAAGGCGCATAAGCCGCATTCTTGCGGGGTTCGATTAAAGGAGCTGCCACAGGCGGAATAGCTCCCCGGAGATCGGCCTTTGGCGTGCGCCGCCATGCGAAACTCTGGCGCGGCCGAGTTATCGTCCCACTGAGACTCCTGGTGTCGCAGTCAGTGACAAAAGCTCCGCAAGGCCCGATACTCCGTGCACGTTCGCAGCAGGGTGCACTTGTTGGGTACCCGTGGGAACGCCAAAAATCTTGGCTTGGCTGTTGCGCTTGCTGCATTGCACGCGCTGGTGCTCACGGCCACTAGGCCGCTCCGCGCCAGCGCGCACAATGCCGCTGCGCTCACGACGCCAACCCAATGATTTTTGACCCTCTTGAACTGGCCCGCACTCGCGGGCTTTGTTGTTTCTGTGTCCCCCTATAATCCGCCGCACATTCCAGCCCGCACGCTC
>JBKJJE010000025.1:0-22469 GCA_046598075.1 Stagnimonas sp.
ATGATCAATGACGATCTGCATGGGCCGGTGGAGCCGGCCGATGTCGCCACACTGTTGGGCCAATACACATGAGCTTGCGCAGCGCCAAAGATCCGAACTATCAGAAGCCGCTGACGCGCCTCATTGACGTCGCCGCTGGCCCCTTAGCCCTCAAAGACTTTGAGGCAGAAGGCGGTTACACCGCACTCAAGAAAGCGGTGCAGGAACTGCAACCGCAGGACATCCAGAGCAAAGTCAAGGACGCCAATCTGCGTGGCCGTGGCGGTGCTGGATTTCCCACCGGCATCAAGTGGTCGCTGATCCCGATGGGGCCCAACTCTGGCCCCAAGTATCTCGTCTGCAACGCCGACGAGATGGAGCCCGGCACCTTCAAGGATCGCCTGCTGATGGAGCACAGCCCACATCAGCTGGTCGAAGCGATGGCCGTTGCCGCCTACGCCATCGGTGCGAATCTCGGCTACATCTTTTTGCGCGGCGAATACGTGCTCTGCGCCGAGCGCCTGAACAAGGCCATCGCCGAAGCCAGGGCCGCGAACTATCTCGGCAACAACATTCTGGGTGGCGCGTGGAGCTTCGAGCTGCATGTCCACACCGGCGCTGGCCGCTATATCTGCGGCGAAGAAACCGCGCTGATCAACTCGTTGGAAGGCCGTCGCGCCAACCCGCGCGCGAAGCCGCCGTTCCCGCAGATCGCTGGCTTGTGGGGCCGCCCCACCATCGTCAATAACGTCGAGACGCTGTGCAATATTCCGCACATCGTCAACCTCGGCGCGGAGTGGTTCAAGGGCTTAAGCCAGGGCAAGAGCAAGGACGGTGGCACCAAGCTCTATGGCTGCTCAGGGCTGGCCAACAAGCGCGGTTGCTGGGAGCTGCCGATTGGCACCTCGGCACGCGAGATTCTCGAAGTGCATGCGGGTGGCATGAAGGGCGGCAAGAAGCTCAAGGCCTGGCTGCCGGGCGGCGCCTCCACCGACTTTCTGCTGCCGGAACATCTTGATCTGGCGATGGACTTCGACACCATCAGCAAGGCCGGTTCACGCATGGGTACGGGGCTGATCACCGTGCTCAATGAAGACCAGAGCATCGTCGCAGCGGTACGCAATCTCGAAGAGTTCATGGCGCGCGAAAGCTGCGGCTGGTGTACGCCCTGCCGCGATGGCCTGCCGTGGACGCTGAAGATCATGAAAGCCATTGAAGCCGGCGAAGGTCAGGCGGGCGATATCGACACCCTCAGCAAACTCACCAAGTGGCTGGGCCCTGGCCGCACCTTCTGCGCCCATGCGCCGGGTGCAATGGAGCCGCTGCAATCGGCGCTCAAATATTTCCGCCCCGAGTTCGAGGCCGGCATGTTGAGCTGCAAGCTGCGCGCGCCGGGCGAAACCACGCCGCAGATCGCCAAACCCACCCCGGACGAGCACGCGCTCGCCCACGACGTCAACCAGTGATGATCACTTCCTAGCTCATGGCCAAGATTCACGTAGACGGCAAGATTCACGAGGTCAGCGGGGCAGACAATCTGCTGCAGGCCTGTTTGTCTCTGGGCCTGGATATCCCCTATTTTTGCTGGCACCCGGCGCTCGACTCGGTCGGCTCCTGCCGCCAGTGCGCAGTCAAGCATTTCAAGGACGCCGACGACAAGATGGGCCGCATCGTCATGTCCTGCATGACGCCAGCCAGCGACGGCACCTACATCAGCATCGACGACGACGAGGCCAAGGAGTTCCGCGAGGCCATGCTGTCGCTGTTGATGACCAACCACCCGCACGACTGCCCGGTGTGCGAAGAGGGTGGCCACTGCCATCTGCAAGACATGACGGTAATGACCGGCCATCACAGCCGCGACTACCGCTTCACCAAACGCACGCACAACAACCAATATCTCGGGCCTTTCATTGGCCACGAGATGAACCGCTGCATCAGCTGCTACCGCTGCGTGCGCTATTACAAGGACTACGCCGGCGGCAAGGACTTGGGCGTGTTCGGCTCGGCCTCACGCGTTTACTTTGGGCGCGTAGAAGATGGGACGCTCGAATCAGAGTTTTCTGGCAACCTCACCGAGGTCTGCCCCACGGGCGTATTCACCGACAAGACCCACAGCGAGCACTACACCCGCAAGTGGGACATGCAGTTCGCACCCGCCATCTGCACCGGCTGTGCGGTGGGCTGCAACATCTCGCCCGGCGAACGCTACGGCGAGGTGCGCCGCATCGAGAACCGCTACCACGGCGAGATCAACGGCTACTTCCTGTGTGATCGCGGCCGCTTCGGCTACGGCCATGTCAATCTCGCGGATCGCCCTCGCCACGCGCTCATCAAGCGCGAAGGTCAATGGCTTGCACTCTCCAAGGCCGACGCCATCGCCCAGGCCACCGCCGTCCTCGGCGGCCACAAGCCGCTGATCGGCATCGGTTCGCCGCGCGCCAGCCTGGAAGCCAACTTCGCGCTGCGCGCGCTGGTCGGCGCCGACAACTTCTACGCGGGGGTATCGGTGCAGGATGCCGCGCTCACCGCGCTCTGTCTGAAGGTATTGCGCGAGGGCCCGGTGCCGGTCGCCAGCATCAAGCGCATCGAGCAGTCGGACGCGGTGTTCGTGCTCGGCGAAGACACCCTCGGCACCGCCGCCCGGGTGGCACTGGCGCTGCGCCAGGCTGCGCGCGGAAAGCTCGCCACGATGTCGGCCGAGAAGCGGGTGCCGGAATGGCAGGCCAACTCTGCCAAGGACATCGCCCAGCACGCGCTCAATCCTCTGTGCATCGCGACACCGGTCGCCACCAAGCTCGACGAAATCGCCGCCATCACACACCGCGCCTCGGTAGCTGATCTGGTGGCACTGGGCCAGGCCGTGGCGCAGGCGCTCGATGCCAGCCTGCCGGCCGTGCAGGTCGATGCCGCCACCGCCGCCGTCGCGCAGCGCATCGCTGACACCCTGAAGGCTGCGAAGACACCGCTGATCGTTTCCGGCACCGGCTGCGGCTCCACCGCCTTGATCGAAGCGGCGGCCAATGTCGCTTTCGCGCTGCATAAAGTAAACGCCGCCACCGCCATCAGCCTGGCCATCCCGGAAGCCAACAGCTTCGGGCTGGCCCTGTTCGAGGCCCCGGCACTCGATGCCGCGCTCGCCAGGGCGGCACAGGCGCCGAGCGTGGTGCTGGTGCTGGAGAACGATCTCTCCCGCCGTGCCACCGCCACCGCGCTGGACTCGACGCTGAGCAAGTGCACGGTGATTGCGCTCGATCACCAGCAGACCGCCACCACCGCCACCGCAGCCCTGCTGCTGCCGGCGGCCAGCTTCGCGGAAGGCGACGGCACCTTCGTCAACGCCGAGGGCCGCGCCCAGCGCAGCTTCCAGAACTTCGACCCCGCCTACTACGACCGCCATGTGGCGACTCAGGAAAGCTGGCGCTGGATTGCCGAGATGCGCGCAGCACTTGGCCAGCCCAGCTGGGCCACGCTCGACGCAATCATTGCCGACGCCGAGACTGCCATGCCGGTGCTGAAAGGCATTGCGCTCGCTGCGCCGAGTGCGGCCTTCCGCATCGAGGGGGCCAAGCTCGCCCGTGCGCCGCAGCGGCAGTCGGGCCGCACCGCCGCACGCGCCAATGTCTTCGTGCATGAGCCGAAAGCCACTCAGGACGCCGACTCGGCGCTGGCCTTCTCGATGGAAGGCATCAACGGCACCCATGCGGCTGATCGCCCGGCCGCGCTGATCCCGTTCGCCTGGTCGCCGGGCTGGAACTCGCCGTCGGCATGGAACAAGTTCCAGGCCGAAGTCGGCGGCGCCATGAAGGGCGGCGACTCGGGCGTGCATCTGTTCAGGCACAACGGCGCTGCTGCGTACTTTCCTGCCAGGCTCGAAGCCGCAGACGGCCTCGTCGTGCCGCCGCACGACAAACTGGTTGTGCTGCCGATGCACGCGCACTTCGGCAGCGAGGAACTTTCCGCCAAGGCCGGCCCGATCCAGGAACGCATTCCGCAGGCCTACGTCGCCCTCAATGTCGCCGATGCCCAGCGTCTCGGCATCGAGCATCAGGCCCTCACCCGCGTCGAGCTGGGCGACTACCTGCTGACCCTGCCCGCCAAGGTGCGGGTCGATCTGCCGCAAGGCAGCGTCGGCCTGCCGGTGGGTCTCGCCGGCATTCCGCCGCTGACGGCAGGTGCAGCGGTGCGCCTGAGCCCTCTCGACGCGCAAGTGCGCGTCACCAAGGGAGCCTGATCGCATGTTCTCGTGGATCACCCCCGAACTCGCCGCCATCTTCTGGGGCGTGGTCAAGGCCATCGTGATTCTGCTGGCCCTGGTGCTGACCGCCGCCTGGATGATCTGGCTGGAGCGCCGCCTGCTGGCACTCTGGCAGGACCGCCTCGGCCCCAACCGCGTCGGCCCCTTTGGTCTAGGCCAGGTCATCGCCGACATGCTGAAGATCTTCTTCAAGGAAGACTGGCTGCCGCCCTTCGCCGACAAGTTCACCTTCGTATTGGCCCCTTTTCTGGCGATGAGCCTGATGATGCTGGCCTTCATCTTCATCCCGATGACGCCCCACTGGGGGGTGGCCGATCCGCATCTGGGCCTGCTGTATTTCCTCGCCATCGCCGGCCTCGCCGTCTACGCCGTGATGCTCGGTGGCTGGTCCAGCAACAGCAAGTACTCGCTGCTCGGAGGCCTGCGCAGCACGGCACAGACCGTCAGCTACGAGGTATTCATGGGCCTGGCGCTGATGGGCGTGGTGATGCAGGCCGGCAGCTTCAACCTGCGCGAGATCGTGGTTGCGCAAGAAGGCTTGTGGAACGTGGTGCCGCAGTTCCTCGGTTTCCTGGTCTGGGTGCCGGCCGCGCTCGCCGTCGTGCATCGCACACCGTTCGACCTGCCGGAAGCCGAGTCGGAACTAGTGCAGGGCTATCACACCGAATATTCGGGCATGAAGTTCGGCATGTTCATGGTCAGCGAGTATGTCGGCATCGTGATGGTCTCTGCGCTCACCACCGTGCTGTTCTTCGGCGGCTGGCACGGGCCGTTCGACGAGTACATTCCCTTCGTCTGGTTTGCCGCCAAGACTTTCTTCTTCATGAGCGCCTACATCCTGGTGCGCGCCGCCCTGCCCCGTCCGCGCTATGACCAGATCATGGCGGCCGCCTGGCTGTGGTGCCTGCCGATTTCTCTCCTCAACCTGCTCGTCACCGGGGCTTTTCAGCTCTGGCGCGCACAGGGGGGCTAAGCCATGACTCAACTGAAAGCCGTTCTCTGGGGTATCTACACGCAGCTGCGCAGCATCGGGCTGATCTTCATGCACAGCTTCGCCAAGCGCGACACGGTGAGCTATCCGGAGGTCAAGCCCTATGTGCCGCCGCGCTACCGCGGCCGCATCATCCTCACCCGCGACCCCGATGGCGAAGAGCGTTGCGTGGCCTGCAACCTCTGCGCGGTGGCCTGCCCGGTGGGTTGCATCAGCCTGCAAAAGGCCGAGCGCGACGACGGCCGCTGGTATCCCGAGTTCTTCCGCATCAACTTCTCGCGCTGCATCTTCTGCGGCCTGTGCGAAGAAGCCTGCCCGACCACCGCGATCCAGCTCACGCCGGACTACGAACTGGCCGAATACAACCGCCAGCACCTCGTCTACGAAAAAGAGCATCTGCTGATCGCCGGCCCTGGCAAATACCCGGACTACAACTTCTACCGCGTCGCCGGCATGGCCATCAAAGGCAAGGGCAAGGGCGAGGCGGCCAACGAATCGGCACCGATTGATCTCAAGAGCCTGCTGCCATGAAGGACTTTTTAATCAAGAGCTTCAACTTTCTGGTGATCGCCGCAGTACCCGTAATGCTGGTTGCGCTTGCCGTCATCTCAGGGCCACGCGCACCGTTTTATGTTCCCGCTGCAGTCGCCCTGTTCGCCACCGCCATGGTGGTCTTGAGCACCAACCCCGTCCATGCGTTGCTGTACCTCGTGCTGTCGCTGCTGTCGATTGCGCTGATCTTCTACACGCTTGGTGCGCCGTTTGCGGCCGCCCTCGAAATCATCGTCTATGCCGGTGCCATTCTGGTGCTGTTCGTGTTCGTGGTGATGATGCTCAACCTCGGTCGCAAGACCGAAGAACAGGAGCGCCGCTGGCTCTCCCCCGGCACCTGGCTGGGCCCTGCGCTACTTGCCGCCGTGCTGCTCTGGCAGATGGTGCAACTGCTCTGGCCCCAGGGTGGTTTCCCGACGCCCACCGGCGTGCAGGTGGTCGGCGCCAAGGCTGTCGGCATTGCCCTCTACGGCCCCTATCTGCTGGCGGTGGAACTCGCCTCGATGATGCTGCTCGCCGGCTTGGTCGCCGCCTATCACCTGGGCAAGGACGAACAATGAGTTCTCTTCATGCCATCCCGATGGAGCACGGCCTGCTGCTGGCCGCCGCGCTGTTCGCACTGGGTTTGTTTGGCCTGCTCACCCGCCGCGACATGCTGTTCATGCTGATGTCGCTGGAAATCATGCTCAACGCCACCGCCCTCGCCTTCGTCGTTGCCGGCAGCCGCTGGGCCAGTGCGGACGGGCAGATCATGTTCATCCTGATCCTGACCCTGGCCGCAGCCGAAGCGTCGGTTGGTCTGGCGCTTCTCATCCAGCTGTATCGGCGCTTCAAGACGCTCGACATAGACGCTGCAAGCACGATGAAGGGCTAATCCAGATGAGCACCTCCATCACAAAACACACTGTCATTCCCGCGCAGGCGGGAATCTATTTGTCAGTCTGCACGGCCGCTGGTGAGAAAAACTGGATTCCCGCCTACGGGCACCCAAAAAAATGCGAGCATTTTTTTGGGAATCCCGTCGCGGGAATGACAAACAAAAAAAGCAAGGCAGTCCAATGATGAACCTCCTGCCCCTCACCTTCGCGGCACCGCTGCTCGGCTTCATCCTGCTGGCTTTCGCGCGGGGCCGCATCTCCGAGAACCTGGCCGCCGTCATCGGCGTCGGCTCGGTTGGCATCTCGGCGCTCAGCTCGCTGATCTGCGGCTATCAGTTTCTGACTGCCCCGCCGGAGGGCGGCGCCTTTGTACTGACGCTCTGGCAGTGGATGAGCGTGGGCAACTTCCAGCCCAGCTTCACGCTGTATCTCGATGCCCTGTCGCTGACCATGCTCGGCGTCATCACCGGCGTCGGCTTCTTCATCCATCTGTTCGCCAGCTGGTACATGCGCGGTGATGAGGGCTTTGCCCGCTTCTTCAGTTACATGAACCTGTTCGTGGCGAGCATGTTGTTCCTGGTGCTCGGCGACAACCTGCTGTTCCTTTATTTCGGCTGGGAAGGCGTCGGTCTCGCCAGCTATCTGCTGATCGGCTTCTGGTATCAGGACCCGGCCAATGGGGCAGCGGCGCGCAAGGCCTTCGTCATCACCCGTGTCGGTGACACCTTCATGGCGATTGGGCTTTTCATTCTTTATCGCGAGTTCGGCACGCTCAACATCCAAGAATTGTCTGTACTCGCACCCGCCGCCTGGCCGGTGGTGAATGGCGTCGGCGCCACGATGGCGACGATCACCGCGCTGCTGCTGCTGGGGGGTGCGGTGGGCAAATCCGCGCAGCTGCCGCTGCAGACCTGGCTGCCGGACGCCATGGCCGGCCCTACGCCGGTGTCGGCACTCATTCACGCGGCGACCATGGTCACCGCCGGCGTATACCTGATCGCCCGTACCCATGTGCTGTTCGATCTCTCGCCGTTCGCGCTGCAATGCGTCGGCACCATTGGCGCGCTGACCCTGCTGATGGCGGGATTCATTGCCCTGATGCAGACCGACATCAAGAAGATCCTCGCCTACTCGACCATGAGCCAGATCGGCTACATGTTCCTGGCCGAGGGCGTGGGTGCCTACCAGCCGGCGGTGTTCCACCTGATGACGCATGCCTTCTTCAAGGCGCTGCTGTTCCTGTCCTCCGGCTCGGTGATTCTCGCCATGCACCACGAGCAGGACATTTTCAGGATGGGCAATCTGCGCAAGCACATCCCCTTCATCTACTGGTGCATGCTGCTGGGCACGCTGGCGCTGTGCGCCTTCCCGCTCACCTCGGGCTTCTTCTCGAAGGACGAGATCCTGCACGCCGCTTATCTCAGCGGCCACACCAACCTCTGGCTGGCGGGTCTGTTCGGTGCCTTCCTCACCGGCGTCTACAGCTTCCGGCTGATCTTCATCGTCTTCTTCGGGCCGGAGCGCTGGCGCAAGCCTGCTCACGGGCATCACGGTCACGACCCCCATGCGGCGCATCACGGCATGGCTGCCAAGAACGAGCCGCACGGTGCTAAAACCCTCGACCACCACATCCCGCTCGCGGTGTTGCTGGTATTCGCCGTGATCGGTGGCTTCATCCATCTGCCACTCGAAGCGGTGTTCCCCGCTGTGGAGCACGCAGAGCATGGCCCGGCCTGGATTGCCTACCTGCCCATCCCGGTGTCCTTCGCCGGCATCCTGGTCAGCTGGTTCCTGTTCCTCAAGCGTCCTGACATCCCTGCCGCGCTTGCCAGCGGGGGCTTCACGAAATATCTCGGCCGGTTCTGGAAGAGCGCCTTCGGCTTTGACTGGCTCTACGACAAGCTGTTTGTGCGTCCCTTTGTCTGGGCGGCCGAAATCAACAAGAACGACATTGCGGATTGGGTCATCGGCCTCATCCCGCTCACCCTGCGCGGCGCCAACAGCCTCGCCTCCGCCACCCAGACCGGCAACCTGCGCTGGTATGCGTTCGCAGCTGGCGCAGGCGCGATTGGCCTGATTGCCGCGATTGCCCTGCACTGACCAACCGACCCCATGAGTCCAACCATTCTCGTCTGGCTGCTGGTCATCCCTTTCGCTGGCGGCATGATCAGCTGGCAGGCCGAGCGGTATTCGCGCTTCCTGCCGCGCTGGATCGCGCTCGTCACCCAGCTCATCGTGCTCGGCATGTCGCTGTGGCTGTGGTTTGCCGGCGACTTCACGCTCGCGGTACCGACCACCACGCCGGCGTTCGCGCTGGAATACAAGGCGGCGTGGATCCCCAGCTTCGGCATCAACTTCCATCTCGGCCTCGACGGTCTGTCGCTGCTGCTGATCGTGCTCACCAACCTGCTTGGAGTGATGGCGATCGGCTGTTCATGGAAGGAGATCGACCGCTACGTCGGCTTCTTCCACCTCAATCTCCTGTGGAATCTCGCCGGCGTCGTCGGCGTCTTCCTCGCACTCGATCTGTTCCTGTTCTTCTTCTTCTGGGAAATGATGCTGGTGCCGATGTACTTCCTGATCGCGCTCTGGGGCCACAACATTCCCGGCGGCAAGGGACGCATCTATTCAGCTACCAAGTTCTTCATCTTCACCCAGTTCTCCGGACTGATCATGCTGCTGTCGATCCTGGCGCTGGTGTTCTTCAATCACGAAGCCACCGGGGTCTGGAGCTTCGGCTACTTCGAGCTGATGAAGACCGCGCGCGGGCTCGACCCGCAGGTGGCCTGGTGGCTGATGCTCGGCTTCTTCCTGGCCTTTGCGGTGAAGATGCCGCTGGTGCCGGTGCACACCTGGCTGCCGGATGCACACAGCCAGGCGCCTACCGCCGGCTCGGTCGATCTGGCCGGCATCCTGCTGAAGACCGCCGCCTACGGCATGTTGCGGTTCGCCATTCCGTTCTTTCCGGAGGAGATGAAGGCCTTTGCACCCGTCGGCATGACGCTCGCCGCCTTCAGCATCGTCTATGCAGCCGTGGTCGCCTTCAGCCAGACCGACGTCAAGCGGCTGATCGCCTACACCTCGATCTCGCACATGGGCTTCGTGGTGCTGGGGCTGTTTGCCGGCACCGAACAGGCACTGCAGGGCGTGGTGGTGCAGATGATTGCGCACGGGCTGTCGGCCGGCGCGCTGTTCATCCTCGCCGGTGAGATCTACGAGCGCCTGCACACCCGCGACCTGCGGCAGATGGGTGGCCTGTGGGCGCGCTTCCCGTACCTGCCGCCGATCATGCTGTTCTTCAGCGCCGCTTCCCTGGGTCTGCCGGGGCTGGGCAATTTCGTCGGCGAGTTCCTGATTCTGCTCGGCAGTTTCACGGTAGCGCCGGTGCTCACCGCCATTTCCGCCAGCGGCCTGATCCTCGCTGCCGTCTACTCGCTGATCCTGATCCAGAAAGCTTTTCACGGAAAGCCGCGTGACGATGGCCACGAGGGCATGTTCGAAGACCTCAACCGCCGCGAACTGGGCATGATGGCGGTGCTGATGGCGCTGCTGCTGGGTCTGGGTCTCTATCCGCAGCCAGTGCTGAACATCAGCCGGGCCTCGATGCACAGCGTCGAACTCATCTACAACCCCGCCGCGACGACGCTGAGCGGAGTGGCGCCATGACAGGTCGCGCAACTTTCGAGAGCATCCAGATGACGCCTAGTGGCTCCTCCCGCACCCATTGCGCTACGCGCAAACACCGTGTCGGAGCCACACCATGACGCTCAATCAACTCCTGGCGATAGCGCCACTGATCCTGCTCACGCTCACCACCGTCGGCGTGATGCTGCACATCGCCTGGGCGCGGCGCTATCACTTCATCGGCGCGCTGACCATCTTCGGCATGAACCTGGCCCTGCTGTCGCTGCCCATCATCTGGATCATCAACGACGGCAGGCCGGTGGAGATCACGCCGCTGCTGGTGATGGACGGCTATGCGCTGTTCTACTCAGGCCTGATCATCGCCGCAGCACTCGGCGTGCTGACCCTCTGTGGTGCCTATTTCGAGAGCTACCAGGGCAACCGCGAAGAACTGTACCTGCTGCTGCTGATGTCCACCCTCGGCGCGGTGGTGATGACCATGAGCCGCCACTTCGCAGGCTTCTTCATCGGTCTGGAGCTGATGTCGATCCCGCTCTACGCCATGGTCGCCTACCCGGTGAAAGATGGCCGCGCGCTGGAAGGCGGCATCAAGTATCTGATTCTCTCCGCCGCTGCCTCCGCCTTCATGCTGTTCGGCATCGCCCTGCTGTTCGCCGAGACCGGCGCCCTGGGCTTTGCCGACATCGGCGCCCGGCTGGACATCGGCCGCATGCCGCTGCTGCTCACCGGTGCCGCGATGGTGATCGTCGGCATCGGCTTCAAGCTCAGCGCGGTGCCCTTCCACCTGTGGACTTCCGACGTCTACGAAGCCTCACCGGCACCGGTGGCTGCATTTCTGGCAACGGTCTCGAAAGTCGCGGTATTCGCAGCGAGCTATCGCCTGTTTCTCAGCGTCGGCCTGTTCAAGCTGCCGGCAACCACCGAGGCGCTCAGCGTGCTCGCCATCGCCTCGATGGTGATCGGCAATGTGCTGGCGCTGCAGCAGGACAACGTCAAGCGCATCCTCGCCTACTCCTCCATCGCCCAGTTCGGCTATCTGCTGGTGGCGCTGGTCGCCGCCGGTGAACGCGCCACCGAGGCGGCCGGCATTTTCCTGCTCACCTACGTCGTCACCACCATCGGCGTGTTCGGCGTCATTGCGCTGGTCTCGAGCCCGATGAAGGACCGCGACGTCGAGCACATCGAACAGTTCCGCGGCCTGTTCTGGCGGCGGCCGTATCTGTCGTCGATCATGACCGCGATGCTGCTGTCGCTGGCCGGCATTCCGCTCACCGCCGGCTTCATCGGCAAGTTCTATGTCATCGCCCTCGGTGTCGAGGAGCGCCTCTGGTGGCTGATCGGCGCGGTCGTCCTGGGCTCCGCGATCGGTCTGTTCTACTACCTGCGGGTGCTGATCATGATGTTCCAGCCGATCCCCACCCGCGATCGCGTCAGCGAACCGCTGAACTGGATCCAGAACATTGGCGGCGCGATGCTGGTCACCGCGATGCTGTTCATGCTGGTGATGGGCGTCTATCCGCAGCCCTTCCTCGACATCATCCGCGAAGCCACACCGTACCTGCGTTGACCCGACCATGCCTGCGATGCTGAAGCTGCACACCTTCTCGGTTTCGCACTTCAGCGAAAAAGCCCGCTGGCTGCTGGACGCCGCTGGCGTCGACTACATCGAGGAACCCTGGGTGCCGTTCTTCCACATCGCCAAGGCGCTGCGGAAAGGCGGCCGCGGCGCCACCACCGTGCCGGTACT
This sequence comes from Stagnimonas sp., assembly GCA_046598075.1. Classification (GTDB taxonomy): domain Bacteria; phylum Pseudomonadota; class Gammaproteobacteria; order Nevskiales; family Nevskiaceae; genus Stagnimonas. The sequence continues at coordinate 12,051 of JBKJJE010000025.1, forward strand.
CGACACCGGTGAGGGCTATGTGCAGGACAGCACCCGCATCCTGCTCTGGCTGGAAAGCAACCGTGCTCCCTTCGCGCTGCTGCCGGCGGACCCTGCCCTGCGCGAACAGGTGCTGGCGGTGGAGGATCGCTTCGACCGCGTCGGCGCCCACGTCATCCGCCATGCCTACAGCGCCGCCCTGGACGACGCCGCCGGCATCACCGCCATCTGGTCGATCGATGCCACGCCGCTGCAGGCGCGCATGCTGCGCATCGGCTATCCGCTGTTGCGGCTGGCATTCCGCAGCAAATTGAAACTCGGCAATGTCGCAGCGGTGGCCAGCTCCGAACGCAAGTTCGGCGAGGCCCTCGACTGGCTCGCCGAACAGCTGCAGGATGGCCGCCGCTATCTGGTCGGCAACCAGTTCAGCGCCGCGGACATCACTGCGGCAGCACTGCTCGCACCGCTCGCCTGCCCCGACCAGCATCCGGTGTATTCGCGCGCCGATTTTCGCGCCGGCATCGCCCCCCTGCGGGCCAAGTGGCAGCACTCGGTGGGGCTTGAATGGGTGCGGGCGATCTATCGGCAGCACCGCCACAAGTCCTGAACCCCGCAAGCGCCATGTATACCGGCAGCTGTCTCTGTGGGGGTGTCCAGTTCCGCGTCGACTCCGAGCTGCAGCCGATCCAGGTCTGTTATTGCAGCCAGTGCCGCAAGGCGCAGGGCACTCCGCTGGTGACCAACATGCCGGTGCAGTCAGTCGACTTCCATCTGCTGCTCGGTGCCGAACTGCTGTCGTCGTTCGAATCTTCCCCGGGCAAGCAGCGCGTCTTTTGCAGCCGCTGCGGCTCGCCGATCTACAGCAAAAAAGACACGCTACCCGGCGTGCTGCGCATCCGCGCCGGGCTGCTCAACGAGCCGCTCGCAGCCAGGCCGGTGGCGCATTTCCACACCGCCTCCAAGGTCAACTGGTGGCCGATCAACGATGAGCTGCCGCAGTTTGAAGGCAGTGACACACCGCCTCAGAAGCGGTAGCGGAACTCTTCCTCGAAGCGCTCGCGGAAGGCATCCAGCGAGAACTTGTGATTCTGCGTGCCGGGCCGCTCGATGTTGTAGGCGCCCAGCAGCGAGCCGATGCGGCCCGCGGTGTCCCAGTCCATGCCATTGAGCAGGCCATACAGCAGGCCTCCACGGAAGGCATCGCCGCAGCCTGTCGGGTCTGCCAGCGACTGTGCATGCGCCACCGGAATCTCGAAGGTCTTGGCCTTGGTGATGATGTCTGCGCCCTTGCTGCCCTTGGTGACGATCAGCGCATCGAGCTGGCTGGCAATAGTGCTGAGCGGCAGGCCGGTCTTGCTCATCACCAGTTCCATTTCATAGTCGTTGACGGCCATGTAGTTGGCCTCGGCAATGAAAGTCTTGAGGTCATCACCACTAAACATCGGCAAGCCCTGACCGGGGTCGAACAGGAACGGAATACCAGCGGCGGCAAACTGCTTGCTGTGCTGGATCATGCCGTCGCGACCATCGGGTGACACGGTGCCGATCTTGATGCTCTTGTCTACAGGGATTTTCTGCGTGTGGGCATCGCCCATCGCCCCCGGGTGGAAGGCAGTGATCTGGTTGTCGTCGAGGTCCGTCGTGATGTAGGCCTGCGCGGTGTAGCTCTCGCTAATCTCCTTCACGTACTGGCGATTGATGCCCTGCTTGTCCATCCACTCGGCATACGGGCCAAAGTCCTTGCCCACCGTACCCATCGGCAATGCCGCGCCGCCAAGGAGGTTGAGGTTGTAGGCGATGTTGCCAGCGCAACCCCCGAATTCGCGGCGCAGCTGCGGCACCAGGAAGGACACATTCAGCATGTGCACCTTGTCGGGCAGGATTTCGTTCTTGAACTGGCCGGAGAACACCATGATGGTGTCATAGGCGAAAGAGCCGGTGATGAGGGCGGACATGGAGTGACCTTTAGACCTGAAGAATTGAACCGCAGATTTCACAGATTTACGCAGATTAAGAAGTTTTCAATCTGTGAAATCTGAGTAATCTGCGGTTGGGGGTTTTGCAGTTTTTACGCGGCGACCGACTGATAACGCACATCGAGCTGGCGCGCAGCGCGGACGTCGTCGAGACGACGCACCGGCATGGTGTAAGGAGCGCCCTTGAGCTGCTTGATGTCGGCCTTCGCCTCATCCCAGATCTTCGCCATCGCCTCGACGAACAGGTCGAGAGTCGCCAGGTCCTCGGTCTCGGTCGGCTCGATCAGCAGGCACTCCGGCACCAGGAGCGGAAAGTACACCGTCGGTGCGTGGTAGCCATAATCGAGCAGGCGCTTGGCGACATCGGTGGCGGTGAGATCGAGTTCCGCCTTCTGACGCTTGAGGGTGATGATGAACTCATGGCTGGCACGACGGGTGGGGAACGCCAGATCAAAGCCCTTCTCGCGCAGGCGTGCCTGCAAGTAGTTGGCATTGAGCGCGGCGAACTCGCCGACCCGATGCATGCCCTCGCGGCCCAAGAGACGCGCATAGATATAGGCACGCATCAGCACGCCGGCATTGCCCATGAAAGTGCTGAGCCGGCCGATGGTCTGCGGCAGTTCCTTCTCGGTGAGCCAGTGGTAGAGCTCGCCCTGCTTGCCAACGACCGGAATCGGCATGAACGGCAGCAGGCGTTGCGACACGCCCACCGCACCGGCGCCCGGCCCGCCGCCGCCGTGCGGCGTGGAGAAAGTCTTGTGCAGGTTCATGTGGATGACGTCGAAGCCCATGTCGCCCGGCCGCACCTTGCCGAGAATCGCATTGAGGTTGGCGCCGTCGTAATAGAGCAGGCCACCGGCCTGATGCACGATGCCGGCGATGTCCTTGATCTTGCGTTCGAACACGCCGAGCGTCGAGGGATTGGTGAGCATGATGCCGGCCGTCTGCGGCCCGACGGCAGCCTTCAGCGCCTCGATGTCGACATCGCCTTCGGCGTTGGTGGGAATCTCCCGGGTCTTGAAGCCCAGCATGGTCGCGGTTGCCGGATTGGTGCCGTGGGCGGCATCGGGCACCAGGATTTCGGTTCGGCCCAGATCATTGCGGGCCTGGTGATAGGCGCGGATCATCGCCACGCCGGCGAACTCGCCCTGCGCACCCGCCATCGGCGTGAGGCTGACACCGGCCATGCCGGTGACGTCCTTGAGGATTTCCTGCAACTCGTGCATGCACGACAGAAACCCCTGTCCATGGCTCACCGGTGCCAGCGGGTGGCGGCCGAGAAACTCCGGCAGCATCGCCAGCGAATTGCAGGCGCGCGGGTTGTATTTCATCGTGCAGCTGCCCAGCGGGTAGAAGTGGGTATCGATGCTGAAGTTGAGCTTGGAGAGGCGCGTGTAGTGGCGCACCGCCTGCAACTCGCTCACTTCCGGCAGCTTCGGCGCGGCCTTGCGGCGCAGAGCGGCCGGGATGGCATCGGTGTTCACCTGCACATACGGGGCCTGCGCATGCGCGGCGCGGCCGGGTGCGGAGATTTCGAAGATCAGCGGTTCGGACATGGCTCTTAGCTCAGTGCGGCAATGGCAGCGTCGTAGTTGGGTTCGTGGGCGATCTCAGCCACCAGCTCGGTGTGGCGGACGATGTTGTGCTCGTCGATCACCACCACGGCGCGGGCAGTGAGGCCGGCGAGCGGGCCAGTCTCGATCTTCACGCCGTAATCCTTGGCAAACTGGCCGCCGCGCATCAGCGAGAGGTTGACGACATTGCTCAGGCCCTCGGCGCCGCAGAAACGCTTCTGCGCAAATGGCAGGTCGGCCGAAATGCAGAGCACCACGGTGTTGGGCAACTCGGAGGCGCGGCTGTTGAACTGGCGCACCGACATCGCACAGGTGGCGGTATCGACACTGGGGAAAATGTTGAGCACTTTTTTCTTGCCGGCGAAGTCGTGCAGGGAGACATCCTTGAGATCGGAAGCCACCAGATGGAAGCCGGTGGATTCGGAACCGACCTTGGGCAGCTCGCCAGCGACTTCGACCGTGTTGCCATGCAGGGTGACAGTGGACATTTAGGATTCCTTTAATGGAGTGCAGCGGCGAGGGCCGCAGCAAAGGTTTGGATGTGCTTCGCGGTCTTGGTTTCGGTCGCGCAGACGAGCAGCGTCTGGCCCAGTTCCGGGTAATGCGTCGAGAGGTCGAGACCGCCGCAGATGTTGGCGTCCGCGAGGGTTTCGAGCACTGCCGCGACCGGCTTGGGCAGGCGGATCACCGCCTCGTGGAAGCGCGGGCTGGCAAACACCAGTTCCACACCCCTGATCCTGGTCAGCGCCTCGACCAGCGCGGTGGTGTTGGCCATCGAGGCCGATGCCACTTTCTCCAGACCCTGCGGGCCGACCAGGCTCATGTAGATGGTCGCAGCCGTCACCAGCAGACCCTGGTTGGTGCAGATGTTGGAGGTCGCCTTGGCGCGGCGGATGTGCTGTTCGCGAGCCTGCAGGGTGAGCGTGTAGCCGGGCTTGCCTTCGAGATCCACAGTGCGGCCGACGATGCGGCCCGGCATCTGGCGCACCAGTGGCATCCTGCAGGTGAGAAACCCGAAGTACGGGCCACCACCGGCGAGCGGCGAGCCCAGCGGCTGGCCTTCGCCGCAGACAATGTCCGCACCCTTGGTACCCCACTGGCTCGGCGGCTTCAGGAGTGCGAGCGAAGTCGGGTTGACCACCGCGACCACCAGCGCGCCCTGGGCGTGCGCCCAGTCGGTGAGCGCATCGACGTCTTCCAGCACGCCGAAGAAATTGGGCTGGGCAATCACCACGGCAGTGGGCCTGGTACCCGCGTAATTGCCGAGGGCTTCGAGATCGGTCTGGCCGGTCCTGGGGTCGAAAGCCACCACCGCCTGGCGGATGCCCTGTGCGTGGGTGCAGCTGTTCACCACTTCCGCGTAGAACGGATGCAGCGCCTTGGGCACCAGCATCAATCCATCGGGGTTGCTGGCGTTGCAGCGCGTCGCCATCAGCAGCGCCTCGGCGAGCGCGGTGGCGCCGTCGTACATGGAGGCATTGCTGACGTCCATGCCGGTGAGTTCCGTCATCATGGTCTGGAACTCGTAGAGCACCTGCAGCGTGCCCTGGCTGGCCTCGGCCTGATACGGCGTGTAGGCCGAATAGAACTCGCCACGGGTGGTGATCTGCCACACCGCTGCCGGGATGTGATGCTCGTAGGCACCGGCACCGATGAAGTTCAACGGTGCACCGTCCAGACCCGCCCGCTCGTGCATGAGCTGGGTGATCTCCATCTCGCTGACGCCTTCCGGCACCTGCGTGAGGCCCTTGGCTTTCAACTCGGCAGGGATTTCATCGAACAGCGCGTCGACCGTCGGTGCGCCGATGGTCTTGAGCATCGACGCGACGTCTTGCTCGGTGTGGGGGATAAAAGGCATTGCTCTGCTGCGCTCCGTTTCTTGTCATTCCCGCAAAGGCGGGAATCCAGGTGTTGCGATCTGCGATTTGTTGACTTAAGGGCTGGATTCCCGCTCTCGCGGGAATGACCGCTTTAGCTGAGCGTCGCGCTATAAGCGGCAGCGTCGAGCAGACCGGCCGCATCGGCGACGTTGGCGGGCTTCATCTTCCACATCCAGCCGCCGACGTAGGGATCGGTGTTGAGCACTTCGGGGGCTGATGTGAGCGCGTCATTGACGGCAATCACCTCGCCCGCAATCGGCGCGTAAACGTCGCTCGCAGCCTTCACCGACTCCACCACGGCGCAGGACTCACCGGCCGCCAGCTTGCGGCCGACCTTGGGGGTTTCGACGAACACCAAGTCGCCTAAGGCGTGCTGCGCGTGGTCGGTGATGCCAATCGTCACGGTGCCATCGGCCTCGACTTTCACCCACTCGTGGGATTTGGCGTATTTGAGTTCGGCGGGGGTATTGCTCATGGGCTGCTCCGTTGAGTTTCGATCAATCAAAATATTGAACCGCAGATTTCACAGATTTCTCAGATTCAATCGCTTTTCAATCTGCGTCATCTGTGAAATCTGCAGTTAAACCAAGACTTTGCCATTCCGTACAAAGGGCGGCTTGACGATGCGGGCGGCGACCCACTGGCCGCGGATTTCGACTTCAACATGGCCCTCGGCGCCGGCATCGACGCGTGCGAAGGCGATGGACTGCTTCATGGTGGGCGCGAAGCCGCCGCTGGTGGTTTCACCGAGCGCGCCATTGGCAAAGCGCACCGGCATGTGGGCACGTAGCACGCCACGGCCTTCGAGCAGCAGGCCGACGAACTTCTGCGGCGACTTGCCGCCGCGCAGGGGTTCGAGCGCGGCGCGGCCGATGAAGTGGCGCGTTGCGTCGCTGAAATCCAGCGTCCAGCCCAGGCCGGATTCCAGCGGGTGCTTGCTCTCGTCCATGTCCTGCCCATACAGATTCATGCCCGCCTCGAGGCGAAGCGTATCGCGCGCGCCGAGACCGCAGGGCTTGACCCCGTCGGCAAGCAGCTGTTTCCAGAGCGTGACCAGATCGGCGTGCGGCAGGATCAGCTCGAAACCATCTTCGCCTGTGTAACCGGTGCGGCCGACGAACAGATCGCCCTCGTAAGCCGCCTGAAACGGGATGAGTGCCAGTGACTTTTCAGCCAAGGCGGGCGGCAGATATTTGGCGACGGTGGCGCGGGCCGAGGGGCCCTGCACCGCCAGAATCCCCAGGTCGCTGCGGTGTTTCACAGCCACCTCGAAAGCGGCAGCCTGCTGGCTGATCCAGGCCAGATCCTTTTCGGTGGTGCCCGCGTTGACCACCAGCCGGAACCAGCCTTCGTTCAGGAAATAGATGATGAGATCGTCGATGACGCCGCCATCTGGGCGCAGCATGCAGGTGTAGAGCGCGCGGCCGGCCTGGCTGAGCTTGGCAACGTCGTTGGCGACCAGCACCCGCAGGAACTCGCGCACCCGCGGCCCCTGCAGATCGACCGCCGACATGTGCGCCACGTCGAACATGCCAGCAGCCGAGCGCACGGCATGGTGTTCATCCAAAGGCCCGGTGTACTGGATGGGCATGTCCCAGCCGGCAAAATCGACCAGACGCGCGTTCAGCGCCTGATGTTGGGCGTGCAGCGCGGTTTGCTTGAGTGTCATGTGCGGATGCCGGTAGTGGATTGCATCCGCCCCTCTGTCCTTGTTACCTGAGCGTTGGTGCGCCTTCGGTGGCCTGAATGAACCCAGGCGCTCTCCAGAGTGTTTGCCACAGCAGACGATCCTTTTAGCTGAGCGATTCCGAGCGGATTTGCGCCTTCGCTGCCGGGGGTGCCCCGGTCTCTCTCATCTGCGCCGCCAGTGTAAGCGGGCTTGGCGGTCGATAGCGAGGGTTTTGCATTTTCAAACCGGGCGGCGGCGCATGATGCCGGTCACAGCTGCGCAATGCCGAGCCTTCAACCCTCAGTTATATTTACCCCTCGTATAAATGCCGAACACGGCAGGGGATGCCTTATGGGAGTCGTTTCCGCACGCACATTAACGAGAGGGGCAGCGTTCTCGGTGCTCACCGCCGTGTCGCTCGCCGCTGCGGCCCAGCCGATCACTCCCGGAGGCGTGCAGGACACGCTGAAGCAGACGCCGGAAGTACAGCCTGTACCCCGGCTGACGCCCACCGCCAGCGAATCCCTGCTGCGGCCCAGCAGCGCACCGCCGGGCGCCAGCAGGAACATCACCGTCACCCACTTCGAGTTCGCCGGCAACACCATCTATTCGAGCGAGGAACTGGGCAGGCTGGTCAGCAGCTATACGCAGCGTCCGATCACCCTCATCGAGCTCTACGAGGCGGCTGACAAGGTGACCGATTTCTACGTGCGCCGCGGCTATGCGCTGGCCTCCGCACTGGTACCGGCGCAGAAAGTCACCGAGGGCACCGTCCGGCTGGAAGTGATTGAAGGACGCATCGGCAGCGTCCGCTACGAAGGCATCAAGCATTACGCCGAAGACGACCTCGGCTACTTTCTGGATACCGCGGAAGGGCGCGTCTACAGCGCGCCCGAGTTCGAGCAGCATCTGCGCACTGTCGATGGCCTGCCCGGCCTCGACGTACGCGCCCGGCTGCAACCCGGCAGCGAGTACGGCAGTTCCGATGTCGTGGTGCTCGCCAAGGAGACGCCCTTTGAAGGCCGTGCCTTCATCGACAACGGCGGCACCAGGAATATCGGCGTATTCCGTAGTGGCGCCCAGCTCACACTCAACAATCCGCTCGGTGCGGCCGACCAGCTCTCGCTGACCGCCCTGCGTTCCGAGAATGCCCTGCTGAAATACGGTGCCGGCAGCTACTCGCTGCCGACCGGCGTCGGCGCCTCGCGGGTCAGCGTCAGTTATGGCCATGCGGAGTTTGACGTTGCCGGTGCGTTTTCAGGTGTCAGCGGCAGCAGCAGCACCGCCCGTGCCGAACTGTTCGTGCCGGTGTTCGACACCAGCATCGACCAGCTGTCGGTGATTGCCGCGGTCAACAACACCAAGGCGGATACCGATTTCGGCGGCGTCACCTTCAACAAGAGCCAGGTGATGGTGCTGGAGGTCGGCGGTACCTTTACCCGCACCGCTGCCAACCGGGCGGTCACTCAGCTGTCCGCCTTGCTGGGCAGCAATTTCACCGGCTACAACGCCACCACCGACACCGCCAGCCAGCCACTGAAGATCGATCTCGACCTGCAACAGCTCACCCCGCTGCCCTACCAGCTGCAGCTGTTGAGCCGGGCGCAGTTCGTCTATGGCATTGAGCCGCTGCCAGATACCCAAAAGTTCTCGGTGGGCGGGCCCTCCAGCGTGCGCGGTTACGCCCCCTCGGAGGCACGCGGCGACTGGGGCTATCTGGCACAGCTCACCTTGCGCCGCAATTTCCTGCTCGCTGGCGCGCTGGCGGCCGCACCCCGGCTGTTCTTTGACGCAGGTTCGGTACGCCAGCACCAGTCGGACCGCTTCCCGCTCGGCGCAAGGCCTCAGGACATATCGCTCGCCAGCGCCGGTTTCGGACTTTTTCTGGGCTACCGGAACCTGAGTGCCAATCTCGACTACGCAATACCTGTCACTGACACCCCCGTCAGTGATGGCAAGGAAGATGGCCGTTTCTACGGCAGTTTCTCGGTTGCTTTTTAGGAGTCAGCCATGAACAAACGCCTGATTGAGCGCCGCAACCGTGGCGAGTTGGCCATTCGTCCGGCTGCCATCTCAGCCCCCCTGCTGCGGGCGCGCTGGGCATTGCTGCCGGCTGCCCTGATGCCGTTTGCGGTGCTGGCCAATCCGGTAGGCGGCAGCGTGGTTGCCGGCCAAGCCAGCATCTCCACCGCACCCGGTCTCACCACCATCCAGCAGCAGAGTGCGGCAGCGGTCATCAACTGGCAGCAGTTCGGCATCGGCAGCGGCGAGACCGTGCAGTTTCTCCAGCCTTCGGCTTCGGCGGCGGTCCTCAATCGGGTCATCGGCGGCAACCCCAGCGAAATCCTCGGTAATCTCACTGCCAATGGCCGGGTCTTCCTGATCAACCCTCAGGGCGTGATGTTTGGTGCAGGGGCGCAGGTGGATGTCGGCAGCCTGACTGCCTCGACGCTGGAACTCAGCGACGACGACTTTCTCGCCGGTCGCTATGTGCTGGCGGGCAACAGCGACGCCGCGGTAGCCAACAACGGCGCCATCACCGCCCGCGACGGCGGCTTCGTGGTGCTCGCTGGTCACACCGTCAGCAACGGCGGCCTGATCCAGACCCGTCTTGGCGACGTGGTGCTCGCCTCCGGCGCCGGCCTGACACTGGACCTCAACGACACCGGGCTGGTCAGCTACCGCATCGATGCGGCCGCACTCGGCACGGCGGCGGGTGTGGCCAATACCGGCAGCCTGATGGCCGACGGCGGCCGGGTGTTCATGGCTGCCCGGGTGGCGCAGGACCTGGTGGCGACTGCCGTCAACAACAGCGGGGTTATCAGGGCCAGAAGCCTGGTCGAGCACGACGGCGAAATCCTGCTCTCTGCCGAGGGCGGCGATATTGCTCACAGCGGCGTCCTCGACGCCAGCGCGATGGCCGTCGATGTCGGCGGTGGCCGTATCGAATTGGTCACCGATCGCGATATCGGCCTTGCCACCGGCTCGCAGACGCTGGCCACCGGCATCGGCACTGGCGGCGGCGGCAGCGTGCGGGCGGTGGCAGCGGATCATCTCGACTACGCGGAGGGTGCCCACATCGATGTGCGCAGCGGCTCCCCGCTCGCGGCCGAAGGCGGCTTCGCCGAACTCTCCGGACATCGCAGCGTCACGCTCGCCGACATCGTGACGGTGGGCAGCAACGGCACGTTCCGGCTCGATCCGCTGGGATTGACCATCGGCGGCAACATCAATGGCGTCAACCTGATCGCCGAGGCGGTTTTCGAGCGGCAGGTACAGGCCGGCGGCACCAACCAGTTCATCACCTCCGGCGGCGATCTGGTGTTGCTGGATTCTCTCGC